>NZ_JBITXP010000003.1:0-379626 GCF_044544765.1 Streptomyces sp. NPDC053513
GAAGCCCCGTAAGGGGTGGAGCTGACCGGTACTAATAGGCCGAGGGCTTGTCCTCAGTTGCTCGCGTCCACTGTGTTAGTTCTGAAGCAACGAACTCCCATGCCGGTTGAGTTCAACTTCATAGAGTTTCGGTGGTCATAGCGTTAGGGAAACGCCCGGTTACATTCCGAACCCGGAAGCTAAGCCTTTCAGCGCCGATGGTACTGCAGGGGGGACCCTGTGGGAGAGTAGGACGCCGCCGAACAATTTTTAGCCTCAACCCCCGGACCATGTCCGGGGGTTGAGGCATTTTTGCGTTCCAAGGCCGGAGGGGACCCTGTGCGCCCCCGTGTGGTGGCTGAGGGTAAGGTCGGGGGGCAATGTCGGCACCGTCCCAGCAGGAGGCCCCCGGGTGGAGGTCCAGGAGACTCGCGTTCAGACCGACCGGGTCCTCACCATCCCCAACATTCTCAGCATGGCGCGCCTCGTCGGCGTGCCGCTGTTTCTGTGGCTGATTCTCCGTCCCGAGTTCGGTGGGCCCAACAGTGATGTGTGGGCGCTCGTCGTGCTGGCGCTCAGTGGCGTCAGCGACTATCTCGACGGCAAGCTCGCCCGTCGCTGGAACCAGATCAGCAGCCTCGGCCGGCTGCTCGATCCCGCCGCCGACCGGTTGTACATCCTGTCCACCCTCGTGGGACTCACCTGGCGGGAGATCCTGCCCCTGTGGCTGACCGCCGCACTCCTGGCGCGCGAGGTCATGCTGCTCGTGATGGTGGGAATCCTCCGCCGGCACGGCTACCCGCCGCCGCAGGTGAACTTCCTCGGCAAAGCTGCGACTTTCAACTTGATGTACGCGTTCCCGTTGCTGCTTCTCAGTGACGGAACGGGCTGGCTCTCGTCACTCGCTGAAGTTTTCGGGTGGGCCTTCGCCGGATGGGGTACAACTCTGTATTGGTGGGCAGGGATCCTCTACGTGGTCCAGGTCCGTCGACTCGTGAAGGCGGATACCGCGGCCGATTGAGCCCGTCTGTCCTGTGTCGAGCAGCGTCGCCGGCAACAACGAGGACGTCCGAGGGGCCCCTGAACAGACAGGTGAAGTCGGCAGGACCGTCGTCTCTTCAAGGAGGACGCTTCCGACATGAAGGCCGTCGTGATGGCCGGTGGCGAAGGAACCCGCCTTCGCCCCATGACCTCGAGCATGCCCAAGCCTCTTCTGCCGGTGGCGAACCGGCCGATCATGGAGCATGTCCTACGACTGCTCAAGAGGCACGGTCTCAACGAGACCGTCGTCACCGTGCAGTTTCTCGCGTCGCTCGTCAAGAACTACTTCGGCGACGGAGAAGAGCTCGGGATGGAGCTCACGTATGCCAACGAGGAAAAGCCGCTCGGTACAGCGGGAAGTGTGAAGAACGCCGAGGAAGCGTTGAAGGACGACGCTTTCCTCGTCATCTCGGGCGATGCGCTCACCGATTTCGACCTCACTGATCTCATCGCCTTCCACAAGGAGAAAGGCGCCCTTGTCACGGTTTGCCTGACACGGGTGCCGAATCCGCTGGAATTCGGCATCACCATCGTCGACGAAGAGGGAAAGGTCGAGCGCTTCCTGGAGAAACCCACCTGGGGCCAGGTCTTCTCGGACACCGTGAACACGGGCATCTACGTGATGGAGCCCGAGGTCTTCGACTACGTAGAGGCGGATGTTCCGGTCGACTGGTCGGGTGATGTCTTCCCGCAGCTGATGAAGGAGGGCAAGCCGATCTACGGCTATGTCGCCGAGGGCTACTGGGAGGACGTCGGCACCCACGAGAGCTATGTGAAGGCACAGGCGGACGTCCTGGAGGGCAAGGTCCAGGTCGACCTCGACGGCTTCGAGATCTCGCCCGGGGTGTGGGTCGCGGAAGGCGCCGAGGTGCATCCCGACGCCGTGCTCCGCGGGCCGCTCTACATCGGCGACTACGCCAAGGTCGAGGCGGGCGCCGAGATCCGCGAGCACACCGTCATCGGCTCGAACGTGGTCGTGAAGAGCGGCGCCTTCCTGCACAAGGCGGTCGTCCACGACAACGTCTACATCGGGCAGCAGAGCAATCTGCGGGGCTGTGTGATCGGGAAGAACACCGACATCATGCGGGCCGCCCGGATCGAGGACGGCGCCGTCATCGGGGACGAGTGCCTCGTCGGCGAAGAATCGATCGTGCAGGGGAACGTGCGCGTCTACCCCTTCAAGACGATCGAGGCCGGCGCCTTCGTCAACACCTCCGTCATCTGGGAGTCCCGAGGGCAGGCCCATCTCTTCGGGGCGCGCGGGGTCTCCGGCATCCTCAACGTGGAGATCACCCCGGAGCTGGCCGTCCGGCTCGCCGGGGCCTATGCCACGACCCTGAAGAAGGGGTCGACCGTCACCACCGCGCGCGACCACTCCCGGGGCGCCCGGGCGTTGAAGCGGGCGGTGATCTCCGCGCTGCAGGCCAGCGCCATCGACGTGCGGGACCTGGAGAACGTGCCCCTGCCGGTGGCGCGGCAGCAGACCGCGCGCGGCGGCGCCGGCGGGATCATGATCAGAACCTCGCCCGGGGTGCCCGACTCCGTGGACATCATGTTCTTCGACGAACGCGGGGCGGACCTCTCGCAGGCGCAGCAGCGGAAGCTCGACCGGGTGTTCGCGCGCCAGGAGTACCGGCGGGCCTTCCCCGGCGAGATCGGCGACCTCTCCTTCCCGGCGAGCGTCTTCGACTCGTACACCGGTTCGCTGTTGCGGAACGTCGACACCACCGGGATCGCGGAAGCCGGTCTGAAGGTCGTCGTGGACGCCTCCAACGGCAGTGCCGGGCTCGTGCTGCCCAGTCTGCTCGGGCGGCTCCAGGTCGACTCGCTGACGATCAACCCCGGGCTCGACGAGTCCCGGCCCACCGAGTCGGCCGAGAGCCGGCGGGCCGGGCTCGTGCGGCTCGGGGAGATCGTGGCCTCGGCGCGCGCCGCGTTCGGGGTGCGCTTCGATCCCGTCGGTGAACGGCTCTCGCTGGTGGACGAGCGCGGGCGGATCATCGAGGACGACCGGGCGCTCCTGGTCATGCTGGACCTGGTGGCGGCCGAACGGCGGTCCGGGCGGGTCGCGCTGCCGGTGACCACGACCCGCATCGCCGAGCAGGTCGCCGCGTACCACGGCACCCAGGTCGAGTGGACGACCACCTCGCCCGACGACCTCACGCGGGTCGGGCGCGAGGAGTCGACGATCTTCGGCGGCGACGGGCGCGGCGGGTTCATCGTGCCCGAGTTCAGCAGCGTCTTCGACGGGGCCGCCGCCTTCGTGCGGCTGATCGGTCTCGTGGCGCGGACGCAGCTCACGCTGAGCCAGATCGATGCCCGGATCCCGCGGGCGCACGTCCTGAAGAAGGACATCGCGACCCCGTGGGCCGTGAAGGGGCTCGTGATGCGCCGGGTGGTGGAGGCGGCGGGCAGCCGCTCCGTGGACACCACCGACGGAGTCCGGGTGGTCGAGGCCGACGGACGGTGGGTGATGGTGCTGCCCGACCCCGCCGAGGCCGTCACCCATCTGTGGGCGGAGGGGCCCGACGACGCCTCCGCGCAGGCCCTGCTCGACGAGTGGGCCGAGGTGGTCGACAGCGCAGGTCGCTGACGGTTCGGGCGGTTCGGCCGGGAGGTGCCCGCAGGGTGCCTCCCGGCCGTACGGAGGGGCCATTCGGCGGTAGGCCGTGCGACGTGCGACGATGTGCGGCATGTCGCAGCAGCCCCCCGTTCGGAGCACCGGATCGTCACCGCCGCGTCCGGACGCGTCCATGTCGCTGCTGAACAACGTGATCGACCACGCGCTCGACGACGGCTACGCCGAGGCGACCGCCCGGCGGGCGGCCGAGGGCGGTGGGACGCCCCGTAACCTGCGGGCCAAGCTGGGGGTCGCCGCGGGTCTGCTGCTCGCCGCCGTCGTAGTGACCGTCGGCGCGGCCGAGGCACGGATCTCCGCGCCGGTCGTGGCCAAGGAGCGGCAGGACCTGATCGACCGGATCGACAAGGAGACGTCCAGCGCCGACCGGCTGGAGGAGGACGTCGAGCGGATCCGGGCCGAGGTGGGGGAGCGCCAGCGGCAGGCCCTGCAGCAGCACGGCGGGGACCAGGCCGAGCTCGTGGCCCTGCTGTCGGGCGCGACGCCGGTGCACGGCCCCGGGGTGAAACTCGTCGTCGACGACGCCAAGGGCACCGACACCGGTGGCGGCGGACCGAGGGAGAGCGCGGGCTTCTCCGACACGGGCCGGGTGCGCGACCGGGACATGCAGCGGGTCGTCAACGGGCTGTGGGAGTCGGGCGCCGAGGCGGTCGCGATCAACGGGCAGCGGCTGACGTCGCTGTCCGCGATCAGGGCGGCCGGTGACGCCGTACTGGTCGACAACAAGCCGCTGGTGCCGCCGTACACCGTTCTCGCCGTCGGGGACGGACAGCGGCTGAGCACCGCGTTCCAGGACAGCGCCGACGGGCAGTACCTGCACGCGCTGGTGGAGAACTTCGGGATCAGGAGCAGGATCTCGGTCGAGGGCGACGTGCGCCTGCCGGCCGCGCCGAGCCTGACCGTACGTACCGCAGAGCCGAGGGGGGCCGGGGCGGCGACGCCCTCCGGTCGGGCCACGGCCGACACAGGGAAGGGCACATCGTGATCGCCGTACTGGGCCTGATCGTCGGAGTCGTGGTCGGACTGTTGGTCCGCCCCGAGGTTCCGGCGGTGGTCGAGCCCTATCTTCCGATCGCCGTGGTCGCCGCCCTCGACGCGGTCTTCGGCGGCCTGCGGGCCATGCTGGACGGGATCTTCGTCGACAAGGTCTTCGTGGTCTCGTTCCTCTCCAACGTGGTCGTGGCCGCGCTGATCGTCTTCCTCGGCGACAAGCTGGGCGTGGGCGCGCAGCTGTCGACCGGTGTGGTCGTCGTGCTCGGCATCCGCATCTTCTCCAACGCGGCCGCCATCCGGCGTCACGTCTTCCGGGCGTGAGGCCGATGAGCGAGAACCGTCAGAACCCCGAGAATCCGCAGGGTCCCGAGAATCCGCAGAGCCCTCAGAGTCCGCAGGGCCCCCAGAGCCCCGAGAAGCCGGAGCGGGTCGAGAAGCCCGAGGTGTCCGGGGCCGGCGCGCCCGGAGCCCCCGAGGCCGGGAAGCCCGGGGCCGCGAAGCCCGAGCAGCGGGACGAGGACGTCCCGGCGCCCGAGGTGCCTCGGGCGCCCGTGGCGCCCGACGTGCCCGTCGTGGCCGCGCCGCCCGCCGACGAGCCGAGCGGGCGGCGGAGGCTCGCCTCCGCGCTGTGGCCGCCGCGGGTGACCCGGGCCCAACTCGTCGTCGCCCTCCTGCTGTTCGTCCTCGGCCTCGGTCTCGCCATCCAGGTCTCCTCGACGAGCGAGAACAGCGCGCTGCGCGGGGCCCGCCAGGAGGACCTCGTGCGGATCCTCGACGAACTCGACGACCGCACGCAGCGCCTGGAGGACGAGAAGACCCGCCTGGAGAAGCAGCGTTCCGAGCTGGAGTCCAGCTCGGACCAGGCCGAGGAGGCGCGCAAGCAGACCCAGGAGAAGGAGCGGCAGCTCGGCATCCTGGCCGGCACCGTCGCCGCCGAGGGGCCGGGCATCACCCTCACGGTGGGGGATCCCACCGGGGCGGTCGAGTCGGACATGCTGCTCGACGCCATCCAGGAGCTGCGCGCGGCGGGTGCCGAGGCGATCCAGGTGAACGACGTCCGGGTCGTCGCGGACAGTTATTTCACCGGTAGCGGTGACGACATGCGGATCGATGGAACGAAGGTGACCGCTCCGTACGTCTTCAAGGTCATCGGCAAGCCGGAGGATCTGGAGCCCGCGCTCAACATCCCCGGCGGCGTCGTGCAGACCCTGGAGAAGGAGCAGGCCACAGCCACGGTGGAGCGGTCGGCGAAGATCGTCGTCGACGCCTTGCGACCCGCGAAGCGGCCTGACTACGCTCAGTCGTCCTCCCAGTGAGAGGGGGACGAGGGGGTTCCCGCGACAACGGCATGACGTTGCGGGGGGTCGGCGCACCACAAGGGTGGTGCGTGGTGGAAACTGTCCGGAGGATACGGACGTTGTGAAAGTGTCCGGGTCGGCAGGTGTGAAGGATCTCGGTTCGTCCTGCCCCACGGGCGGGTCTGTTTCGGTCAAGGGGAATCGCCCGTGAAGTTGTTTGCGAAGTTGTTCGGCAAGAGCGCACGCGAGGACGGCGGCAACGCCAGGCACGCCGCGCCGCGCCACGCCCAGAGCGAGGAGCCGGGCGGCGAGCGCCCGCTCTTCCGTGACGAGGTCGAGGGTCGGGGCGGTGACATTCCGGGCGCACAGGGCGCGTCTTCTGTTGACCACGCCGGGGCCGCCCGCATAGGTTTCGGAGAACCATCAACCTCAAGTACGGGTGGAGGGTTTACGTCCGACCCGTACGCGACACAGACCTCCGCGGGGCAGCCGCGGCAGGAGGATGCGTCCATGCCGGTGTGTACGAGGTGCGGTCACCGCAACACGGCGGACAGCCGCTTCTGCTCCCACTGCGGTACGCCGCTGCGGGGCGGGGCCGCCGCCGAGCGCGCGTCGGAGACGACGTCGACGATCTCCATCTCGGGGATCGAGGCGTACGAGGCGGAGATCACCGGTCAGACCGCCCTTCCGTCGCTGTCTCCCGAGGCGCTCGCCGCCGTGGAGGCGCTGCCTTCGGGTTCCGCGCTCCTCGTGGTGCGCCGGGGGCCGAACTCGGGCAGCCGGTTCCTGCTCGACGGCGAGCTGACGACGGCCGGCCGTCACCCGCAGAGCGACATCTTCCTGGACGACTTCACCGTCTCCCGGCGGCATGTCGAGTTCCGGCGGGCGCAGGACGGCAGCTTCACCGTCGCCGATGTCGGCAGCCTCAACGGCACGTACGTCAACCGTGAGCCGATCGACTCCGTCGTCGTCCTGTCCAACGGCGACGAGGTGCAGATCGGCAAGTACCGGCTGGTCTTCTACTCGAGCCAGCGAGGCGTGTGACGCCTCGGGGAATCCCTTCAGGGAAGGTCCATGCTGCGAACACCGACGGGCGGTGCCGGATCCGGCACCGCCACCGCGGGCGACCGGCTGGTCAGCATCGGCACGGTGCTGAACCAGCTGCGCGACGAGTTTCCCGAAGTGACGATCTCCAAGATCCGGTTCCTGGAGGCCGAGGGGCTGGTCGAGCCCCGGCGGACGGCCTCCGGATACCGGAAGTTCAGCCCGGAGGACGTGGAGCGGCTCGCCCGCATCCTGCGGATGCAGCGGGACCACTACCTCCCGCTGAAGGTCATCCGTGAGCACCTCGACGCCCTCGCGCGGGGCGAGGAGATCAAGCTCCCGGCGCCCGGACGCCGGCGGGACCTGCTGGAGGGGGCCTGGGAGCAGGACGAGGCGGAGACGCCGTCCGTCGCGCGGCTCGGACGGGCCGAGCTGATCGCCGCCGCCGAGGTGACCGAGGCCGAGCTCGCCGAGTGGGAGTCGTACGGCCTGATCGCCGAGGCGGAGGGCGGCGGCTACGACGCCGATGCCGTCGCCGTCGCCAGGCTCGTAGCGGATCTGGGGAGATTCGGTCTGGAGCCCCGGCACCTGCGGGCCGTCAAGGCGGCCGCCGACCGGGAGGCCGGGCTGATCGAGCAGGTGGTCGCGCCGCTGCGCCGGCACCGTAACCCGCAGACCAGAGCCCATGCGGAGGCCACCGCGAAGGAACTCGCCGCGCAGTCGGTGCGGCTGCACGCGGCCCTCGTCCAGAGCGCTCTGGGGATCCGGCTCCAGTGACGCGGTGAGGCGTCCGGCGGGGCCCGACTATCCAAACCGGTCGGGCACGTCCTAGGGTTGCTGTGTGAACGAGCTCGACGTTGTGGGTGTCCGGGTGGAAATGCCCTCCAACCAGCCGATCGTGCTCCTGCGTGAAGTGGGAGGCGATCGGTACCTCCCCATCTGGATCGGACCGGGGGAGGCGACCGCGATCGCCTTCGCCCAGCAGGGAATGGCCCCGCCGCGGCCGCTGACGCACGACCTGTTCAAGGACGTGCTGGAGGCCGTGGGACAGGAGCTCACCGAGGTCCGCATCACGGATCTGCGTGACGGTGTCTTCTACGCCGAGCTGGTCTTCGCCAGCGGCGTCGAGGTGAGCGCGCGGCCGTCGGACGCGATAGCACTGGCCCTTCGGACGGGGACGCCGATCTTCGGCAGCGACGGCGTGCTGGACGACGCCGGCATCGCGATCCCGGACGAGCAGGAGGACGAGGTGGAGAAGTTCCGCGAGTTCCTCGATCAGATCTCACCGGAGGATTTCGGCAGCAGCAGCCAGTGAGACGCGGCGGTGCGGCCGGAGGCCGTTCGCGGGGTGCCGTCAGAGCATTCGAGTAGCCTTTCCCGGGAGAGGGACACGTGAAACCACTCTCAGGGTGATTATCACTCGGCGTGCCGAGTGTGGCGATCGTTGACGCACCCCTGGTGACTGCCTACCTTCGTGTGGGCAGGTCAAGGACGGAGGGTCGGCGTGATGAGCAGCGCGGACGGTACGGCAGGGAGCTCCCTCGGACGCGTGTCCGGAGAGAGCGCTCCGTATCCGCTTCACGGCAGTGTGGGCGACTTCGGGACGGACACCGGTGCCGGCATCGCCGACGCGGCGATCGGCTACCGCGGACCGACGGCCTGCGCGGCCGCCGGGATCACCTATCGCCAGTTGGACTACTGGGCGCGCACCGGACTGGTGGAGCCGAGCGTGCGGCCCGCGTACGGGTCGGGGACCCAGCGGCTGTACAGCTTCCGCGACGTCGTCGTGCTGAAGATCGTCAAGCGTTTCCTCGACACCGGGGTGGCGCTCCAGAACATCCGGGCCGCGGTGCAGCACCTGCGTGCCCGGGGCTTCCGGGACCTGGAGCGGATGACGCTCATGAGCGACGGGGCCACGGTCTACGAGTGCTCCTCGCCCGACGAGGTCGTCGACCTCCTCCAGGGCGGGCAGGGCGTCTTCGGCATCGCCGTCGGGGTGGTCTGGCGCGACGTCGAGGCGGCGCTCTCGCAGCTCCACGGGGAGCGCGTCGACACCGGCGAGACGCTGGTCGGGCACAACCCGGGCGACGAGCTGGCGCGCCGGCGGCGCGACAGGGCGGTCTGAGCGCTTCCTCCGCGCGAGCTTGCGGGGGCCGGGGCCTTCCGGGTCCGGGCGGTGCCAAGGCCTCTCCGGGCCGGGCGCCCCGGGGCTTCCGTGGCCCGGGCGCCCTCGTTCGACAGGGGGCCGGGGCCCCGGGCGTTCCGCGGGGGGCGTTGTCAGTGGCGTGAGGCAGCATCGGACGTGTGAGAGCCGCGCCCACGATCCTGCATCTCGACATGGATGCCTTCTTCGCCGCCGCAGAACAGGCGTCGAAGCCCAGCCTGCGCGGAAAGCCCGTGATCGTCGGCGGTCTCGGGCCGCGGGGCGTGGTCGCCACCGCCTCCTACGAGGCGCGCCGCTTCGGGGTGCACTCGGCCATGCCGATGGGCCAGGCGCGGCGGCTCGCGCCGAACGCGGCCTATCTCGTGCCGCGCTTCGCCTTCTACCGCTCGATCAGCGAGCAGGTCATGGAGCTGCTCCGGCGGCTCTCGCCGCTCGTCGAGCCGCTCAGCCTCGACGAGGCCTTCGTCGATCTCGAGGCCGGCGGTGTCGCCGCCGACAGCGCGAGCGCCCGGGCGGCGGGGGAGCGGCTGCGGGTGGACATCCTCGCGACGACGGGGCTGACCGGGTCGGTGGGGCTCGCCGGGTCCAAGATGATCGCGAAGATCGCCTCGGAGGAGGCCAAGCCGGACGGGCTCGTCCTCATCGAGCCCGGGACCGAGCGGGAGCTGCTGGGACCGCGGTCGGTGAGGATCCTGCCCGGGGTCGGGCCGGCCACCGGGGAGCATCTGCGGCGCGCCGGGATGACCAGCGTCTCCGACCTCGTGGAGGCGGGCGAGGACGAGCTCGTACGGCTCCTGGGGCGGGCGCACGGGACCTCCCTGTACCGGATGGCCCAGGGATACGACGACCGGCGCGTGGTGGCCGAGCGGGACGCCAAGTCGGTGTCGGTCGAGGACACCTTCGACGTGGACCTCCACGACCGGGTGCGGATCCGGCTGGAGGTGGAACGGCTCGCGGAGCGGTGCGTGGGGCGGCTGCGGGCGTCGGGGCACTCGGGGCGGACCATCGTCCTGAAGGTGCGGCGGTACGACTTCTCGACGCTCACCCGGTCCGAGACGCTGCGGGGGCCGACGGACGACCCGGCCGTCGTGCGGGAGGCGGCGGGGCGGCTCCTGGAGGCGGTGGACACGACGGGGGGCGTGCGGCTCCTCGGGGTGGGGGTGAGCGGGCTCGCGGACTACACGCAGGAGGACCTGTTCGCCCAGGCGGTCGCCGACGCGGAGGGGGACGCCGGGCCGGAGCCGGAGGCGGGCGCCGTGGCCGAGGCGGAGGAGGCCGTCGAGGCAGGGGAGCGCGGCCCCGTGGAGCGGCACTGGGCGCCCGGGCACGACGTGCGGCACGCGGTGCACGGGGCCGGATGGGTCCAGGGGAGCGGGGTCGGGCGGGTCACGGTGCGGTTCGAGGAGCCGTGGTCCGGGCCCGGACGGGTGCGGACGTTCTCCGTGGACGACCCGGAGCTGGAGCCGTCGGAGCCGTTGCCGCTGGTGCGGGGGGCCGCGCCGGCCTGACCCGCACCGGCGGGCGGTGCGGGCCCTTCCTGCGGTCGCCGGCTCGTGGGGCCGTCAGGTGCCGTCCTGGCCCGCCAGGCGGCCGAAGTCCTTGTCCGGGACGTCGGAGGGCGGGGGCGGCAGGGCGAGGCTGTAGTGGCGGTAGAGCTGGAGTTCCTGTTCGGGGGAGAGGTGGCGGCCCACGCCGAAGTCGGGGGCGTCCTTGATGAGCGCCCGCTCGTACGGGATGTGGAGGCCGTCGTCGAGCAGGGCGCTCGGCTCCAGGGGGACGAAGGCGTCCCGGCTGAAGAGCCCCGTGCGGACCGCGGCCCATTCGGGGACGCCGGTGGCGTCGTCCAGGTACACCTCGTCCACGGTTCCGATCTTGTGCCCGTTCCGGTCGAACGCCTTGCGGCCGATCAGGCTGCGCGGATCGATGTCGGTCTGCACGGTCCCTCCAACTGGTCGCAACTGCTCTGTACCCCTACGAAAGTGCACATCTGGGATGTCGGCCACTTGAGCGATGGGAGCCGCAACCTCGCTGGTAGGCTGGTTGTGGCTGTCGACCCCGTGCGGGAGAGTCCCCCGGAGAAACCTTCCGGTGGGCGCCGAAGGAGCAAATCCTCCCCGGAATCTCTCAGGCCCCTGTACCGCGCGGACGAGGTCACTCTGGAAAGCAGGGCGGATGTCCGACGGCATTCCGCCCTCACCGACGGTGAAAGCCGGCGTGCCGCGAGGCGTGCCGGTGAAACTCTCAGGTTGAGATGACAGAGGGGGAGGCCGTCCGGGTACCCGCGCCGTGGTGCCCCTCGCAGGTCGTGACGACCAGGAGGCCTCCGTACATGACCGCCAACCGCACTCCGCTCTCCGAGCTCGAACAGGGCATCCCGTTCGAGCAGCGGCACATCGGGCCCGACGCCGAGGCGCGGGCCAAGATGCTCGCCCAGGTCGGTTACGGCTCGCTCGACGAGCTCACGGCCGCCGCGGTGCCGGACGTGATCAAGAACGCCGAGGCGCTGGGCCTGCCGGCCGCGCGCACCGAGGCCGAGGTCCTCGCCGAGCTGCGCACGCTCGCCGACCGCAACCAGGTCCTCGCCCCGATGATCGGCCTCGGCTACTACGGCACCTTCACGCCGCCGGTCATCCTCCGGAACGTCATGGAGAACCCGGCCTGGTACACGGCCTACACGCCGTACCAGCCGGAGATCTCCCAGGGCCGCCTGGAGGCCCTGCTGAACTTCCAGACCATGGTCGCCGACCTGACCGGTCTGCCCACCTCCGGCGCCTCCCTCCTCGACGAGGGCACCGCCGCCGCCGAGGCCATGGCGCTCTCCCGCCGCGTCGGCAAGGTCAAGAACGGCGTCTTCCTCGTCGACGCCGACGCCCTGCCGCAGACCATCGCCGTCATCGAGACCCGCGCCGAGCCGACCGGTGTCGAGGTCGTCGTCGCCGACCTGAGCGAGGGCATCCCCGCCGAGGTCGCCGAGCGCGGTGTCTTCGGCGTGCTCATCCAGTACCCCGGCGCCTCCGGTGCCGTCCGCGACATCAAGCCGCTGATCGACGCCGCGCACGAGCTCGGCGCCGTCGTCACCGTCGCCGCCGACCTGCTCGCCCTCACCCTGCTCACCTCGCCGGGCGAGCTGGGCGCCGACATCGCCGTCGGCACCACGCAGCGCTTCGGCGTCCCCATGGGCTTCGGCGGTCCGCACGCCGGCTACATGGCCGTCCAGGACAAGCACGCCCGCTCCCTCCCCGGCCGTCTCGTGGGCGTCTCGGTCGACGCCGACGGCAACCGCGCCTACCGCCTGGCCCTGCAGACCCGCGAGCAGCACATCCGCCGCGAGAAGGCCACCAGCAACATCTGCACCGCGCAGGTGCTGCTCGCCGTCATGGCCGGCATGTACGCCGTCTACCACGGCCCGGACGGTCTCAAGCAGATCGCCGAGCGCACCCACCGGTACGCCGCCATCCTCGCCGCGGGCCTCACCGCCGGCGGCGTCGAGGTCGTGCACGGCTCCTACTTCGACACCCTCGCCGTCCGCGTGCCCGGCAGGGCCGACGAGGTCGTCGCCGCCGCCCGCGAGGCCGGTGTGAACCTCTACCGCGCCGACGCCGACCTGGTGTACGTCTCCTGCGACGAGACCACCGGCCGCGCGCAGCTCGCCGCCGTCTGGAGCGCCTTCGGCGTCACCGCCGACGTGGAGGCCCTGGACGCCGCCGTCGAGGACGCCCTCCCCGCCGGTCTGCTGCGCTCCGACGCGTACCTGACCCACCCGGTCTTCCACGCGCACCGCTCCGAGACCTCGATGCTGCGCTACCTGCGCAGGCTCGCGGACCGCGACTACGCGCTCGACCGCGGCATGATCCCGCTCGGCTCCTGCACCATGAAGCTGAACGCGACCACCGAGATGGAGCCGGTGACCTGGCCCGAGTTCGGCCAGATCCACCCCTTCGCCCCGGTCGAGCAGGCGCAGGGCTACGTCACGCTCATCACCGAGCTGGAGGAGCGCCTCGCCGAGGTCACCGGCTACGACAAGGTGTCGATCCAGCCGAACGCCGGATCGCAGGGCGAGCTCGCCGGCCTCCTGGCCGTGCGCGCCTACCACCGCGCCAACGGCGACGAGCAGCGCACCGTCTGCCTCATCCCGTCCTCCGCGCACGGCACCAACGCCGCCTCCGCGGTGATGGCCGGCATGAAGGTCGTCGTCGTCAAGACCGCCGACGACGGCGAGGTCGACGTCGAGGACCTGCGCGCCAAGATCGCCCAGTACCGCGACGAGCTGTCCGTGCTGATGATCACCTACCCGTCCACGCACGGTGTGTTCGAGGAGCACGTCGCCGACATCTGCGCCGAGGTCCACGAGGCCGGCGGTCAGGTGTACGTCGACGGCGCCAACCTCAACGCGCTGGTCGGTCTCGCCAAGCCGGGTCACTTCGGCGGCGACGTCTCGCACCTGAACCTGCACAAGACCTTCTGCATCCCGCACGGCGGCGGCGGCCCCGGCGTCGGCCCGGTCGGCGTCCGCGCCCACCTCGCCCCGTACCTGCCGAACCACCCGCTCCAGCCCACCGCGGGCCCGGAGACCGGCGTCGGCCCGATCTCGGCCGCCCCCTGGGGCTCCGCCGGCATCCTGCCGATCTCCTGGTCGTACGTGCGCCTCATGGGCGGCGAGGGCCTCAAGCGCGCCACCCAGGTCGCGGTGCTCGCGGCGAACTACATCGCCAAGCGCCTGGAGCCGCACTTCCCGGTCCTCTACACCGGTCCGAACGGGCTGGTCGCGCACGAGTGCATCGTGGACATCCGCCCGCTGGCCAAGGCCACCGGCGTCAGCGTCGACGACATCGCGAAGCGCCTCATCGACTACGGCTTCCACGCGCCGACGATGTCCTTCCCGGTGGCCGGCACGCTGATGATCGAGCCGACCGAGTCCGAGGACCTGACCGAGCTTGACCGCTTCTGCGACACGATGATCGCGATCCGCGGCGAGATCGAGAAGGTCGCCTCGGGCCAGTGGCCCGCCGACGACAACCCGCTGCACAACGCCCCGCACACCGCGGCCGCGCTGGGCGGCGAGTGGAACCACCCGTACACGCGCGACGAGGCGGTCTTCCCGGCCGGTGTCTCGGCCGCCGACAAGTACTGGCCGCCGGTGCGCCGCATCGACGGTGCCTTCGGCGACCGGAACCTGGTCTGCTCCTGCCCGCCGCTGGACGAGTACGACAACTGAGCACGAGCCGAGGGCCGGTTCGGAGGATCTCCTCCGGGCCGGCCCTCGGCGTTCTCTTCCTCGTACGGCGTGGTCGTACGGTGTCCTTCCGCGCCCTCCTCAGGCGGCGGTCGTCACCTGCCCCGCGGTCAGCGGCCGGTGCGGGGCGATGATCTGCCCGTCCGGCAGCAGTTCCCCGGTGTCCTCGAAGAGCAGGACGCCGTTGCACAGCAGGCTCCAGCCCTGCTCCGGGTGGTGTGCCATCAGTCGGGCCGCCTCCCGGTCGGCGGAGTCGGCGGTGGGACAGGCAGGCTGATGCTGGCACATGGGTGGGTTCTTTCGCTGCGTCGTGGTGGATGTCCTGCGGCTCTGCGCGTTCATGGCCGCCCCCGTCGGTCGGTTCGGTTCCGTTCCCAGTCTTGCCCCACGGACGGTCTTCCGCAGGTATTTCGCGACAGCTCGTCCTCTCCCGGGAAGACGCGTCACCCGCAGGGGCGGTTCAGGTCAACTGCACCGTCTCTTCGGATGGTTCGGGGTGGTCCGAGCGGGCTAGTCCGTCCGGGAGGGGTGTTCGGGAGGCGCGTTCGGGCGCACGGATCGGACAGGAGTGCGCCCCGTGACCCGGCCGGGTCACGGGGCGGCGACGCGGGTGTGCCGGCTCAGGCGGGCGCCGGCGAACCCAGGAGGGGCGGCGGCGCGAGGCGTGTGCTGATCACGGGCAGGAGATCGGACACCTGGTACGGGCGGTGGGCCGCGATCCCCGGGGGTGCGGGGGCCAGGGGCACCATCAGATCGGCGGCGGCCGGGGTGTCGGCGGCGCCGTCCGTCTCGGGGCCGGAGTGCAGCCAGAGGGTCAGCATGTAGAGCTCCGGCACGGAGAGCAGCCTCGGCTCGTACGTGACGGGCAGGGCCTCGGCCTGGAGCAAGGCCCGCTCCGTGGAGGAGACGTACGGGCCTTCGAAGAAGTGGGAGAAGGCCCAGCCGTCGGGGGTGAGCATGGTGTCCGCGGCGGCGATCGCCCGGTCCCCGCTCCGGATCAGGAAGCGCCAGCCGGCGAGCCGGATGCGGGGGGCGAGCCCCGGTGCTCCGGCGACGTCGAGGACGTGCACGGGCAGGGCGTGTTCGGGGCTCAGCGGTCCCTGTGCGGCCCGCAGTGCGGGAGTTCGCGGCTCGCGGACGGCGGTCGGTGAACCGAGGGCCGCGAGGACACTGCGGAGGGCCGGCGCGGGGGCCGAAGAGGGTCGGAGCATGGTGGGTCGCCTCTCACTCAGGAGACACGGTGGAGCGGGGCAGGTTACGACGGCGCTGTCGGCGGCGGGGCCGGAGGAGGGCCATGGGGCCATGGCCGGGCGCCAACACTCTGCCTCGTCCGCGGAGTTTATACGACACGTGTTCACACAGTGTTTCCGCTAGACGTCGCGGATATTCCTGACAAGGCGTCATCAGGCCGTAATCGCCGGGAGTTGAAGCGGAATCACGAGGACGATACCGCTCCCACCTGGGTATTCCCCGCGAAGGCGGACGGCCGAATTCCGACCCGGGGTCTCCGGAAAATACGACATTGGTATATGTCGCGTGTTCCTTGCCTTCGGGATGTGCCGGTGGAGTGCTTGGTCCAGCCTATCCTCCGACAGGCCGGTTCCGCAGGCGTTGTGGATCAGCGGGGTGGGCATCATCGTCCGTGACGCGCGGCCGTCGTGACGGCTGCCCAATCGGGGAGGGACGCTTCGATGGGGGAGAAGGTCGTGGCCGACGGGTTCGGCCCGTCCGACCGGCAGCAGTACCGGAGAAAGCTCCAGCAGTGTCTCGCGGGGCTCGCGCGACTCCTCGCGGAGAAGAGGTTCGACCGGCCGCGCAATCTCATGGGCGTGGAGATCGAACTCAATCTCGCCGGCGCCGACGGGCTGCCCAGGATGCTCAACGGACCGGTTCTCGAAAAGATCGCCAGCACCGATTTCCAGACCGAACTCGGAATGTTCAACCTCGAAGTGAACATCGCGCCCCACCAGCTCGACGGGCGCGTATTCGACCGGCTCGCGGAAGAGATCGGAACCGGCATCGGATACGCCGACCGCAAGGCGGCGGAACTCGACGCGGGCGTCGTCATGATCGGCATACTTCCCACGCTCGCCCAGCACGACCTGGTCCCCGAGAACCTCTCGGACAACGACCGCTACACCCTTCTCAACGACCAGATCCTCGCCGCCCGCGGCGAGGACTTCACCCTCGACATCCACGGCGTCGAACGCCTGCTGTGCACCTCGGAGTCGATCGTGCCCGAGGCGGCCTGCACCTCGGTGCAGCTGCACCTCCAGGTGACGCCCGCCCGCTTCGCCCCCGTGTGGAACGCCGCCCAGGCCGTGTCCGGCGTCCAGATCGCCCTAGGTGCCAACGCGCCCTTCGTCTTCGGCCGCGAGCTGTGGCGCGAGTCCCGGCCACCCCTCTTCACCCAGGCCACCGACACCCGGCCGCCCGAGCTGCAGTCGCAGGGGGTACGGCCCCGCACCTGGTTCGGGGAGCGGTGGGTGGACTCGGTGTACGACCTCTTCGAGGAGAACGTCCGCTACTTCCCCGCCCTGCTGCCGCTCTGCGACGAGGAGGACCCGCTGCTCGTCCTCGACCGGGGCGGGGTGCCGCGCCTCCAGGAGCTGGTCCTGCACAACGGCACCGTCTACCGCTGGAACAGGCCCGTGTACGGCTGGGTCGACGGGGTCCCGCACCTGCGCGTCGAGAACCGGGTGCTGCCGGCGGGCCCCACCGTCACCGACGTGATCGCGAACGCGGCCTTCTACTACGGACTCGTCCGCTCGCTCGCCGACGATCCCCGGCCGGTGTGGAAGCGCATGACCTTCCAGGACGCCGAGGCCAACTTCGACACCGCCTGCCGCCACGGCATCGAGGCGGAGCTGCGCTGGCCCCGCTCGGGGCGCGCCGGAGGCATCGCGACCCTCCCGGCCGTACGGCTCGTCCTCGACGAACTGCTGCCGCTCGCCGCGGCGGGGCTCGACGCCTGGCACATCGAACCGGCGGACCGCGACTTCTACCTCGGGGTGATCGAGCAGCGCTGTCTGCGGCGGGTCAACGGCGCCTCGTGGCAGGCCGACACCTTCCACCGGGCCCTGGAGTCGGGCCTCGACCGGGAGGCCGCCCTCGCGGCGACCACCCGGCGCTACCGGACGCTCATGCTCGCGGGCGAGCCGGTCCACACCTGGCCGCTGGGGATCGACTGACCCCGGACCCGTCGGGAGCATGGGTGATCATGTCAAGGTGGTCCCGGACGGCCGGGGCCACCGGAACGGCGTGTGCCCCCGTGACGGGAAGTGGAGACAGGTGTGGTGTCGGAGCAACGACTGAGGGACGCTTCCCCGCCCCCCGAGGGCCTGCCGCGCCGCGTGCTGCGCTCCGAGACGCTCATCGTCCTCGCGCTCTCGCTCGGGGCGAGCGGGGTGTCCGCGCTCATCAGCTTCGTCGGCTCGCTGACCAAGCCGGGGCCCCTGAAGGACCAGGCGGCGAAGCTCAACGGCTCGTACGCCCCCGGGCGGCCCTGGCTCGACCTGTCCTGGCAGCTCTTCGACATCGCCACGGCGCTCGTGCCGGTCGTGCTCGTCGCCCACCTGCTGATGCGGGAAGGCGCAGGGGTACGGGGACTGCGGGCCATCGGCTTCGACCGGACCCGGCCGTGGACCGACCTCGGGCGCGGGGCGCTGGTCGCGGCCGGGATCGGGAGCGCGGGCCTCGCCTTCTACCTGGCGGCGCGGGCGTCCGGGGCCAACCTGACGGTGGTGCCCGAGTCGCTGCCCGACGTGTGGTGGAAGTACCCGGTGCTCATCCTCTCGGCGGTGCAGAACTCCGTCCTGGAGGAGGTCGTCGTCGTCGGCTATCTGCTGCGCAGACTGGGCCAGTTGGGGTGGACGCCGATGGCCGCGCTGGTGGCGAGCTCGGTGCTGCGCGGCTCGTACCACCTCTACCAGGGGGTCGGCGGCTTCGTCGGCAACATGGTGATGGGCGTGGTCTTCGTGCTGCTGTACCGCCGCTGGGGGCGGGTCGGGCCGCTGGTCGTGGCGCACGCGCTGCTCGACATCGTGGCCTTCGTCGGGTACGGGCTGCTCGCCGGGAAGGTGGACTGGCTGCCGACCGCGTGACGGGAGGCGGAAGAGGGGGTGCGCGGCCCGTGCCGCGCGCCCCCTCTCGTACGTCAGGCCCGCAGGTCGCCCTCGATGACCGTGACGGCGTGGCCGTTCAGGAGGGTGCGCTCGCCGTTCAGCCGGGTGCGGACGAGGCCCGTGCGGGCGCCGCCCTGGAAGCCGGTGAGCTCCTCGCGGCCGAACCTGGCCGACCAGTACGGGGCGAGCGCGGTGTGCGCGCTGCCCGTCACCGGGTCCTCGTCGATGCCGACGGCGGGGAAGAAGCCGCGCGAGACGAAGTCGTAGCCGTCGTGCGGGCGTTCGGCGGCGGCGGTGGCGATGACACCGCGCGAGGACAGCACCTTCAGGGCGGCGAAGTCCGGCGTGAGCGAGCGGACGGCGGCCTCGTCGCGCAGCTCGACGACGAGGTCGCCGATGTGGTCGGCCGTGTCGTGGACGGCGACGATCTCGGCGCCGAGCGCCTTCTCCAGGCCCTCGGGGACGGGGAGCGGGGTGAGGGAGGAGGTCGGGAAGTCCATCGTGATCGTGCCGTCGGCCTCGGCCGTGGTGATCAGGACGCCGCAGCGGGCGGCGAAGCGGACGGTGCCGCTCGCGGTGCCGGTGGTGTGCAGGACGTGTGCCGTGGCCAGGGTGGCGTGGCCGCACATGTCGACCTCGGTGGTCGGGGTGAACCAGCGCAGGGCCCAGTCCGCATCGCCGCCGGCGGGCAGCGGGTGGGCGAAGGCCGTCTCGGAGAGGTTGACCTCGGCGGCGACCTTCTGGAGCCAGGCGTCGTCGGGGAAGGAGTCGAGGAGCAGGACGCCGGCCGGGTTGCCGGAGAAGGGCCGGTCGGTGAAGGCGTCGACGATTCGGATGCGCATGGCACCGACCGTACCGGGGGCGGAAAACCGCGGACCAAGGCCAATCAGGGAGAACTGGACCGGTCCCTCCGCGCGTCGTCCCGGGAGGGGCGTGGGGACGAGCGGGCCGGGGGGCTTCGATGATGTTCGGGTACGGGGACGAGTGGTGGATGCCGCCGTTCTACCCGGTGCTGTTGTGGGTGCCGTTCGGGCCCTTCCTCATGGCCGCGACGGGAGTGTGGTGCGCCAGGCGGCCCGGCCCGTGGCCGTGGCTGTGGACGGTGCTGCTGCCCCTGGTGCCGGTGGGGGTCTCCGCGACCGCCATGCTCCTGCCACGGGGACAGTCGCCCCGGACCGACGACCTCGTCGGCTACCTCCTCGTGTACGTCCTCGGCATCACGGTCCTGCCGTGGGTGCTGGGGTACGGGATCACCCGGCTGGTGCGCGCCGTCCGGGCCCGCCGGGGCGGTGCGCACGGCTGAGGGAGGGCCGGTTCCTCCCGCAGCGTCCGGACTCCGGGAGGGGCCGACGCGTCGACACGGCGTCGCTCCTGCCGGCCGGCCTCATCCGCGCGCGCGGAGGTACGCCTCCAGTGCGGCGGCGCCGGCCAGCATCGCGCGCCCGCGGGCCGACAGCCGGCGGTGCCAGTCGTCGAGCGCGGCCTCCAGCGGCTCGACGCCCCCGGCCGACCGCACCTGCTCGATCAGTGGGGCGATCTGCTCCAACAGGTAGCCGCCCCGCCTGAGTTGGTGGGTCATCCGGGCGTCCCGCACGGCGGCCCCGTCGTAGACGCGGTAGCCGGTCCGGGGGTCGCGGTGCGGGCGCACGAGCCCGGCCCGCTCCCACTTGCGGAGCGTCGCGGGGCGGATGCCGAGCTGCCGGGCCAGCGGTCCGACGAACGTGCCGCCGGGGTCGGACGCCGCGGGTGCCGCGGTGGGGTCCAGATCGCGCAGGGCGTCCTCCACGGCCCGGAGGGTCCGGCGGTCGTCGAGGAGCTGGGCGTGGCTCTCGTCGATCAGGCGGAACGCCTCGTCGGCCGCGCCCCGGTTGACGGCCCGCATGATCGCCGTCGCCGTCGGATGCCCGTGGCCGGGCAGCAGGGCCAGGAACGCGCGCAGGGCGTCGGCGTGCAGCGGCGTGTAGGCGCGGTAGCCGGAAGGGGTGCGGTCGGCGGCAGGGAGGACGCCGGCCTCCTCGTAGTTCCTGACCGCCTGCGTGGACAGACCGTGCGCACGGGCCAGGTCGATCGGCCTCAGCCGACCACCGGTTTGAAGGTTCTTCCCCATGAAGCCGACGATATCGCGGGCTGATCGCGGCAGAGTCTCCACAGAAGCTTCAACGATAGCGTTGAAGGCATGGCGACTGACATCAAGGACAACGCCCGTACCGTCGACGCTGCCGCCCTCATGGAGCTGCTCCCGGCCCGGCCCCGGCTGCTCGCCCTGGGTGAGCCCACCCACGGCGAGGACGCCCTGCTCGACCTGCGCAACGAGCTCTTCCGGCAGCTCGTCGAAGAGGAGGGCTACCGGACGATCGCGCTCGAGACCGACTGCCTGAACGGCCTGGCCGTGGACGACCACGTCACGTCGGGCACCGGCACCCTCGACGAGGTCATGGAGAACGGATTCAGCCACGACTGGGGCGCCTCCGCCGCCAACCGCGAGCTCGTGCGCTGGATGCGCGCCCACAACGAGGGCCGCCCCGCCTCCGAGCAGGTCCGCTTCGCCGGATTCGACGGTCCGCTGGAGATCGCCGCCGCCGCGAGCCCCCGGCGGGCCCTCACCGCACTCCACGGATACCTCGCGGCCCGGGTGGAAGCGGACCTCCTTCCCTGCGGCGCGGACCTGCTCGACGAGCTGACCGGCTCCGACGACCGGTGGACCGAGCCCGCCGCGATGCGGGAGCCGGCCCGCTCCGTGGGGCGGTCGGCCGAGGCCGGCCGGCTGCGGCTGCTCGCCGACGAGCTGGTGGAGCTGCTCGACGAGCAGCGGCCGCACCTGATCGCGGCGAGTTCGGCGGACGAATGGGAGCGGGCCTGCCTGTACGGACGCACGGCGCTCGGCCTGCTGCGCTACCACCACTGGATGGCCGACACCTCGCCGGCCCGCCTGGCCCGGCTGGCGGGCGTGCGGGACCGGATGATGTCCCGGAACCTCCTCGCGCTCGCCGACCGGGGCCCGGTGTTCGTCTACACCCACAACGCCCACCTCCAGCGGGAGAAGAGCTCGATGCGGATGGGCGGGCGGCGGCTGGAGTGGTGGAGCGCCGGCGCGCTGGTCGACGCCGAGCTCGGCGAGGAGTACGCCTTCGTGGCCACGGCCCTCGGCACGATCCGGCACCGGGGGGTGGACGTGCCGCCGGCGGACACCGTGGAAGGGCTGCTGTACGCGCTCCCGGAGGAGCGCTGCGTCCTGGACGCCCGGCGACTGGACGCCGCCCTCGGCGACGGGCGGCCCGCGCCGCGCGTGTCCCCCTGGTTCGGCTACGCCCCGCTCGATCCGGCGCATCTGGCGACCTGCGACGGCCTGGTGTTCGTCAGGGACGTTCCGCAGCGGTGATCCCCCTCTTTCCGTGACCGATCCGTCGGTTCTTGCTCGCCGAACAGTTCCGATATATCGTTGAGGCATCGCGACAGTTCGACGATGGAATCTCGATGGAAGGAGCGTTGCGATGCGTTCACATGGACACGAGTACGGAAACGGACACGGTCGTGGAGGCTGCGGCCCCGGGCCTCGGGGGGACTTCGAGGGGCGGCGTGCCGCGTTCGGGCCGTTCGGGCCCGGCTTCGGCGGGGGACCCTTCGGCGGTCCCTTCGGCGGACGGGGCCGTGGCGGCGGACGGGGACGGGCGCGGCGCGGTGACGTGCGCGCCTCGATCCTGGCGCTCTTGAAGGACCGTCCGATGCACGGCTACGAGATGATCCGGGAGATCGGCGAGCGCAGCGACGGGGCGTGGAAGCCCAGTCCGGGCTCGGTCTACCCGACTCTCCAGCTGCTGGAGGACGAGGGGCTGATCACCAGCGCGACCGAGGGCGGCAAGAAGCTGTTCACGCTCACCGACACCGGGCGCGCCGAGGCCGAAGAGGGCCCCGAGGCGCCGTGGGAAGAGGCCGGGCGCGGCGTCGACTGGGAGGCCGTGAACGAGATCCGGCAGGCCGGCTTCGGCCTGATGGAGGCCTTCGGGCAGGTCTGGAAGACCGGCAGCGCCGAGCAGCGGCAGAAGGCGGTCGCCGTGATCAACGAGGCGCGCAAGAAGCTGTACCTGATCCTCGCCGACGAGCACTGAGTCTCTCCTCGCCTGCGAGCGCCGAGTCCGGCGTGCGCCACCGGAAGGGCCCCGCGACAGCCGTCGCGGGGCCCTTCCGCCGTTCCGCGCGCGGGCTCAGGCCACCAGGCCCGAGAGCTTGCGCAGGGACTCGGTCAGGGCCGCCGTCGCGGAGTCCTTGAGCTTGCCCGCCATCAGGGAGGCCGCCGCGCCGGTGAACTCGCCGTCGATCCGCACCGTCGTGGCGTCCCCCTCCGCCGCCAGCGAGTAGCGGGTGGCGACGACGACCCCCATCGGGCCCTTGCCCCTGATGGCGAACGCCCGCTCGGACTCCAGCTCCTCGACCGTCCACAGGACCTCGGCGGGGAAGCCCATCAGCTTCATGTTCTCCGTGAAGGTCGCGCCCGCCTCCAGGGCGGCCGGCCCGCCGTTCGGGAAGCTGGTGTGAGTGGCGTTCCACTCGCCGTACGAGGAGAAGTCCGTGAGCCGCTCCCAGACCTTCCCGGCCGGAGCCTCGATCCGTGCCTCCGCGCTGACTTCGGCCATGAGACCACCCCTTCACGCGTGCCCACTGGGTTCGGTGTCGCGGAACGTAGCGGGGCGGCCGTGAACATTCAATACTGATGAACCGTCAGTTCTGCGGCCGTCGGCCCCCTGCCGCCGCCGACCCACCGGATCTCCGCCGCGTCGAAGCTGTCGGAGGCCCGGGGCGCCCCGTCCTCCTCGTGGCGGTGGAAGGCCGCCCAGAACAGATCGGCCGGCAGCGCCTCCCGGGGTGCGTACACCCGGTACACGTACTGCCGCCCGTCACGCGCGAGCAGGCCCACCATCCAGAACACGACCGGAGGACGCGCGGAAGAGGGTCCGTGGTTGCGAGAGGGGCGCGAAGCAAGGCGGCGCACGCCTCTCGGGGGCAACGCGCGCGATCTCATCCGCAAGGAGGAGGAACCGTGCGCCCGTGCCCAACTCCGGTGGGATGCGGACATGCTTCTCCCCGGTGATGCTCCGGCCGTTCCGGCCTGATGAGGTGGGAGGGTGCACCATCCCGTCCCGCGCCCCCAGCCGCTCCCGCCGTCCGTCGCCCCGAGCGCGGAGCACGCGCCCTTCACGTCGCCCTCGCTCGCGGCGGTCGCGCCCTTCCTGACGCCCTCGCTCGCCACGGTCGTGTCGGGCGCGCGGCGCAGGGCGCTCCGGGACGGTGACCGTCAGATCGACACCGCCCACCTCCTGCACTCGCTCGTCGAGTCCGACCCCGAGGTCGGCGCCGCCTTCGAGAGCGGCCATCAGCTCGCCCGCGTCCTCGGCTATCTCGTCCAGCGCTCCATCGGCTACGGCCTGCGCTGGCAGCGGGCGGAGGAGGGGGCGGCGGCCCGGCGTCTGCTGCCCGCCGCGCGCGGGGCGGAGTCCCCGGGCGCCCGCCCCTCCCCGTGGTCCCCGGCCGCGGCCGCCGCCCTGGAAAGGGCCTTCCGGCGGGCCGCCGAGCGCGGCGAGCCGCAGGCCCGCGGGGTCGATCTGCTCGTGGCCCTCACCGCCGACCCCGAGAGCCGCGCCGTGGAGGTGCTGCGTCGCGCGGGGGTCGATCCGACCGCACCGGCCGCCCGGATCGCCGCTTCGGAAGAGGAGCCGTCTCAACAGGTGTAACGGGGGTTACGCCCCTGACGGCGTCCTGTCATGATGGCCCGATGCACGCGTCTCAGGGGAGAAGCGCCGGCCTGGGACTCGCCCTGGCCTCGGCCTTCGCATTCGGTGGTTCAGGAGTGGCGGCCAAGCCGCTCATCGAGGCGGGACTCGACCCGCTCCACGTCGTGTGGCTCCGGGTCGCCGGCGCCGCGCTCGTCATGCTGCCCGTGGCCTGGCGCCACCGGGACCTCCTGCGCCGCAAACCCGTCCTCCTCGTGGGCTTCGGCCTGCTCGCCGTCGCCGGGGTCCAGGCCTTCTACTTCGCCTCGATATCCCGCATCCCCGTCGGCGTCGCCCTGCTCATCGAGTACCTCGCCCCCGCCCTCGTCCTCGGCTGGGTCCGCTTCGTCCAGCGCCGGCCCGTCACCCGCGCCGCCGCCCTCGGCGTCGTCCTCGCCGCCGGCGGCCTCGCGTGCGTCGTGCAGGTCTGGTCCGGGCTGAGCTTCGACCTCGTCGGACTGCTCCTGGCCCTCGCCGCCGCCTGCTGCCAGGTCGGGTACTTCGTCCTCTCCGACCAGGGCGCCGACGAGGCCGAGCAGGCCGAGCGGGCCGATCCGGTCGGTGTCATCGCGTACGGACTGCTCGTCGGCGCGCTCGTCCTCACGGTCGTGGCCCGGCCCTGGGGCATGGACTGGAGCGTCCTCGCCGGGCGGGCCGACATGGACGGGACGAGCGTGCCCGCGTGGCTGCTGCTCGGCTGGATCGTGCTGATCGCCACCGTCCTCGCGTACGTCACCGGCGTCATCTCGGTGCGCAGGCTCTCCCCGCAGGTGGCGGGCGTCGTGGCCTGTCTGGAGGCGGTCATCGCGACCGTCCTGGCCTGGATCCTGCTCGGCGAGCACCTGGACGCGCCGCAGATCGCCGGCGGCGCGGTCGTCCTGGTCGGGGCCTTCATCGCCCAGTCCTCGACACCGAAGGCGCCGGCGCCGGAGCCGGTCGCCGGATCGGGGCACGGGGCCGATTCCGGATCGGTGTCCGGTTCCGGTGCCGCGTCCGGTTCCGAGGGTGAATCCGGGCCCGAGGGCGGTTCCGATTCCGGTTCCGGTTCGGCGGAGGCCGGGCGGGACGCGCGGTTGTCGGCCGGGCGCACCGCCCCGTAAGGTGCCGATCATGCATTCGACCGTGCTTCCGCCTCCCGCCGCCTAGCGCGCGGGGCGACCCTCCCTCGACGAAGACCGGGCCCGGGCGGGCGACTCCTCGCCGCCGGGCGGTTCGTCGCTGCCCCCGCGCGGAGCCCAGCGACCACCCTCCCCTCCTGTCTTCCACGGAGAACCCACGTGTCGAACTCCTCGGGATCCGCCCTGTCCGTCGGGCGGAGCCTCCTCTATCTGATCGTCGCCGGCATCGCCTGGGGCACGGCCGGCGCCGCCGCCTCGCTGATCTTCCGCGTCAGCGACATGGGCCCGCTGGCCCTCTCCTTCTGGCGCTGCGTCGGCGGGCTCGCCCTGCTCCTGGGCGCGCTGGCCCTGCGGCCCCGGCGCTCCGCCGCCCGCGCGGACACCGAGCCGCGCGGCCGGCGGACGGCCCGCATCCTCGGTACGGGCATCGGCCTCACCGTCTTCCAGAGCGCCTACTTCGCCGCCGTCGAGGCGACCGGCCTCGCGGTCGGCACCGTCGTCACCCTGGGCGCGGGGCCCGTCCTCATCGCGATCGGCGCCCGGCTCGCCATGGGGGAGCGCCTCGGCCGCGGCGGGATCGCCGCCGTCGCCGGAGCGCTCGCCGGGCTCTTCGTCCTCGTCCTGGGCGGCGGAGCCGCGGAGGTGCGGCCGCTGGGCGTCGTCCTCGCGGTGGTCTCGGCGGCCGGATACGCGGCGATCACCCTGCTCACCCGGTGGCTCGGCCGTGACGGCGGCGGTACGGACGCCCTGGCGACGACCACCTGGGCCTTCGCGATCGGGGCGGCCGGGCTGCTGCCCGCCGCGCTCGCGGAGGGGCTCGTCCCGCACACCGACGCACCGGTGAGCGTGGTGCTGCTGCTGGTGTACGTGGCGGCGGTGCCGACCGCGCTCGCCTACGCGCTGTACTTCGCCGGGGCGGCCGTCGTCCGGGCCGCCACCGTCTCCGTGATCATGCTCCTGGAGCCGGTGAGCGCCGCCCTGATCGCGGTCTCGCTGCTCGGCGAGCGGCTCACCGCCGCGATCGTGCTCGGCACCCTGCTGCTGCTCGCCGCCGTGACGGGCCTCGCCCTCGCGGAGGCGCGGACGGCGGCGGCGCGCAGGCGGGAGCCGGTGGCGGTGTAGACGGCCGGGGGTGGGGGCCGTCACGGCCCCCACCCCTCTCCGTCACGCGCTCGCGCGGCGGCGCCGCTGGTGGGCCCGGGCGTCCAGGTCGCCGGGGCCCGCCCGCTCGGCGAGCCGCTCCGAGACCCGGTCCTGGACCTCCTGCGGCTTGTTGCCCGCGTACTTGAACTTCGCCCGTACGTCGGTCACCTCCAGGCTCAGCACCCGGATCCCCGGCAGCAGCCGGCCGAACGGGGCCTCGCCCGGGGCGACGGCCGCCGTGCCGCCCTCCGGCTGGAAGTGGGCCACCTGGCGGTTGAGGAGCGCGGCCTTCTCCGCCGGATCGTCGACCACGCGCGCGGTGCAGCGGAGCTGGACGGCCGCGTAGTACGAGGTCGGGGTGCCGTGCTCGGACGGGGCGCCCTCGGGGGCCGTCCAGTGGCCCGGTACGTAGACGTAGTCGTCGACCACGCTCAGGAGCACCGTCGGGTTCGCCTCCAGGGCGCGCCAGAGGGGGTTGGGCCGGGCCAGGTGGGCCAGGGCCCTGCCGTACGGGCCGGGCTCGGCGTCGTACCGGAAGTGCAGGGGCTGCACCCACGGTGGCTCGCCGTCCAGGCCGTTGACGGCGAGCTGGCCGAAGTCGTGCCGGGAGAGCCAGTCGCGCCACTCGCCCTCGTCGTGGGCGGCGTCCCAGGGGTGGATCAGCATGGTCGGTCCGTCCTTCCTCGATCGGAGTGCGGCTCAGAGCGCGGCGAGGTAGCCGGGCAGGGCGACGGACGGGTCGAGGTCCTCCGACGGGACCGGAGTGCCGTAACCGCCCCGTACGGGGACCACGCCCGACCAGTACGGGAGGCCGAGGTCCTCGGGGTCGTCGTTGGGTCCGCCGGTCCGGACCTTCGCGGAGACCTCGTCCAGGTCGAGCCGGATCACGGCGGTCGCGGCGAGTTCCTTGGCGTTCCCGGGGCGCGAGTCGGCGGAGCGGCCGGGGACGACGTGGTCGACGAGGGCGTCGAGGGCGGTCCGCAGCTCCTCGGGGTCCGTGACCTGGTGGGCGGTGCCGTGGACGACGACCGAGCGGTAGTTGAGCGAGTGGTGGAACGCGGAGCGGGCGAGCACGAGGCCGTCGACGTGCGTCACGGTCAGGCAGACGGGCAGGCCGGGGGAGGCCACGCCGTCGCCGGCCGCGCGCAGCGGCCGCGAGCCGGTGGAGCCGTGGACGTAGAGGCGCTCGCCGACCCGGCCGAAGAGCGTCGGGAGGACCACCGGTGCGCCGTCGCGGACGAAGCCGAGGTGGCAGACGTAGGCCTCGTCGAGTATCGAGTGGACGAGGTCCTTGTCGTAGGAGGCGCGGTGGCGGGAGCGGGTGGGCACGGTCCGGTCGGTCGCCTCGTACGTCTCCGTCGTCTCCGTGGTGGTGCTCATTGCCGTCTCCATTGCACTAGTGCATAATCATGTTTGTGCTAGGAGAGTATCGGATCGAAGGCCGCCGCGCATCGGACATCGCCGCCAGCGTCGAGCGGGGAGTGGGCGCGGGCGCGCTCCAGCCCGGCCAACCGCTTCCGCCCATGCGGGAATTGGCGACCACCCTCGGCGTGAACCCCAACACCGTCGCCGCCGCCTACCGCACCCTGCGCGAGCGCGGGGTCATCGAGACGGACGGCCGGCGTGGCAGCCGGGTGCGGCCGCGTCCCGCCACGACCGCGCGCGGCTCGATCCGCGTCGAGGCGCCCGCGGGGGCCCGGGACGTCAGCAGCGGTAGCCCCGACCCCGCCCTGCTCCCGTCCCTCGGCGAGGCCTTCGCCGAGGTCGCCCGGCGGTACGCCGAGCGGCCCGGCGTGTACGGAGAGGCCCCCGTCGACGAGGAGTTCGGGCGCCTGGCGCGCGCCGCCTTCGACGCGGACGGGGTGGCCGCCGGACCCGTCGGCGTCGCCTCGGGCTCCCTCGACGCCATCGAGCGGGTGCTCGCCGCGCGCCTCAGGCCCGGTGACGCCGTCGCCGTCGAGGACCCGGGCTGGGGCAGCCTCCTCGACCTGGTGCCCGCGCTCGGACTGCGCCCGGTGCCGGTCGCCGTGGACGACGACGGACCCCTCCCGGAGGCCGTCGAGCGCGCGGTCCGGCAGGGCGGGGCGCGGGCCGTGATCGTCACCGACCGCGCGCAGAACCCCACCGGCGCCTGCGTCACCGAGGAGCGTGCCCGGGAGCTGCGCCGGGTCCTCGGCGCGCACCCCGGCGTGCTCCTCGTCGAGGACGACCACGGGCACGGCATCGTCGCGCAGCCCCTCCATCCGCTGGCCGGCGTCACCGACCACTGGGTGCTCGTCCGCTCGGTCGCCAAGGCGTACGGGCCCGACCTGCGGATCGCCGCCTTCACCGGCGACGCCGAGACCGTCGACCGGGTGCTCGGGCGGCAGCGTCTCGGCCCCGGCTGGGTCAGCAGGCTCCTCCAGCAGGCCGTCGCGCACCTCTGGGCCGCGGGCGCGGTGGATCCGGCCGTCGTCGCGCGCGCGTACGGGAAGCGGCGCGACGGGCTCGTGCGGGCCCTGGCGCGGCGCGGCGTCGAGGCGCACGGACGGAGCGGCATGAACGTCTGGGTGCCGGTCCCCGACGAGACCGGCGCGGTCGCCCGGCTCCTCGCCGCGGGGTGGGCCGTCGCACCGGGCGCGCGCTTCCGGATGGACGCGGGGCCGGCCGTCCGGCTCACCGTCTCCGGGCTCGCGGCCGCGGAGGTCGAGGCGCTGGCGGACGCCGTGGCGGGGGCGGTGCGGCCGGCGCCGGCACGGAGCTACGGGTAGGGCGTCCTGCCGGTGGCGGGTGCGTGTCGGCCCATCCGGCCTGCGGCACAAGGCCGTTCCTCGCGCAAGTGACGTTTCTCCGGTGAATGCGCTAGCCCTGGAGAGTGAGTAAAGCGCTCGTCCGCGGAGGTTCAGCGACACCTCAGGAAATCATCAGGTTTTGGTAAAGCTCCGTCGTGTTGCGGCGGTTCTGCACCTTCCCCGTGTTTCCCGAGATGACCAGGAGTCAGACCTTGAGCTACGGAAACAAGTTGCGCGAGGCCGTCGCGGCGCCGGGCACGACCCCGCTGATCGGCGTGTACGACATGTACTCGGCCTCCGTCGCCGCCGACCACTACGACGGGATGTTCGTCTCCGGGTTCGGCTTCGCCGCCTCGTACTACGGGCTGCCGGACATCGGCTTCATCGCCTGGCCGGACATGGTGGCGTTCGTGCAGCGGCTGCGCGGCGCGTTCCCCCGCCACCACCTGCTCGTGGACATCGACGACGGCTACGTCGACCCCGAGGTGGCCTGCCACGTGGTGGAGGGCCTGGAGCGCATCGGCGCCTCGGGCGTGATCCTGGAGGACCAGAAGCGGCCCCGCCGGTGCGGCCACGCGGACGGCAAGCAGGTGCTGCCGCTCGAGGAGTACCTGGCCAAGCTGGAGATGGTCCTGGCCACCCGCCGGGACATGGTCGTGGTGGCCCGCACCGACGCCACCGACGAGGCGGACATCCTCCGGCGGGCCAAGTGCCTGGCCGCCACCGACGCCGACGTGGTGCTCGTCGACGGCGTGCGGAGCGTGGAGTGGATCCACCGGATCCGTGAGGTGGTCGACGGCAAGCCGCTGCTCTTCAACCAGATCGCCGGGGGCAAGTCCCCGCGGCTCTCGCTCACCGAGCTCTCCGACCTCGGCGTGGACGTGGCGATCTACAGCACGCCCTGTCTCTTCGCGGCGCACGAGGCGATGGACTCGGCACTCTCCGAGCTGAAGCGGGACGACGGCCGACTGCCTTCCTTCGACCCCGAGTCCGGCGTGGGCGTCGCCGCCTCGACCCGCCTCCTGGAGCGCAACATCACCCGTCACCGCGCGGTGCCCGAGCGGGTCGGCGCGTGACCCCCGTGATCCCCGGACGGCGGGGGGAGGGGACGCCCGGGTCCGCTCCGAGGGCGGCCGGCGGCCCGCTCGGGACCCCGCTGAAGACGCTCGGTCTGGCCGTCGCCCTGCTGGCGGCGGGCGCCGCCCCGGCCGTGGCCGGAGGCAGTCTGCTCACCGTCATCGACAACTCGCACGCCGACTCCGTCGTGGAGATCGACCGGGCGGCCAACGTCCAGTACGGCAGCAGCGGCACGGCGGGCAGTGACCACGACGGCAGCGCCGTCGACGCCCTGGAGGCCCTGTTCGCCGGTGCCCGCAAGGACACCGGCTGACGCCTCGGGACGAACGGAACGGCCGGACACCGCCCTCGTGGTGTCCGGCCGTTCCCACGCCCCGCTGTCGTGTGCGGTCAGCCCTCCAGGAGGTCGGGGAGGCCCGGCTCGTCGAACTCGACCGGCTCCGGCCCGTCCGTCGGGGCGACGGCGGTGACCGCGCCCGCGGCGGCGGACGCGGGGGCGGAGAGGGCGCCCGCGGCGTGGGCCGCGCCGGCGGAGCCGAGGAGGGCGCCGGTCACGGCGAGGCCCTCAGGTGCGGCTCGCCGCCCGGGGAGGCGTCTCGGCGGGAACGGCGGCCGGCCGGGGGACCGTCACCGGCGGCGCCGTGCGGCGGGAGGCCCGGGTCTGGGTGAGGGCCGCGCCGGCCAGGACCACCAAGGCGCCCACCGGGGTGTTCCAGGTGAGGTGCTCGTCCAGGAGGGCGACGCCCGCCGCCGTGGCGATCACCGGGATGAAGTACGTGACCATCGAGGCCGTCGTCGGGCCCACCTCGGCCACGACGCCGTACTGGAGCAGCATCGCGTACCCCGTCCCGAGCGCGCCGAGCGCGATCACGGAGAGGAGCGGCAGGAGTTCCACCGACTTCGGGACCGTGGTGAACAGGGGAGTGACCACGGCCAGCTGCAGCGTCGCCAGGCCCACCTGGGAGCCGGCCAGCGAGAGGTTCGAGGCGCCCGTGCCGCTCAGGGTCCTGCGGACGTAGATCCAGCCGACCGCGTAGCTGAAGGAGGCGAGCAGGGCCAGGGCCGTGCCGGTCACGTCGAGGCCGGAGAAGCCCTGCCAGGCGCCGAGCACGGTGAGCACGCCGACGAAGCCGATGCCCAGGCCGGCCGCGCGGACCCGGGTCGGGCGGTCCTCGGAGAGCGCCACCAGCGAGAGCACCATGCCCCAGAGCGGCGTCGTCGCGTTGCAGATGCCCGCCAGGGTCGAGGGGATCGTCAGCTCCGCGTACGCGAAGAGGGAGAACGGCAGGGCGTTGAGGAGGAAGGCCGCGACCGCCAGATGGCCCCAGACGCGGGCGCCGCGCGGCAGCCGGTCGCGCTTGACGACGAGGGCGGCGGCGAGCACCGCCGTACCGAACAGGAGCCGCCCGAAGGTGACCTGGAAGGGCGCGAAGCCCTCCGTGCCGACCTTGATGAAGAGGAAGCTGAACCCCCAGATGAGGGCCAGGGCGCCGAAGCGGACGCGCCAGTCGAGGAGAGGGGAGGACGAGGGTGGGGCTGCGGGGCTCATGCACTCAGGGTGACCGCAACGACCTCTTAGAACAAGCGAGAATTCCTCGACCCCTCCCCTTAGTATCGCTTACATGTCGAACCTGGAGCGGACATGCTGAACCTGGAGCGCCTGCGCACCCTCGACGCCGTCGCCCGGCACGGCTCGGTCAGCGGCGCGGCCGACGGCCTGCACGTCACCACCTCGGCCGTCTCCCAGCAGTTGTCCAAGCTGGAGCGCGAGGTCGGGCAGCAGCTGCTCGCCAAGAACGGCCGGGGCGTGCGGCTCACCGACGCCGGGCTGCTGCTCGCCGAGCACGCCGCCCGGATCCTGTCCCAGGTCCAGATGGCGCAGGCCGACATCGAGGCCCAGCGGGGGCGGGTGGTGGGCGAGGTGCGGCTCGCGGCCTTCCCGACGGCGGCGCGCGGACTGTTCCCGGCCGCCCTCGCCGCCCTGCGCGAGGGCCACCCCGAGCTCCGCGTCCGTACGACGGAGCTGGAGCCGGAGCCGGGGGTGCGGGCGGTGCTGCGCGGCGACGCGGACCTGGCGATCGTCCTGGACTGGAGCAACAAGCGGGCGCCCGTCCCCGGCGGCCTGGAGCGCGCCCACCTCCTCGACGACTCCGCCGACGTGGCCCTGCCCGCCGCCCACCCGCTGGCCGGGCGGGAGGCGGTGGACCTGGAGGACTTCGCCGACGAGGAGTGGGTGTCATGGCCCGAGGGCGAGTTCTGCCACGACTGGCTGATGTTCACGCTGCGCTCGCAGGGCATCGAGCCGCGCATCGGGCACTTCGCGGGGGAGCACCACACCCAGCTCGCGCTGGTCGCGGCCGGGCTCGGGGTGTGCATCACCCCCCGGCTCGGTCGCCCGGTGCCGGACGGGGTCGCCTTCGTCCCCGTGCGGCAGAAGGTGCGGCGCCACATCTACGCCACCTGGCGCGCCGACGCCGGCCGCCGGCCCTCCGTGCGGGCGGTCGTCGCGGCGCTGCGGGCGGCGGCGGAGCCACTGGCGAGCTGAGCCCCCGCCCGCTCTCAGAGGTCCGCGAGCTTGCGGAAGTCCCAGGAGGCGACGGCGTCCGGGGTCAGCCGGAGCCAGGCGTGCCGGCCGTCGTGCGGCATGGAGTCCAGGCCGAAGTTCTTGGCGGCGAAGAGCTGCTCGGGCACGTCGAGTTCGGGGCAGGGCTCGCCGGTGCGCGGGGCCTCGCCGACGAAGACGGCGGTGCCGGACAGCTCGACGCCGCGCAGCTCCCCGTACTCCTCGCCGTCGTCCACCACGACCGCGATCCTCGGATCGGCGCGCAGCTCCGCCCAGCGCCGGCTGCGGGTGATCGAGTACAGCCACAGCGAGGAGCCGTCCCAGACGAACCAGAGCGCGCTGACGTGCGGGCGGCCGTCGGCGGAGACGGTCGCGACCCGGCAGGTGCGCTGTTCGGCCAGGAAGGAGTCGAGCTCGGCCGGGGTCATCATGATCCGGCGTCCACGGCGCTGCGCGACGGTCATCGTCCGCACCCTTCTGGATTTCTGATGAGACGTCAGAAAGCATGGGGCGTCGGTCGCGCGCGTGCAAGGGGAGGTCGGGAGAGCCATGGAACGGAGTGCGGGAGAACGGCCCGGGCGGCGGAGTGCGGGAGAACGGCTCGGGGAGCGGATCCGCCCGGACGGCGGAGTCGTCCTGCTCACCGTCGAATGCCAGCGGGGTGTCGTCGGCCCCGACAGCGCCCTGCCCGAACTGGCCGCCGCCGCCCGTGATTCGGGCGCCCTGCGGAACGTCGCCCGGCTCGTCGCCGCCGCGCACGCGGCGGACGTCCAGGTCGTCCACGCCGTCGCCGAGCGGCGCCCCGACGGCCGCGGCGCCAGCACCAACGCCCGTCTGTTCAGGGCCGCCGCCCGGCTGCCCGTGCAGCAGCACAGCGGCAGCGAGGCCGTACGGATCGCCGAACCGATCGAGGTCGCCGACGAGGACCTGGTGGTCCGGCGCCTGCACGGGCTCTCGCCGCTCGCCGGCACCGACGTCGACGCGCTGCTCCGCAACCTCGGCTGCCGGACGCTGGTCGTCACCGGCGTCTCCGCCAACGTGGCCGTGCCCAACGCCGTCTTCGACGCCGTGAACTTCGGCTACACGGTCGTCGTGCCCGGGGACGCCGTCGCGGGGGTGCCGGCCGACTACACCCCCGCGATGATCCGTCACACCCTCGCCCTGGTCGCCACGATCACCACGACCGACGAGGTGCTGGAGTGCTGGAAGGCCCCCGCGGGCGACGGAGGCGCCGTCAGCCGGGGCTGATCTCCTCGCCCACCACCTGGATCGGCTCCGGCGGCAGCGGCGAGGGCGCCGGGCCGGACTTCACGCTGCCGTCCGAGATGTCGAAGTGGCTCTGGTGGCACGGGCAGACGATGACGCCGTCCTTGACGCTGCTCACGGCGCAGCCCTGGTGGGTGCACTTGGAGGAGAAGGCCTTGAACTCGCCGGCCTTCGGCTGGGTGATCACCAGGCCCTTGTCGGCGAGGATCTTCCCGCCGCCCACCGGGATGTCCCCGGTCCGCGCGAGGGCCGTGCCCTCCGGCGCCGCACCCTTGTCGTCCGCGCCGCTCCCGCAGGCGGCGAGTGCCGCCGCCAGGCCCGCGCCGCCCGCCGCCGCGACCACCGTCCGGCGTGCCACTCCGCTCATGTGCTGCCCCTCTTCCCTCGGTGTGCTCGGTGCACTGCTGTGACGCCACCAGACGGTACGGCTGTGAGCTGTGTCCCGTTCGCGGGATGGGCACTTCGGGTGCCTTACAGTTCTGAGTAGAGTGTCGGAACCTGGACATCCTTTGATGAAAGTGTCTAGCTTCCGTGAACTCTTCCGTGAACTCCTCGGTGAGTGCGCACCACGTACGGGCCGTGCTGCTCGGCGCCGAGCGGCGCGGGGTGGCCCCGGGACCGCTCCTCGCCCGCGCCGGACTGCCCTCCACGCTCCTGGAGGAATCCCGGGCCAGGATCCCGGCGGAGCAGTTCGGGCAGCTCGTCAGGACGTCGTGGGCCGCCCTCGACGACGAGCTGATCGGCTTCGGCGGCGCGCCCAGCAAGGTCGGGACCTTCGCGATGATGGCCCATGTCGTCGTCCACGGCAGTCGCGACCTGCGCGAGGCGCTCCGGCGCGCGCAGACCTTCTACTCCCTCTTCCCGGCCGGCCCGCGCTTCCGGCTCGCGGAGCCCGGGGCCGGCGGGCCCGACGAGGCGCGGATGGAGTTCGACGTCTCCGGATACGACGACCCCCTCCACTTCGGCGCCGAGTCCACCGTCCTGGTCGCGCACCGTTTCGCCGGCTGGCTCGTCCGGCGCCGGATCGGCCTGAGGCGCGTCGAGTTCGTCCACCCCGAACCCCGGCACGCCCGCGAGTACGCCCTGCTCTTCGGCGCGCCCTGCGTCTTCGGCGCGGGACGGACGACGGCCGTCTTCGACCGGGCGGACCTCGACGAACCCGTCCTGCGGGACGCGGTGGCGCTCAAGGCCTTCCTCCGGCGCGCCCCGGTCGACGTGCTGGTCTGCGGGGACTACGGCAGCACGGTGACCGGCCGGGTGCGGCACCTGATCGGCCGGGCGCTGCCCGCCGGGCCGGTGCCGACGCCCGAGCAGCTCGCCGACCGGCTGTCCGTCAGCCCGCAGACCCTGCGGCGCCGACTGGCCGCCGAGGGGACGACGTACCAGCGGCTCCGCGACCAGGTGCGGCGCGACCACGCCATCGCCGAGCTGACCGGCGGGCGGGTGTCGATCGAACGGCTCTCGCGGCAGCTGGGCTTCTCCGAACCCAGCGCCTTCCACCGGGCGTTCCGGCGCTGGACCGGCGAGACGCCCCGCTCTTATCAGACGCGCGGTCAACAACCCTGAGCGGTACGGTCACGGCCTTCGCCCGCCGAGGGGCCTACCTTCCCGCCATGACCGAAATCGACCGGTCCGGTGGCCCCTGGCCGCCGGCCCCCTCCCGACGCCGATGAACCCGCGCCGGGCGGCCGGTGCCGTCCTCGGGACCGGTGTCCTGCTCTGCCTCCTCGCCGGGGTCGCCGTCACGGCCCTCGGCGTCCGGGTCGACGGCACCAGCATGAGCCCGACCCTCCACCAGGGCGACCGGATCCTCGTCTCCCCGGGCTCGGAGGGCGAGGCGCGCCGGTTCGACGTGGTGCTGCTGCGGGCCACCGGCAAGGACGCCCTCCTGGTGAAGCGGGTGATCGCCCTGCCCGGCGACCGGGTGGCGATCGTCTCCACGCCGGACGAGCCCTTCCAGGTCCTCCTCCAGGAGGGCGGCCGGGGCCCGGTGCGCCGGGTGGTGGCGCCCTCGTGGGCCTCGCAGGCCCACCGTACGAGCGCCTGCTGCGGACCCGACGGCACCCGGTCGGCGCGGCCCGGGCTGCGGACCGTGCCCCCGGGAGCGTTCTTCTACCTGGGTGACAACCCCGACCTGTCGGACGACTCGCGGGCGTACGGCTGGGGCGCGCTGGACCGGATCGAGGGCCGGGTCGGGGTGCGGGCCTTCCCGGTCTCCGCGTCGCCGGACATCGGCAACCGGCCCGTACTGGAGGAGTACCGGGGGCCGAGCCCCTGAGGCCCTCCGCGCGCCGGGCCCCGCGTCCTGCCGGGGGAGCTGCCCCCGGCCCGTCACCGGGGGAGCCGCTCCCGGCCCGTGCTCAGGGCGATCCGGACCACGGTGTCCGCGATGCGGCGGGCCGACTCCTCCGGCGAGGGGCCGGCCTGGACGATGTGACTGGCGGTCAGCCGGACCGCCGCGTCCACGGCCAGCTCGCGCGCCACCGGGTCGACGGCGGGCCAGGCCTCCGTGACGTACGCGTCGCACATCGCCGTCGCCAGGTCGAAGGCCGCGGCGGACCGGGTCGTGAGGTACGACAGGAGTCCGTCCTCGCCGGTGCTGGTCAGCATGGCCTTGATCAGCGGGTTCCGGCCGGCCAGCGTGAGCGTGAAGCCGACGGAGGCCTCGACGGCCGCCCGCAGGTCGTCCCGGTGCGCGTCCAGGCCCTGCTGGATGCCGACGAGGCAGCGCTCCAGCTCGCGCTGGAACAGGGCCTCGCCGACCGCCTCCTTGGAGGGGAACTCCGCGTACAGCGTCTGCCGGCTGACGCCGACGGCGCTCGCCAGGTGCGCCATGCGCAGCTTGTCGAAGCCGCGGTCCGCGACCGCCTCGTACGCGGCGTCCAGCAGGCGTTCGCGCAGCAGTGTCCGGACCGTCTCCCTGAACCGTGGCATCGGCCAAGCCTAGACCAGGAGGAAATCTCCCCGGAATCGTCAGAAGTGTTGACACTTATCGGAGAAGTGTCCAATTCTCGAACAGGTAGCCGCGAAGTGTCATTCGGCCAGTGCGGCACGACGGTTGGAGATCACATGCAGCACGAGACCAGAGGCGTCACCCGCTGGCGCAGATCGGCGTTCCTCGCCGTACCCGCGACGGCCGCCGTCGCCGCCATGGCGACGGCCATGGTGCAGGGCGCGCTCGCCGCGAACCTCTCCCTCACCAGCGTCCCTTTCACCCTCAGCTCCAAGACGGTCGCCGCGCCCCAGGGCATCGGCGCGGTCATGCACACCATCGACGCCGGCGGGGCCAAGGGCGCCGCCGAGGTCGGCATCGCCAAGGCGGGCCTGGACGGCATCTGCGTCCACGCCGTCCAGTCGGTCGACCTCCCGGTGATCGGCAGCCTCGGCACCTGGTCGCTCAACATCTCCTCGCCCGCCGCCGCGACCCCGCTCACCAGCGACCAACTCGTCGCCGGCGCCGGGCTCCAGGCGAACAAGCTCGTGCTCGACGCGCAGGCGCTCAAGGCGGCCACGGCCACGCTCAACGCGAGCGACACCACCCCGAACGTCATCGGCGCGGCCGCCGACGGCGCCGGGATCAAGGGCACCGGCATCAACGACGGCACCCCGGGCCAGTTCGGCCTCGACGCCACCGGCGGCCGGACCGACATCAAGAACCTCAACGCCGACGCCAACGGCGCCACGATCGCCGGCGCGATCACCCTGCCGGACCTCGCCATCGGGATCGCCCACGGCGACAAGACCTGCGGAGCCTGACCGCACGCACCACCCGGGGCTCCGCGTCCTCCGTACGGCGCGGGGCCCCGGCCCTCCCACCCCGACCCACCGCTGCGAGGCCTCCATGACCACCGATCCGCCACCCGAGCCGACCGGGGCGCCCACCCCGGGCGGGCCGCGCCGGGCCCGCACCGCCTTCCGCCGCTGGCGCCGCACCCGGCCGTTCTGGGCGGCCCTCTGGACCGGACTCGGCGGCTTCGTCATCTTCTTCCTGCCGATGGCGCCGCTCGGCAAGATCCTCCAGGTCGGCGTCGGAGGCATCGCGGGCATGGCCGGCGGCGTCCTCCTGATGGCGATGGCCCTGCTCGTCCTGCTGCTCCCCGGACAGCGCCACACGGCCGGTGTCATCGCGGTGATCGCGGGCGTCGCCTCGTTCCCGCTGTCCAACCTCGGCGGCCTGTTCGTCGGCATGTTCCTCTCGGTCCTCGGCGGCTCCATGGCCTTCGCCTGGCTGCCGGAGAAGCCCGCCGGGAGGCGCCGTCCGCGCCGTACCGCCCCGTCCGCGTCCGTGGGGAGCGGATCCGCATGAACCACCTCCTCTCCGGGGCCCGCGGCGCCGCCGCCGACTGGAACGCCCGGATGCTCGCCCAGGCCGCCGACGGCACCCGCCGCGGCACCCGCTGGGGGCGCGGCGCCTTCGCGTTCGTCCCCTCGGTCCTCGCCATCGGCGTCCTCGGCACCGCCCTCGCGCAGGGCGCGCTCGCCGCCAACTTCAGCGTCACCGGGCAGCCCTTCACCCTGACGTCCAACGGGGTCGAGGGCAGCGGCTTCGGCGCCATCGTCAACACCCCCGCCGTCGGGCGCCCCGACGGCACCACGAGCACCTCCACCGCGATGGCGCGCGTCGGCTTCGCCAGCGCCCACCTCGCCGGACTGTGCGGCATCGTCCACCAGACGATCGCCGGGGTCCCGTACTCCCTGCTCCTGACCGGCGGCCAGAAGGTGGCGGCGTCCCCGCCCGCCACCTTCACCACCGACATCGACGCCTCGAACCTCTACATCCAGGCCACCGAACTCCAGGCGTACGGACCCACCACCCTCCAGAACGCGGTCCTCGGCCAGTCCGCCGACCAGGTCACCGTCGCGGGCAAGCCGCTCACCGGCGCCCTGCCCGGCGGCTTCGGCCTCGGCTCGGCCGGCGGCGAGGGCGGCAGCTCCATCGCGCTGCACGGACTGAACGCCAGCGCGTACGACGCCGAGATGGCCGGGGCGCTCGTCCTGCCCGATCTGAGGATCAGGGTCGTCGCGGGAACGGCGACCACATGCTGAGCCGGGTGAGGACCGCGTACGACCGGTTCGGGCCGGACCGGGCGGGCGCCGCGTACGGCCGGTCCGGTCCGGGCCGGGTGAGGGCCGCGTACCTCTGGTTCCGCGCGTTCCGCCGCACCCGGCCGTTCTGGGGCGGGGTGTGGCTGGTCGCCGGCGGCTGGACCGTCCTCAAGTTCTCCCTCAGCTCGCTGCAGTTGATCGTCAGCACCGGCTTCGGAGGAGTGGCGGGCTACCTCGTCGGCGGCGGGATGATCCTGTGCGGGCTCATCCCGCTGGCGCTGCCCGCCCAGCGCTACACCTTCGGGCTCATCGGCGCGGTCCTCGCCGTCGTCTCGCTCGTCGTCTCCAACCTGGGCGGCTTCCTGCTCGGCATGACCCTCGGCGTGCTCGGCGGCTCCATGATGGTCGGCTGGGGAGCCAAGCGCCCCCGCCGCCGGGCGGTGGAAGGATGACGGCCGGGGTGCGCGGGGCACCGCGCAGGGCCCTCGCCGTGGCGACGGCCCTGGTCCTCGCGGTCGTCACCGCCGTCTGGTCCGGGCAGCCGAGCAACGCCTCGGGCGGGAGCGCCGCGGTCGAGCCGCTCGGCGTGCCCTTCCTGCCCTCCCCGGACCCGCTGCACGTCACCATCGGCAGCATGGTCGCCGTCTCGATGACGGTCGACAAGAACGTCACCATCCGGCTCTCCGACGGCTCGACGCGCACCACCACCCGGTACACCTTCACCAAGCTCAAGATCCGCTCGCACATGAACGTGGTCCAGCGCGCCGCCGGACACACCGTCACCATCGACGTCCCCGGGGAGGGTTCGCTCGGCGGCTACGACAGCGCGGGCAGGGCCGAGACGACGACGATGTGGGGGAACATCACCAACGTCTGCGTCCGCGTCCTCGTCAAGATCTGCGGAGTGCAGGGGCTGCTCGACTTCTTCGGTTCCCTCATCCCGCTCACCGCCGGAGCCGAGGACTTCGCCGGCGACATCTACGCGATCCGGACGGTCGACGACCACGCGGCCCTCGACTCCACCGACAACCCCGTCCACCTCCCCGGAACCATCACGGTGACCACACCATGAGCACCCCTGACCCGAGCACCCGTGACCCGAGCGCCCGCGAGGAAGGACGCACCCACTGGGGCCGGTCCCTCGCCGTCGCCCTGCCCGCGCTCCTCGCCGCAGGCGGCCTCGGCTCCGCCATGGCGACCGGAGCGCTGGCCGTCGGCCTCCGCATCCAGGACCGGCCCGTCGACTTCACCACCAGCAGCCTGTACGGGACGCAGTACGGCGCCGCCGTCGTCGACCAGGCCGTCGTGCGCCCCGACGGCTCCACCGGCACCGAGCGCGTGCTCCGCATGGGCTTCGCGGACGGCGTCATCAACGGCCTCTGCCTCAGCCAGCGGCAGCAGATCGCGGGAGCCACGTACACCCTGCTGCTCACCCTCGGCGACGACGACCCGGGCTCCTGGGAGATCAGGACGAAGAACACCGTCCTCGACCTGCGCGGCGCCACCGGAGTCCTCGACATGGACGGCGTCGTCGACCTCAACGTCAACGGCGCCGACGTGAAGACCGTCAAGGACGCCTCCGGCGCCTACGTCGTCAACCCCCTGGACAGCCCGCAGCACCGCTTCGGCATCCAGGCGCGCTACGCCAAGTTCGACCGGATCACCGGCACCGCCCAGGACTTCCAGATCCCGGGCCTTCTCACCACCCCGAAGCTCTCGCTCTCCGTACGGCCGGGCGCGGTCGCCTGCCCCGCCCCGGCGGCCCCCACCGGGACGCCCGGCACGCCCTGACCGCCGCGCGTCGGGCCGTGCTCGACGGCGGTGTCACTCCGGATCGTTCCGGATGCCTCCCCCGGCGCCCCCGCCACTACCTTGTCGACGGCGTCCGCCAGACCGACCAGTCCGGAGCCCGGGGGAGCACCGATGCCGACGACCGTCACCACCGGCCGACCCGGCGCGCTCGTGCTCCGGGACCAGGAGCGCCGGGTGCTCGCCGCGGTCGGCTGCGGTCTGCGGGACGACGAGATCGCCGCCGACCTCGCCATCCCCGAGGAGGACGTGGCCTCCCACCTCGCGCGGATCCTCGTCGAGCTCGGGCTCCGGGACCGGGCCGCCGCCATCGTCCACGCCTTCGACTCCGGGCTCGTCGTCCCCGGCCGGGGCCCCCGCACACGGCCGGCCGACCCGGCGGCGCGGAGCACCGCCGCCCGCGCGGCCGGACCGGCGGTGCGGCTCTCCCTGCTGGGCCCCCTGACGGCACGACAGGACGGACGGCCCGTGGACCTCGGGCACCTCCGCCAGCAGTCCGTACTCGCCGCGCTGGCGCTGCGCGCGGGGCGGACCGTCAGCCGACGGGAACTGCTCGACGCCGTGTGGGGGACGGACACCCCCGCCGCCAACGTCGTCCCGGTGTACGTCTACCGGCTGCGCAAGGCCCTGGGCGCCGGGGACGACACCGCCCCGGTCATCGAACGCGACCCGCGCGGCTACCGGCTGGTCCCCGGCGCGGTCGACGTCGACGTGGCATGCCTGGAGGAACTGGTCACCGCCGTCGGGGCGGCGGACCGCGCGGGCGAACCGGCCGAGGCGGTCCGGCTCTGCTCCCAGGCGCTCGACCTGTTCCGCGGGGAGCCGTTGGACGGACTGCCCGGACCGCTCGCCGAGCTGGAGCGCCTGCGGCTCACCGAGCGCAGGATCGCCCTCGTCCAGCGGAAGGCGGTCTGGCAGCTGGGGCTCGGCCGGCACGCCGAGGCGACGGCGGAGCTGTTCGCCCTGGCCGCGGCGCACCCCCTGAACGAGCCGGTGGCCGCGACGCTGATGCGCGCGCTGTACCGGAGCGGCCGGCAGGCCGACGCGCTGGACGTGTACGACCGCGTCCGCCGCCGCCTCTCCGAGGACCTCGGGGTCCCGCCGAGCCCGATGCTGCGGCGCACCCGCCGGCTGATCCTGCGCGGGGACGAGGCAGGTCCCGCCCACCCGGCCGGACCGCGGCCCACTCCTTCCACCACCTCATGAGAGAAAGGCCCACGATGACAAGGCAGTTGTTACGCCGCACCCTCGCCCGGCTGGTCGTCGCCGCCGGCGCCGGAGCACTGGCCGTCGGGCTGACCGCCCCGGTCGCCGCCGCCCGGCCCGTGCCGGAGCCGGGCCCCGGCAAGGACCGGCAGGGCGTCTCCCGGTACTTCAGCGGCCCGGAGGGGTTCGCCATTCCGACGGTGCCCTGCGACCCGGCCGGTCCCTCGGCCACCGACGGCGTCATGGCCGACCAGCTCGACCCGCAGCTGAACGCGAAGATGGCCGGCTATCTGGACGCCTACAAGATGTCCTGCGCGCGGATGGTGACGCAGGCGGTGAAGGACCGCGGGCTCAATCCGAAGGCCGCGGCGATCGCCATCGCCACGATCATCGTCGAGAGCAGCATGAACAACTACGCCCAGGCCGTCGACTACACCAGCCTCGGGCTCTTCCAGCAGCAGGACTGGTGGGGCACCCGGGAGGAGCGCCTCGACCCGGTCCACGCGACCAACGCCTTCCTCGACGAGATGGAGCGGCAGTATCCGGGCGGCTCGTGGAACGACGAGGCGATCGGCGAGGTCTGCTGGCACGTCCAGCGACCGCGCGAGGACCTGCGCCATCTGTACGGGGTCGAGGCGGGCGACGCGGTGCTCATCGCCGACGCGCTGTGGTCCGGCACGAGCGCCGGCCCCCAGCACCCGTACGGCTCCGGCCGGGTGGTGTCCGGGCGGTCCGCCGACGGCCGCCTCGAAGCCTTCGCCGCCGGCGCCGACGGTGTCTGGCACGCCTGGCAGACCGCGGTGAACGGCGGCTGGTCGCGGTGGCGGTTCGAGGGCGGTCCGCGCAACGCGCAACTGGCGGTGGCGTCCAACGCGGACGGCCGCCTCGAACTGTTCGCGCTCTCGGACAGCACGTTCGACCACATGTGGCAGACCGGCCCGAGCGCGGGATGGTCGACCTGGGCGAACTTCGGCACCGGCGGCCACCGACTGGCAGCGGGCAGCAACGCCGACGGCCGCATCGAGGTGTTCGCCTCCAACGCCCACGGCGTGTTCCACCGCTGGCAGACGGCGCCCAGCGGCGGCTGGGCGAACTGGGAGGGCACCGGCGGCGGCCCGGCGGACGCGCGCCTCGCCGTCGAGACCGCGCCGGACGGGCGACTGGAGGTGTTCGCCCTGTCGGACTCCACGTTCGGGCACCTGTACCAGGGCGCGGTCAACGGCGGCTGGTCCGCCTGGGAGGAGTTCGGCGGCGGCGGTCACGACGTCGCCGTCAGCCACAACCAGGACGGCCGCATCGAGGTGTTCGCGTCCAACGCCGACGGCGTCTTCCACCGCTGGCAGACGAGCCCGACCTCCTGGTCGGCCTGGACGGGCACCGGCGGGCTCTCGAACGCCGAGCTGACCACCTCGCGCTCGGTCGACGGCCGGGTCGAGGTCTTCGCGATCAACTCCGCCGCGGCGGGCCACTCCTGGCAGACCGGCCCGAACGCCGCGTACTCCGCGTGGGAGACCTTCGGCGGCGGGGGCACCGAGATCGGTGCGGGCAACAACGCCGACGGCCGCGTCGAGGTGTTCGGCACCAGCCACGCCGGCGTCTACCACCGCTGGCAGACCGGCTTCTCCTCCTGGGCGGAATGGGGCTGGCTGAACGATTCCGGGCCCGCGATCGACTAGGAACCTTCGGGACGGGCGCACGACGGGCCCCAGGGCGGGCGCGCACGGAAGAGAGGCCGGACCCTCCGGGGAAGGAGGGCCGGCCTCTCTCGTGCCGTCAGGAGGCGAAGGACCTCTCCAGGCGCGGGATCAGGTCCCGGAGGTCCTGCTCCCAGCAGCCGGGGCTGTGGCCGCCGTCGCACCCGGTGCCCCAGCCCGCGCCGTCGCCGTAGTTGACGTAGTGGTACGGCAGGCCCCGGGCGTCCATGCGGGCCTTGACGTTCTTGGCCGCCCCCGCGACCCAGAACTCCAGGTTCGCCGGCGAGCCGCCCCCGTCACCGGTGTAGAGGGACACGCCCGTCCCGGCGAACCTGTCGACGTGCTGCGAGGGGTCGACCTCGTTCCACCGCCAGTCGGCGTTGAACACCGGGTAGGGCGAGCCGAACAGGGCGTCGCTGTCCACGCCGGGCTTGTAGGCCGATTCGTTCGGGTCGCAGTAGCCCGACGACGAGGCGCACAGCGCGCCCATCGCGTCGGTGACGGAGGCGACCACGGCCAGCCGCAGGTCCATGGAGTTGACGGACAGGTCGATGTCCCCCGACAGGGAAGCGGTCTGGCCGAAGAGGTCGGGCCGGGCCTGGGCGTAGTGGAAGGCCCCGAACCCGCCCATGGAGATGCCGGCGATCGCCCGGGACTTCTTGGCGGCGATCGTCCGCAGGTTGGCGTCGATGAACGGGACCACCTGGTTGAGGTGGAAGTTCTCCCAGTTCTGGGCGCCGAGCACGGTGTTCTGGTCGAGCCAGTTCGCGTACCAGCTGCGGGCGCCGCCGTCCGGGATGACGGTGATCATCTCGTTCGACATGGAGAGCGCCGGATAGTTCTGCCGGACCGGGTCGTCGGGGGAGCCGTGCAGGAAGTACAGCACCGGGTAGCGCCGGTTCGGATCGTCGTAGTAGCCGCTCGGCAGGATGATCTTGATGTGGTGCTCGCCCGCGACCTGGGGCGTGGTGACCGTGAGGTGGAAGTTCGTGGCCGTGCCCACCGCCGGAGCCGACTGGGTCAGTCCGAACCCGTCCTGCAGCTTCGGCGGTTCGGTGCCGTCGGCGGCGCGCGCGGCGCCCGCGGGGGCGAGGACGGCGACGGCGGCGACCAGCCAGGCCACCAGCGTGGTCCGCCAACGCGATGTTCTCGTCACGGTGTTCCCTTTCGTCGGTTCAGTCCAGGACCTTGGTCCGCAGGGCCGGCGAGGCCGCGATCTGCTCCTCGGTGTACCGCTCGGTCACCCATCCGCCCGCCGAGAACAGCCGGGTCTGGTCGGCGTGGTGCGGAGAACTCGGGTCGGCCGACTGGGAGTACGCCATGACGGAGTACGCCTCCGGCGGCCCGTCGGCGGTGAACCGGACCTGCTGGACGAAGCTGGATCCGAAGGTGATGTCGAACCTGCCGTCGACCTGGCCCGGGGTGATCACGTTCAGCACGCCCAGTTCGCCGAGCGAGCCGTGGATCGGGATCTGCTCGCCGCCCCGGGTGACCTTCTGGACCTCGGACAGCGCCGCGTTCAGCGGGACGCCGGCCCGGCGCAGCGCGAGTACGGCACGGGCGAGGGCGTCGCGGACGGCGGAGCTCCCGGAGTCCAGGGAGTTGGGCGTGTGGACCGGGTCCTCGGGGTCGAAGGGCACCTTCCACGGCAGCTTCTCCGGCTTCTGTCCCCCCGCCAGGTAGGCCCAGTAGTTCGCGAACAGCCAGGACCCCCGGCTGTCCAGCGTGAAGTCGTGGCTCTTCCAGGCGGCGAGGACCGGACAGGCCTCCCTGATGTCGACCAGGTTGCCGTCCACCAGGACCAGCCCGAAGGCGACGCTCCGGCACGCCGCCACCGTGGCGTCGAGGGTGAGGTCGGCCGCCCTGCTGTTGTCGGCGAACAGCAGCCGCCCCATGGTCTCGGGGGTGAAGCCCCGCCCCGGCAGGCCGTCGGTGCCGTCGATCCGGTTCCGCGCGGTCAGGATCAGCTCCTGGGTGCGCAGCGACCGGGGGGCCGCCGTGTCGCCCATCACCCGGGGGTAGGACAGCGGCTGTTCGGGGTTGGCCAGCCAGGGGCTGTCGTTGGCGTTTCCGACGAAGTCGGACCTGATCAGCCGGGGTTGCCTGTGGGGGTCGAGCAGGCCCGGCGCGGCCGCGTTCGGGTCGTCGGGCCAGTCGCAGGCGCTGCGCTTGCCGTCGAGGATGGAGACGGGCGGCACGTTCGGCAGCGGGAGCGCCTGGTCGAACAGCAGCTTCCCGGTCTCGGTAAGGCAGGAGGCCGCGTGCTCGTCGGTGATGTTCGGGACGGCCTGGATGTCGGCGTACAGGGCGTCGCCCCGGCGGTCGGAGGCGATCGTGTTGAAGAAGGGGACGCCCTGGGTGGTCTCCAGGACGTTCACCACGTCGTGGACGTCCTTGGCCCGGTCGAGGCCGAACCAGGTGTTCAGCGCCCGCAGGTTGTCCCGGTTGGGGTCGCGCACCACGTGCGCGCTGACCGCCCAGGGCAGCTGGACGCCCACGATCGAGGTGGTGACCGGTCCGTAGCGGGTGGACCACAGGGTCCTGGAGACCTTGCCGAGGGAGCCGTCCGGGTTCCGGACGTCGACGTCGACCCGCTGCGAGGTCATCCGCTCCCAGGCGCCGTCGACCAGGTACATGGTGGGATTCAGTGGGTCCACCTGCACGTCGAACAGCCCGAACGGGGCCACGGTGGCGACGGTGTGGCTCCAGGCGACATCGTCGTTGTGCCCGATGTTCACGGCGGGCAGTCCGAGGAGACCGGCCCCGGAGACGTTGAGCTTCCCCGGGATGGTCAGCTGGCTCTGCCACATCCGGTTCTTGCCCTGCCAGGGGAAGTGCGGGTTGGCGAGGAGCATGCCGGTGCCCCCGGAGACTCCTTGCGACCCGACCGCGAGCGCGTTGCTGCCCATGTTCTGCGGACGGGTCCTGGCCAGGGCGTCGCGGATCCTCTTCGCGGTCTCCGCGGGCCTCATCGGCTCGGCGGGCTTCGGCCTCTTCGCGGTCCCGGCGCCCCCCGCCGTCGCCGCGGTGGCCGAGGCCCCCGGCGGCACGGCGTTCACCTGACCGTCGAGCAGCGCGTCGGCGCTGCCCATGATGATCTCCGCATGGGCGTGCCGGTAGACGTCCAGCTCCGTGATCGGCCGCACCCAGGCCGCGCCGCGGCAGGCCGGGTCGGAGAGGTTGTCCACGCCCGTCTCCGCCAGGTACCGGTTGTACCCCTGGACGTAGCCGCGGACGGTCTCCCTGACCTCCGGCTCCGGCCCGTCGGGCGCGGGCCGGTTCAGGAGCCGCTCCACCACCATGTCGTCCTTGAGCCGCTGGAAGTACAGGTCGCTGTTGAGGTTGGTGGTGGTGTTCTGGTTCTGGCCGGGACTCGTCCGTCCGTCGGGCCCCAGGTAGCGGGACCTCCGGGCGTCGACCATCAGATACGTGTCGGCCAGGGTGCAGATGTTGTCCTTGGCCGCGGCGTACCCGTACCCCGTCCCCAGTCCCTCCCAGTCCGAGGCGATGATGTGCGGGATGCCGTACTCGGTGTAGCGGATCGTCGGCCTGTCCGGCCCCTGCGCGGCGGCGGGCGACGCCGTGGCCGGGGCGCCGGTGACCGCCGTCGTGCCCATCACCGCCGCCGCGGCCAGGACCGCCATCGGCAGCCTCGCTCTCGATCTCCTCCGTGCCATGAAACCGTCCCTCCCTGGAGTGGGGCCTGCGTGCGGACGCGGCCACGCTAGGGAGGAGCGATGAAATATCGATGACGCGGCCGATCCCGGCGCCTCCGCCGGGTCAGCGCACGGCCGGGGGCCGGGGGCACCCCGGCAGCGGCGGCCGGTCCTTCGTCCGTACGGCGGGCAGCCAGGCCGCGGGATACGGGGAGCCGTGCGGCAGCCGGACGCGGAACCAGAGCGTGGACTGCAGGTCCTCCTCGTCGATGACGGGCTGTCCGTCGGGCAGCCGGCAGTCGGCGGTGAGGACGTCGCCGTGCCACACCCGGGTCGGTACGACGTTGCCCGCGGCGTACGGCCGCAGGGGATCGATCGCCAGGCCCAGACTGCACTGCGGGTCCCTGTCGACACGGTCCTGGCAGCCCCGCTCCGCGTTGAAGACCTCGACCGTCCGGGCCCGTCCGCCCGCACGGCCGGACGGGTCCTCCCGTACGGCGTCCGCCCACAGGGTCGTGCCGGCGGCCCCGCAGAGCGCGGCGGCGAGGACGACCGCGCGGGCCCGTCCCCGTGCCGGCCGGGCCCCGGCGCCGTGGGCCCCCGGACCGCGCGTCCCCGCGTCGTGCGGCTCCGTCTCCCGCGTGCTCTCCGACGTGTCCTCCCGCGTGCCCCCCTGCGCGCTCTCCCGGGCGGCGATGCGGGCGAGCAGGCTCTCGGCCGTGTGCGGGGCGCGCGCCGCGTGCGTCGGGGCCAGACAGTCGGCGGCCAGGGCGCGCCAGAACGGCGGCACCGCGTGGTCCATGCGCAGCGGCGCACGCCCCTCGCCGTACTCCTGCACGGCGGCGCCCCGCGCCACCGGCGTGGCGCCGGGGAACGGTGAGGCGCCGCCGGCGAACACCTCGTGGATGACGACCCCCAGCGCCCAGATGTCGGCGCTCGGCCGGACCTGCACGCCGAGCTCCCCCAGGGGCGCCCTCCACCGCTCGGGCGGGAGGTAGTCGAGCGTGCCCATGGGAGGCACGTACCCGTGCGTCCCGGTCAGCTCCGTGGCGAGCCCGAAGTCCGAGAGCTTCACCGAACCGTCCCTGCCCAGCAGGACGTTCTCCGGTTTGAGGTCGGCGTGCACCCAGCCCGAGCGGTGGAGATGGGCCAGGCCCTCGCAGATCCCCGCGATCAGCCGGCCGCGGTCGGCCCCGGACGCGCCCGCGTCGAGGAGCTCGCGCAGACTGCCGGCGGCCCGTTCCATGACCAGCACGATCGCGCCGTCCACGGCCGGAAGCTCCGGCGCGGAGAGGACGAAGGACTCCCGGAGGCCGATCAGCCGGGGATGCCCGGCCCTGCGCCCCAGTTCGACCTCGCGACGGGCGGACTCCACGATCCTGCGGGCCTGCCGGGGCGCGAGCCCGGCGGTCGGCATGACCTTGAGCGCGACCTCGTCGGAGTCCGGTGCCCGGCCGGGGCGGTCGCGGCGCTCCTCCGCCGGCCGCGCCGCGTACACCGTGGACCAGCCCCCGGCCCCGATCAGTTCGGTGACCACCCAGTCGCCCACCCGGTGACCGGGCGGGAGCAGGTCCGTGCGGTCGGGTCCCGTGGCGTCGTCCTGGCCGCGCGGCGCCGTCATCGCGGCCTCTGCCGCTCCCGCCCGCCGCCCCCCGACAGGGACGGCAGCAGTGCGAGATGCTCCTCCCGCACCAGACCGAACCGCAACGCGAGTCCGACGATCTCCTCCCGCTTGCCGTTGCGGCGCTCGCCCTTGCCCGGCTCCCGGGCCTCGAGCCCGCCGAGGCGCAGCTTCTCCTCGGCGAGGTAGTCGATGTGCGAGCTGACGGCCCGCGCGGTCAGGGCGCCGCCGGTGACGTGTCCCCTGAGCCGCTCCACGATCTGGGGCGTGGTGGGCACCGCCACGCGGGACTGGTCGCGCAGCCGGGGTTCGCACAGCGCGACGAGCACGAGGAAGTACGTGGCCGACTCGTCCAGGGAGTACGCGGTGACCGTGCGGCCGCCCCAGGGCGCGCCCGTCGCGTCCGGGTCCAGATAGACGTGGTCGGGGGCGAAGACCTGGAAGGAGACCGTGAGGTCGCCGCGGGTGGGCAGCACCACCCGGGAGAACTCGAACGGGACGGGTGCCCCGACGCGCCGCGGCGGGACCCTCAGGTACTCGCCCGCTCCCTCGGGGTTCTCCACCAGGTAACTGTGGGTGCCGCTGTGGTTCGTCAGCTGCCAGTGGTCGTCGGTCGCGCGGATCTCCCCGGCGAGCCGGGAGATCGCCGCGTCCGCGAGACGGAGCTCGACCGGAGTCGAAGCGGAGCCCCGTCCGAAGCGGGCGACCTGGCCGGGGCCGAGCCGCAACGTGACCGCGTCGCCGTACGGCTCGCCGCCGTCGGCGCCACCGCTTCCGCTCGGCAGATGGACGACTACGCCGCTCACCGCTCCCCCTCTTCGTCCCGTCGCGGTTGTCGGACGAGCGGAACGATACTCACGGGTCAGGTGAGTTCACCGGCGTGCTTCGGCCACTTCGGCCGGGGCCCGTCAGGACGGTCGGCGGCCGCCCCCGGCGGGTGCCCCGGCGGCGTGGGGGAGCCGCCGGGTCCTTCCCGGACCCTCGCGCGCCGCGGTCCGCGCCGCCACCCGCCACTGTGATCCAGGACACCCCGTTGCCGTGTCCAGGGCGGCGGTTTGATGTCGTTTCCGGTCGTCTGGGGCGCCGATCGGCCGAGGGGGCGGTGCGGCGGCCGGGTCGGCGACCCGCCGGAGCCGGCGTCCGGGGCGCGGGGGAGAGCACCTTCGCCCCCCGGACGCGGTCGACTCCCCGCCGCTCGCGCAAGGTGGGGTGAGTCACCGCGCCCGGAGGGCGGGTAAGGGGCGATCCGAGAGGTTCGTCGGGTGACCGGAGCCCCGCTCGGCCGCCCGTACATTGGCGCAATCCGTACGGAGCGCTGCGCGGCGCGCACGCAGCGTGCGGGACTGCCCGGCGCGAGGGGCGGAGAAGGCGGTGGTCGGTCCGAGGCGAGGGAGGGGGCGGGGACGGGATCAGTCGAGTGAGGGCCCCGCGGTGCCGTTGACCCAGACCCAGGAGGACCAGGTCGAGAAGCCGGTCTGCCAGACGTGGTACGTGCCGGCGTGGCTGGTGCCGAAGACCTCGATCCGGCCGTCGGCGTTGGAGGCCGCGGTGACCTCGGTGCCGCCCCCGCCGAAGGCCTCCCACGCGCCGTAGGGCGCGTTCACCCCGGTCTGCCAGGTGTGCATGGCCGTGTCGCCGTTCATGGCGAAGACCTCGACGCGGCCGTCGGCGGTGCGCTCGCTGCTGAGCCGGGAGTCGGCGGGACCGCCGGTCCCCTCCCACCCGGACCAACTGCCGGTTCCCGTCTGGTACTTGTGGAAGACACCGGCCGGCCCGGAGGCGAAGACCTCGATCCGGCCGTCGGCGTTGTGGTCGACCGTGAGGTCGTGACCGCCGCCGCCGAAGTCGTCCCAGGCGGACCAGCCGCCGTTCGGGGACGTCTGGTACTGGTGCTGGAAGGTGCCGTCGTCGAGGGCGAAGACCTCCAGGCGTCCGTCGGGGGACTTCTCCATCTCGACACGGCCGTCGACGGGCCCGCCACCGGTCGGCTCCCAGCCCGACCAGCCGCCGTTCGGCTCCCGTTGGTACCGGTGGAAGACGCCGACCGGCCCGGAGGCGAAGACCTCGATGCGGCCGTCGGCGTTCACACCGGCCGCGATGTCGCGACCGCCGCCGCCGAAGTCCTCCCAGTCGGACCAACCGCCCGAGGGGGAGAGCTGGTAGCGGTGCCGGAAGGTGTTCCCGTCGACGGCGAACACCTCCAGGCGGCCGTCCGCGTTCGGCGCGATCGCCAGCTGGGCGTTCACGGGTCCGCCGAGCCGCTCCCACTCCGACCAGTCGCGGTTCGCCTCCCGCTGCCAGGCGTGGTGGACCCCGTCCGCCCCGGCGGCGAAGACCTCCAGGCGGCCGTCCGCCGACCGCGCCGACACCACCCGGCCCGACTCCGCCGGGTACACCGGGGGCTTCGGGCGCGGGCCGCTCCCGGGGACGCAGGGCAGGGTGATGCCGCCCTCCGCGAGGTAGACCTCGGGGTCGATCCCGTACGAGAAGGAGTCGTCCCCCCAGATCCGCAGGTGGAGGTGGGGCCCGTCCGCGTTGCCCTCGGCGCCCATCAGGGCGATCTGCTGGCCGGCCACGACGTGGTCACCGACGGACACGTCCCGCCGGTACATGTGGCCGTACTCGGAGGTCCTGCCGTCCGGGTGCCGGACGCGGATCCACTGGCCGTAGTCACCGGCGTAGCCGGAGATGGTCACCACGCCGTCGCCCACGGCATGGATCGGCGTGCCGATGTCGGCGGCGATGTCGACGCCGTTGTGCCCGGGGTGGAAGGGCTGGCTGACGAAACCGACGCTCGGGCAGGCGGTGGCCGATCCGGTGGTCCCGGCCTCGGCCGGAGCGGTGGCGGCCAGCACCGGCAGCAGGGTGGCCGCCGCCGCGAGGACCCGGCCCAGGGCGTGTCGGGACAGTCCGCGGAGCACGGGCTCAGGCCTTCCGGAGCCGGTCGATGACGCCGTCGATGTCGCGCTGCATCATGTCGTGGCGGATGAAGTGGCCGCCGGGCAGCTCGTACCACTCGTGCGGGATGCCCGCGTTGCCGAGCAGGGAGCGGAACTCCCGCTGTCCCGCGAGCACCTGGGTCTCGTTGGCCGTGTCGAACCAGTTGATCGGGTCGGGGCTGGTGCCGGCGACCAGGAAGACCCGCTTGTTGCGGTAGCTCTCGATCCGCTGCACCGGGTTGTCCGCGCTGACCCGGGCCTCGTCCCAGAACGGCACCCCGTAGACCGTGCCGCCGTTCAGGTCGAGCGCCGCCGAGCTGGCGTTGGCCCAGTGCCCCACGAGGCCGTTGTCCCGGCGCAGGCTGGCCGGTCCGGAGTGGGCGCTCACCGAGGCGAAGTGGCCGTAGTACTTGGCGGCGTACTTCAGCGCGCCGAAGCCGCCCATCGAGAAGCCGGACACGGCACGGCCGTCGTACTCGGCGTACGTGCGGAAGTTCGCGTCGATCCACGGGATGAGCTGCGAGATGTGGAACTGCTCCCAGTTCCGCGGGCCGACGTTGGAGCTCACGGGGTTCGAGTACCAGCCCGCGTGCCCGCCGTCGGGCATGACGACGATGATCGGCCTGCCCGCGGTCCAGGCGCGGACGCCCTCGCGGTCGAAGGTGATGAAGTCCTGGTCGGTGCCGCCGCCGTGGAGGAGGTAGAGCACCGGGTAGGTGCGACCGCTCCAGTGGTAGTCGTCGGGCAGGAGCACGTTGACACCGGGGTTCCAGCCGATGGCGGCGGTCTGGAAGCGGTAGTACCACATGCGCGCGTCGGCCTCGTTGCGGTCCACGATGCGCAGCCCGAAGCCGTCCCCGACGGCGGCGGCCGTCCCCGCCGCGGCCAGGACGCCTCCGCCGCCCAGGGCCAAGGCGGCCGAGAGGCCGCCGGCGGTCTTGAGGACGTTCCGGCGGGTAGGGTTCTTCGCGCTCAACATGACCTCCGGGTCGAAGCGGGACGACGCTCGGGAACGTAGCAACGGGACCGGTCCCGGGTGACCCCGGAAGATTGCGGACTGACAGGCGCCGCCGCGTGGGCTAGGGGTGTCGAACGGGCCGGAGCCCTCGTGTGCCGGGAGCGGCCGTGCGAGTCGATAGCCTGGCCGGATGCTCACCGAAGTCACCGCTACCCGCTATGTGACGCCGCTGCGTGAGGGCGGCTCGCTCCCGGGCATCGTCGAGGCCGACGACCTCGGCACGTACGTCATGAAATTCACCGGCGCCGGCCAGGGGCGCAAGACCCTGGTCGCCGAGGTCGTCTGCGGGCAGCTCGCCCGGAGGCTCGGCCTGCGGGTGCCGGAGCTCGTCACCATCCAGCTCGACCCCGTCATCGGGCTCTCCGAACCCGACCAGGAGGTGCAGGAGCTGCTCAAGGCGAGCGGCGGCCTCAACCTGGGCATGGACTTCCTGCCCGGCTCGCTGGGCTTCGACCCGCTCGCGTACGAGGTCGACCCCCGGGAGGCCGGCCGGATCGTCTGGTTCGACGCGCTGATCAACAACGTCGACCGCTCCTGGCGCAACCCGAACATGCTCGTCTGGCACGGCGACCTGTGGCTCATCGACCACGGCGCCACCATGATCTGGCACCACAACTGGCCGGGCGCCCAGGCCTCCGCCGCGAAGCCGTACGACGCCTCCGACCACGCGCTCGCCCCCTTCGCCCCGGACGTCACCGCCGCGGCCGCCGAGCTCGCCCCGCTCGTCACCCGCGAGCTCCTGGAGGAGGTCACCGCCGACGTCCCCGACGAGTGGCTCGTCGACGAGCCCGGCTTCGACGGCACCGACGAGGTGCGGGCCGCGTACGTCTCGGCGCTGCTGCCGCGCGCCGCGACCGTCCACGAGCGGATCACGCTCGGGCCGCGCACCGAGAGCCGGCCGCAGCAGCCGCCCGGCTGGCTCGCCGAACGCCTCGCACCCCGGAAGCACACCACCGAGAAGGACAGCACGACGTGACCGACCGCGATGTCTTCGAGTACGCGCTGCTGCGCGTCGTGCCCCGGGTGGAGCGCGGCGAGTGCTTCAACGCGGGAGTGGTCGTCTACTGCCGCGCCCGGTCCTTCGTGGCCGCCCGTACGCATCTCGACGAGGCCAAGCTGACGGTGCTCGACCCGGCGGCCGACGTGACCGGCGTACGGGCCGCGCTGCGCGCCGTCGAGGGGGTCTGTCTGGGCGGCGACGCGGCGGGCCAGGCCGCGCGCGACGACGCGGGACGGCGCTTCCGCTGGCTGATCGCGCCGCGCTCCACGGTCGTGCAGCCGGGGCCCGTCCACACGGGTCTGACCGCCGACCCCGAGGCCGAGGTGGAACGGTTGCTCGATCTTCTCGTCCGATAGCTCGTCCGGTAGGGGCAAAGGGAGTGACCTGGTGCACCCGGTGGGCCGTTGACACCGGGTGCCAGGGCTTCTAGCGTCTCGTCCTGCGGACGATACTAAGCGGTCGCTCATGTGCGGGACGCAGGAGCGGAGGGCGGTTCGGCCGCGACCAGGGACGATCCAAGGGCGAGGAGAACCAAGCATGTCCACCACCGATCAGCGCGTAGCCATCGTCACGGGCGCCGCACGGGGCATCGGCGCGGCCACCGCGCTCCGCCTGGCGGCCGAGGGTCGCGCCGTCGCGGTGCTCGACCTCGACGAGGCGGCCTGCAAGGACACCGTCGAGAAGATCACCGCCGCGGGTGGCACCGCCCTCGCGGTCGGCTGCGACGTCTCGGACGGCGCGCAGGTCGAGGCCGCCGTCGCGCGGGTCGCCGCCGAGCTCGGCGCGCCGACGATCCTCGTCAACAACGCGGGCGTGCTCCGCGACAACCTGCTCTTCAAGATGTCCGAGTCCGACTGGGACATCGTCATGAACGTCCACCTCAAGGGCGCCTTCCTGATGGCGAAGGCCGTCCAGAAGCACATGGTGGACGCGGGCTTCGGCCGGATCGTCTCCCTCTCCTCCTCCTCGGCGCTCGGCAACCGCGGCCAGGCCAACTACTCGGCCGTCAAGGCGGGTCTGCAGGGCTTCACCAAGACCCTCGCCAAGGAGCTCGGCAAGTTCGGCATCACCGCCAACGCCGTCGCCCCGGGCTTCATCGTCACCGAGATGACCGCGCAGACGGCCGAACGCGTCGGCATGGGCTTCGAGGAGTTCCAGGCGGCCGCGGCCTCCATGATCCCGGTGGCGCGGGTCGGCCGCCCCGAGGACGTCGCCAACGCGATCGCGTTCTTCACGGGCGACGACGCCGGTTTCGTCTCCGGCCAGGTCATGTACGTGGCCGGCGGCCCGCTCAACTGACGACCGGAAGCGAGAGGAGGAGACGCGCATGAGCGCACAGGAGCGGCCGGAGCTCTCCGGCAAGGTGGCCCTCGTCACCGGCGCCAGCCGGGGCATCGGCTACGGCGTCGCCGAGGCCCTCGTCGCCCGCGGCGACCGGGTCGTCATCACCGGACGGGGCGAGGAGGCCCTCAAGGAGGCCGTCGAGCGGCTCGGGGCCGACCGGGTCATCGCCGTCCCCGGCAAGGCGCACGACGAGGCCCACCAGGCCACCGCCGTCGAGGCGGCCATGGACGGTTTCGGCCGTCTGGACTTCCTGGTCAACAACGCCGGCACGAACCCCGTGTTCGGGCCCATCGCGGACATGGACCTCGGGGTGGCCCGCAAGGTGTTCGAGACGAATGTGATCTCGGCGCTCGGTTTCGCCCAGCGGAGCTGGCACGCCTGGCAGAAGGAGCACGGCGGGGCGATCGTGAACATCGCCTCGGTCGCCGGCGTCACCGCCTCGCCTTTCGTCGGCGCATACGGGATGAGCAAGGCGGCGATGATCAACCTGACCCTTCAGCTGGCGCATGAATTCGCGCCGGTCGTGCGGGTCAACGCGATCGCTCCCGCCGTCGTGAAGACGAAATTCGCCCAGGCGCTCTACGAGGGCCGCGAGGCGGAGGCGGCCGCCTCCTACCCGCTCGGCCGGCTCGGCCGGCCCGAGGACATCGGCGGGGCGGCGGCCTTCCTCACCTCGTCACAGTCGGAGTGGATCACCGGTCAGACGCTCGTCGTCGACGGCGGCATTTTCCTGAACGCCGGAGTCGGGTGACCGATAACCGGACACTTTCCGGATTGTCCTGTCCGGATTGACCCCGGTTGGGCGCTGAATGCCTCAAGTGCCCCGGCAGGCTCGAAGATTGACCTGGCGGGGTGCTGCGGTATCGTCTGCCGACCCCTGGCTGAACGAGGAGCGTGCACGTGTTCAACCGGACCAGTCTGCAGGCCGCTGCAGCCCTTGTGTCCATATCCCTGGTAACCGGATGCGGTGTCTTCTCGGACAGCGAATCCGCAGGGGACCAGAGAATCGTCGTCGGCACGACGAGTTCTCCCACCACGCTTGATCCAGCCGCCGCCTGGGACAATTCCTGGGAGCTCTTCCGGAATGTCTTCCAGACCCTGGTGAGTTTCCCGACGGGCAGCACCACCCCGCAGCCGGACGCCGCCGACTGCAAGTTCACGGACACCTCCAGCAGGGTCTTCGAATGCAAGCTCGTGGAGGGCCTGACCTTCTCCAACGGGCACAAACTGGACGCCAAGGCCGTCCAGTACTCGATCGAGCGCATCCGCACGATCAACTACAAGGGCGGCCCGAACGGCATGCTCGGCTCGCTCGACAAGATCGAGACCGTCGGCGACCGCACCGTCGTCTTCCGGCTCAACAAGTCGGACGCCACCTTCCCCTTCGTCCTCGCCACCCCCGCGATGTCGCTGGTGGACCCCGCCGAGTACCCGGCCGACCAGCTCCGCGCGGACGGCAAGCTCGTGGGCTCCGGCCCGTACGTCCTCGACTCGTACACCGAGCGCGAGTCGGCGGAGATGACGAAGAACCCCAGCTACAAGGGCTTCGCCGACCGCAAGAACGGCGGCGTCACCATCCGGTACTTCGACTCCTCCGACGCCATGGTCGCCGCCCTCCGGAAGAAGGAGATCGACGCCACCTACCGCGGCCTCACCGCCGAGGAGGTCGTCGCCCTCCAGGAGGACAAGCCGGAGAACAAGGGCCTCCAGCTCGTCGAGTCGACCGGCGCCGACATCCGCTACCTGGTCTTCAACACCCAGGACGAGTCCGTCGCCAAGCTCCCCGTCCGCAAGGCCATCGCCCAGCTCGTCGACCGCGACGAACTGGTCAACAAGGTCTACCAGGGCACCGCCGAGCCCCTGTACTCGATGGTGCCCAAGGGCATCGCCGCCCACACCACCAAGTTCTTCGACCGCTTCGGCTCGCCCAGCGAGGAGAAGGCGAAGAAGATCCTCCGCAACGCCGGCATCACCGAGCCCGTCTCGCTGGACTTCTGGTACACCACCGACCGGTACGGCTCCTCGACGGCCGCCGAGTTCGCCGAGCTCAAGCGGCAGCTGGAGGAGTCCGGCCTCTTCAAGGTCACCCTGCACGGCAAGCCCTGGAAGGAGTTCCAGGCGGGCTACCAGAAGGGCGAGTACCCGGTCTTCGGCCGCGGCTGGTTCCCCGACTTCCCGGACCCGGACAACTTCGTCGCCCCCTTCGTGGGCAAGGAGAACGTCCTCGGCACGCCCTACGAGAGCTCCCGGATCACCAACGAACTGCTGCCGAAGGCCCGCCGCGAGAGCGACCGCGGGACCGTCACGGACGAGTTCGTGGAGGCCCAGGAGATCATGGTCCAGGACGTCCGGCTGCTGCCCCTGTGGCAGGGCAAGCTGTACATCGCGGCCGGCGAGGACATCGGCGGCAGCGAGCGCGCCCTCGACCCGCAGACGGTCATGCAGATGTGGGAGCTGAGCCGTCGCGCCAGCTGGTGACGGGCCTGCGGGGGCCACTGTCAGTGGCCCCCGGTAGGTTCTCGGACGGAGTAACAGGAACGTCCACCGGAGGTTGTTGACCGTGACCGACACCAGCATGCTGCCCGAGTCCTGGCGGGGTGTCCTCGGCGAGGAGCTGCAGAAGCCGTACTTCGCCCGGCTCACCGAGTTCGTCGAGGAGGAGCGCGCCAAGGGGCCGGTCTTCCCCCCGAAGGACGAGGTCTTCGCCGCCCTCGATGCCACCCCGTACGACAAGGTGAAGGTCCTGATCCTCGGCCAGGACCCCTACCACGGCGAGGGCCAGGGCCACGGCCTCTGCTTCTCCGTCCGCCCCGGTGTGAAGACCCCGCCCTCCCTGCGGAACATCTACAAGGAGATGCACGAGGAGCTCGGCCACCCGATCCCGGACAACGGCTATCTGATGCCGTGGGCCGAGCAGGGAGTCCTGCTGCTCAACGCCGTGCTGACGGTCCGCTCCGGCGAGGCGAACTCGCACAAGAACAAGGGCTGGGAGAAGTTCACCGACGCCGTGATCACCGCCGTCGCCTCCCGCCCCGACCCCGCCGTCTTCGTCCTGTGGGGCAACTACGCGCAGAAGAAGCTGCCGCTCATCGACGAGGAGCGGCACGTCGTGGTGAAGGGCGCGCACCCCTCGCCGCTGTCGGCGAAGAAGTTCTTCGGCTCGCGGCCCTTCACCCAGATCAACGAAGCCGTGGCGGCCCAGGGACACGAGCCGATCGACTGGCGCATCCCGGACCTCGGCTGAGCCTCGGCCCGATCCGGTCCGGGGGCGGCTAGCGTCGTCACTCCCAGTGGGTGAGCGGGTGGAGGTCGCGGTGACCGAGCAGCAGCAGGTGTCGGACGACGGGGTCATGACCAGGATCGGGCAGGCCATGATGCTGCTCCACGGTGGCGACCGCGAGGAGGCCCGCAACCGCTTCGGGCTGCTCTGGCAGCAGATCGGCCCGGACGGCGACCCCCTGCACCGCTGCACCCTCGCGCATTACATGGCGGACGCCCAGGACGATCCCGACGTCGAGCTGGCCTGGGACCTGCGGGCGCTGAGCGCGGCCGAGGGGCTCGCCGAGGAGCGGCTCGCCGCGCACGACTCGGCGGCCGCCCTCCGGGCGCTGTACCCCTCGCTCCATCTGAACCTGGCCGCCGACTACCTCAAGCTCCGGCGGCCCGACGCCGCGCGGGTCCATCTGGACCGGGCCCGCGCCGCTTCGGACCACCTCGACGACGACGGCTACGGGAACGGGGTGCGGGCCGCGATCGAGCGCCTGGAGCTACGGCTCCGGGAGGCGTGACCGGCTCCCCGGGGGAGGTTCACCGGCTGTACGCCCCGTGACAGATCCTGGCCTGGGCGCTGTCGGGGTCCCAGCCGCCGTACCGCTCGCCCAGGCCGCAGACGTCGGCCCGGGCGGCCGACGGGCTCCCCGGTAACCCCGTGAGCTCCGGCGGTACGGGAAGGTCCGGCCGGGCCGTCGGGCGCGGACGCTCGCGCTGCCGCGGTACGGAGGAGGGGTGCGGCTCCTCCGGGCGGGGCGGCGCCACCGTCCGCCGGTGCGGCTCCGCCGGAGGTGCCGCGCGGGGCGCGGCGGACGGCGGGGGAGCGGGGAGCGCCGCTTCGAGGGCCTCGCGGGCCGGGCCCTCGACGATCTGCGGTGCCACCTCCTGGGCGGGGGTGGTGTCGGCCACGGGCGCGGGGACGGGGGTGGGCGCCGTCGGCGGGGCGTCCACCGAGACGCAGCCCGCCAGGGCGGCGACCGCCGCTCCGACCAGGATCTTCGCTGTTGTTCGGGTTCCATGCACCCGCGCAACTCTGCTGGCCCGTACGCGATCTTCGCGCCCCTACCGGCGGGGAATGCCCCGCACGGGTGAGCCGTGCGGGGCCCGGCCTTGACCGGTCGTGCGGGCGGAGCGGTTCCGCCCGGCCGGGGTCAGTCCCCGGTCGCGCCGTCGATGCGCTCGCGGATGAGGTCCGCGTGGCCGTTGTGGCGGGCGTACTCCTCGATCATGTGGAGGTAGATCCACCGGAGGTTGAAGGTCTCGCCGGAGCGGTGCTCGCCCACGCCCAGGTCGTCGAGGTCACGGCCGGCGGCCAGGGTGCGCGCGTGCGCGATCTCGGCCTGCCAGGTGGCGTGGGCCTCCTCGTAGGTGTCCTCGTCCGTGACGTGGATGTCCCGGTCGTGGTCCTCCTCCGTCGAGTAGATCCACTCCGCCTTCTCGCCGGCCAGGACGCGGCGGAACCAGCCGCGCTCGACCTCGGCCATGTGCCGGACCAGACCGAGCAGGTTGAGGTCGGAGGGCGGGGCGGACGGGGTGCGCAGCTGGGCGTCGTCGAGCCCCTCGCACTTCATCGCGAGGGTCGCGCGGTGGAAGTCGAGCCACTGCTCCAGCGCCTCGCGCTCGCCCGTGGTGGTGGACGGGTCGACGCGCGGGGTGGTTTCGGTGCGTTCGGTGGTCATGGGCGGCATCGTCTCCCATGATCGCGGACGGCGCCAGGGGGCGTCGTGGGCCGCCGGAGCCGCCGGAGCCGCAGGTGGCGACGGGGCCGCCGGAACCGCTCGCTTCAGGCGAGGTCCCCGAGCATGCCCCGCAGCAACTCGTCGAGGCCGGTGCGCAGTTCGGCGCGGCTCGGCACGGCCGCGTGGAAGGAGCCCACCGCGCAGGAGAACATCAGCCCCTCGCTCCAGGCGATCAGCGAGAGCGCGTGCCGTTCGGGCTCCGGGGAGCCGGCCGCCGCCATCATCGCGATCAGCGGGGTGTGGAACGTCGAGCCGGCCGAGTCGAAGAAGGTGCGCAGCTCGGGGCGGCGGGTGGCCTCCAGGGCCAGCTCGTAGCGGGAGGCGAGCAGGGAGCGGTGGTCGGTGAGGTAGCGGTGCAGGGCGAGGGCGAGCGCGTCGACCAGCGCGTCGCCGCCGCTCTCCGGGCCGGGCAGCTCGTGCGGGGTGAGGACCTCGGCCTCCCGCTGGACCTGGCGCCGCACGGCCGTCTCCAGGAGGGCCTGGCGGGTGCGGGCGTGGTTGGAGGTCGATCCCTGCGGCAGCCCGGCCCGCTCGTCCACGGCGCGGTGGGTCAGGCCCCGCATCCCGCGCTCCACGAGGAGGGCGAGCGCGGCGTCGCCGATCCGGTCGGCGCGGGAGGCGGCGGTCTCCGGGGCGGGGGTTCCGGCGGTGGGTCGGGTCATGGGGACAACCTACTACCGGCGTGACTACACCTGTAGTACCGTCGCGGAGGCAGGCTTACTACACCTGTAGTGCCCAGCTCGTCCCGCCCGTCCGAACCGAGGAGCAGCCATGGAACAGCAGCACCGTGCCGTCGTCGTCGGAGCCGGCATCAGCGGACTCACCGCCGCCGTCGCCCTGCACCGGCGCGGCTGGCAGGTCACCCTCCTCGAACGCGCCACCTGCCTCGCCCCCGTCGGCGCCGGCATCGCCCTCGCCCCCAACGCCCAGCGCGCCCTCGACGTCATCGGCCTCGGCCACCGCGTCCGCGAGCTCTCCGCCTGGCAGGGCGACGGCGGCATGCGCACCCCCGGCGGCCGCTGGCTCTCCCGCACCGACGCCAAGGCCGCCGCCGCCCGCTTCGGCGGGCCCCTCGTCCTCCTCCACCGGGCCACCCTCGTCGACATCCTCACCTCCGCCCTCCCCGAGGGCGTCGTCCGCACGGGCGTGACCGCCACCGTCACCGACCCCGGCGACGACCACCGCCCCGCCCGGCTGGCCCTCTCGGACGCCGGGACCACGGGCCGCGGCGAGATCGAGGCCGAACTCGTCGTCGCCGCCGACGGCATCCACTCGGCGACCCGCCGGACGCTCTTCCCCGACCACCCCGGCCCCCGCTACTCCGGCAGCACCAGCTGGCGGGTCGTCGTCCCCGCGCCCACCCGGCCCTTCGCCCCGCACGAGACCTGGGGCGCCGGCCGGCTGTGGGGCAGCCAGCCCCTCAAGGACGGCCGGGTCTACGCGTACGCCATGGCCGTGGCCCCCGCCGGCGCCCACGCGCCCGACGACGAGAAGGCCGAACTGCTCCGGCTCTTCGGGGGCTGGCACCACCCCGTCCCCGAGATCCTGGCCGGCGTCGCCCCCGACCGGATCCTGCGGCACGACGTCCACCACCTGCCCGACCCGCTGCCCGCCTTCCACCGGGGCAGGGTCGCCCTCCTCGGCGACGCCGCGCACGCGATGATGCCGAGCCTCGGCCAGGGCGGGAACCAGGCCGTCGAGGACGCCGTCGTCCTCGCCCACCACGCCCGCACCGCACCCGACCTCGTCCCGGGCCGCGCGCTCGCCGCGTACACCGCCGATCGGCTGCCGCGCACCACCGCCATCGTCCGCAAGGCCGCCCGCACCGGCGCGATCACCATGCTCTCCGCCCGCCCCGCCGTCGCACTCCGCACCGCGGCCGTCGGCGCCGTCTCCCGCTTCGGGCCCGGCCTGGCCCTGCGCGGCTTCGACGGCATCTGCGACTGGAACCCGCCCGCCGACCCGGTCCCCTCGCCCGGGGACGCGACCCGCCCCGCGTAAGCTGACCGGCGCGAACGGCCCCTACGGCCAGGGCCGGCGAACGACGACAAGGGAGACCCCGTGAAGGTTGGCTGCATCGGACTCGGCGACATCGCGCAGAAGGCCTACCTCCCCGTCCTCGGCACCCTCCCCGGGGTCGACCTCCACCTCCATACCCGCACCCCGGCGACCCTGAAGCGGGTGGCCGACACCCTGCACCTGCCCGCCGACCGGCGCCACCGCGACCTCGACTCGCTGCTCTCCGCCGGGCTCGACGCGGCCTTCGTCCACGCCTCCACCGCCGCCCACGCCGAGATCGCCGGCCGGCTGATCGAAGCCGGCGTCCCCACGTACGTCGACAAGCCCCTCGCGTACGAGTACGCCGACTCCGAGCGGATCGTGGAGCTCGCCGAGAAGCGCTCCGTCAGCCTCGCCGTCGGCTTCAACCGGCGCCTCGCCCCTTCCTACGCCCAGTGCCTCGACCACCCGCGCGAGCTGATCCTCCTCCAGAAGAACCGGATCGGCCTGCCCGAGGACCCCCGCACCCTCGTCCTCGACGACTTCATCCACGTCGTCGACACCCTGCGCTTCCTGCTGCCCGGCGAGATCGAGCACGTCGACGTGCGCGCCCGGATCCGCGAGGGGCTCATGCACCACGTGGTGCTCCAGCTCTCCGGCGACGGGTTCACCGCCATCGGCATGATGAACCGGATGAACGGCTCCACCGAGGAGATCCTGGAGGTCTCGGGGCAGGACACCAAGCGCCAGGTCCTCAACCTCGCCGAGGTCGTCGACCACAAGGGGCAGCCGACCGTGCGCCGCCGCGGCGACTGGGTGCCCGTGGCCCGGCAGCGCGGCATCGAGCAGGCGGTCCTCGCCTTCCTCGACGCGGTACGGGACGGCCGGGTGCTCAGCGCCCGGGACGCCCTGCTCACCCACGAGCTGTGCGAGCGCGTCGTCCGCGAAGCCCTCGCCCAGGCGTCCTGACCACGCGTCAGGCGCGGCGCCAGCGCTCGTCGACGACGACCGAGGCGAGCCGCCAGCCGTCGGCGGTGCGGCGCGCCGCGAAGGCGTAGCGCCCGCCGCAGACGAAGTCCTCGCCGGTGGCGAACCGCATCGGGTTGACGTAGTCGGCGCCGATGTCCGCCCGGTCCCCGGTCTCCGGGTACCCGCCCGGATCCCGGAACCGCACCCGCCGGTTCACGATGAGGTGCTGGCGTACGGGAAAGAGGGGCAGCGTCGCGGCGAGCCAGTCCGCGACCTCCGCCGCCGGCCCCTCGATCCCGCCCGAGCCGCGGTAGTCGGCCCTGCCGTCCGGGGTGAACAGGCCCCGGTAGGCGCTCCAGTCGCCCTCGTCCACGGCCGCCGCGTAGCCGGTGACCAGGTCGTCGAGGGCGAATCGGTCCATCACGGTCGCGAGGTCCACGCGCTGCGTCATCGGCTCAGTGTCGGGCAGCGGACGCCAGGGGCCAAGGGGTGTGCGGCGGTCGTCGGGGCGCGGGCCGGACCGGCCGCCGTGCGGCGGTCGCCGGCACGCCGGTCATACTGGCCGCCATGCGCGTGAACATCGACCCCGCCCTGACCGACCGCACCTCCTTCTACCGGCTGCTGACCGCCACCGTCGTGCCCCGGCCGATCGCCTGGGTGTCCACGGCCTCCGCCGACGGCACCGACAACCTCGCCCCGCACTCCTTCTTCACCATCTCCTCGGTCGCGCCGCCGGTCGTGCAGTTCACCTCGGTCGGGCGCAAGGACTCGCTCCGCAACGTCGAGGAGACGGGGGAGTTCGTGGTGAACCTCGCCCCCGAGGGGCTCTTCGAGCGGATCAACGCCACGGCGACCGACTTCCCGCGCGGGGTGAGCGAGTTCGACGCGTGCGGGATCGAGCGGGAGCCGAGCCTGCGGGTGAAGCCGCCGCGGGTCGCCCAGTCGCCGGTGGCCCTGGAGTGCGAACTGCACAGCACGCTGCGGATCGGCGACTCCACGGTCGTCTTCGGCCGGGTCGTGCACGCGGCGGTCGACGAGTCCGTCATGGTCGACGGCCACCCCGAGATGACCCTGATGCGCCCGCTGACCCGGCTCGGCAAGAACGAGTGGGGCACCCTGGGCGGCATCGAGGAGATTGCCAGGGTGCCCTACCGGGGCTGAGGGACTCAGCCCGCGGACTCGCCGGCGTGCGGGCTGAGCACGCCGGCCGAGACCAGCACGATGAGCAGGATGCCGAGTGCGATCCGGTAGATCACGAAGGGCATGAAGGACTTCGTGGTGATGAACTTCATGAACCACGCGATCACCGCGTAGCCGACGGCGAAGGCGATGGCCGTGGCGAAGATCGTCGGACCCCAGGAGACATGGCCGCTCTCGCTCGCGTCCTTCAGCTCGAAGACGCCCGAGGCGAGCACCGCCGGGATGGCGAGCAGGAAGGAGTACCGGGCCGCCGCCTCACGGGTGTAGCCCATGAACAGACCGCCTGAGATCGTCGCGCCCGAGCGGGAGACGCCCGGGATCAGCGCCATCGCCTGGCAGACGCCGTAGATCAGACCGTCCTTCACCCCGAGGTCCCTGAGCGTCTTGCGCTCGCGCATCGCGCGGTGCCGGCCGCCTATCTCGTCCCGGGCGGCGAGCCGGTCGGCGATGCCGAGGACGATGCCCATCACGATCAGGGTGGTCGCCGTGATCCGCAGATCGCGGAAGGGGCCCTCGATCTGGTCCTTGAGCGTGACGCCGAGGACGCCGATCGGGATCGAGCCGACGATCACCAGCCAGCCCATCTGGGCGTCGTGGTCGGAGCGCATCGCCTTGTTCGTGAGGGAGCGGAACCAGGCCGAGACGATCCGGGCGATGTCCTTGCGGAAGTAGATCAGGACCGCCGTCTCCGTGCCGATCTGGGTGATCGCGGTGAAGGCCGCACCCGGGTCGTGCCAGCCGGCGAAGGCCGCGGTGAGACGGAGGTGCGCGCTGGAGGAGATGGGAAGGAACTCCGTCAGCCCCTGGACGAGTCCGAGGATGAACGATTCGAACCAACTCATGGGGCTAGGGCCGTCCCGTTATGTACGTGTGCGGTCAGAAGGTCGTGCGCAGCGTACATGCCCAAGATGACGGGACCATGGCGAGGCCGGTCGTCGCACGCCCCCTACGGGAGCACCGGCTCCCGCTCCGGATCGGGCTCCCGGGCCGGAGCCGGGACGGCTGCCCGCAGGCCGTGCCGCTTGCGCCAGGCCACCACCGCCGCCCCGAGGCCCGACAGGACGATGAACCCCGCCGAGAAGAGGAACGCCGGCGAGCCCGGCGAACCGGCCCGGGCGCCCGCCACCACGTACGCCGCCGTGTTCGGCAGGGAGCCGAGCGCCGTCGCGACCAGGAAGGGGACGTACCGCATCCGCGAGACGGCCGCGCAGTAGTTGGCCGCCGCGAACGGCACCCCGGGGAACAGCCGGATCGCCAGCATCGAACGGAACCCGTGCCGGCTCAGCTGCCCGTCCGCCGCCGTCAGCCAGCGGCCCCGCACCAGCGGCCGCAGCGCGTCCTGCCCCAGGACCCGGCCGAGGGTGAACGCGATCCCCGCGCCGAGCACCGTCCCCGCGAGCGCCCCCGTCAGCCCGGCCGCGGCACCGAAGAGCGCGCCCGCCGCCAGGTTGAGCACCGGACGCGGTACGAAAGCCGCCGCGCAGACCCCGTACGCCAGACCGAAGAGCAGCACCGCCCCGGCACCGCTCGTGTGCGGCGGCCAGCCCGAGGCGAGCATCCGCTGCGGCTGGTAGAGGACCACGAGGGAGGCGGCCGTGAGCAGCAGGAGCGCGAGCAGCGCCAGTCGCGAGCGGGGGGAGAGCAGGGCCCGGGAACGGCGGACGGCGAGGGAGCCCGGCGGCCGGGGGACGGGAGCGAGCATTCGGGGAGAGTAACGGACCTGTCGTAGGAGCGCCGTAATGTGCGTCATGCCCGTCCGGGCGCGCTCTCGGATCCATCGGGTGCGCCCCGGACCCGTCCGGTGTACCCCCGGACCCGTCCAGTGCTGCCCGACCCCATCCGGCGCACCCCCGAGCGCGCCGTGACCGAGAGGACCCCATGACCGGCACCCCACCACCCGCGAGACCCCGATGACCGCCGCCCCGCCACCCGCGAGCGCTCTCGCCGACACCGTCCTGGAGCGGCTCACCGCCGTCTACCCCGCCGCGGGGAACCCCTTCCGGGCCCAGGAGATGGTCGCGTACATGAAGGGCGCGGCCCCCTTCCTCGGCATCCGCACGCCCGAGCGCCGCGCCCTGTCCCGCACGGTCCTCGACGGCACCCCGCGGCCCGACGAGACCGACTGCACGGCGATCGCCCTGCGCTGCTTCGCCCTCCCGGAGCGCGAGTACCACTACTTCGCCGTCGACTACCTGCGCCGGCACGTGAAGCGCTGCTCCTCGGACTTCCTGCCGGTCGCCCGCCGGCTCGTCACCACCGTCTCCTGGTGGGACACGGTCGACCACCTCGCCGCCCACGTCGTCGGCGGCCTGGTCGCGGCCGATCCCGCCCTCGCCGCCGAGATGGACGTGTGGATCGACGACGAGGACCTGTGGGTCGCCCGCACCGCCCTCCTCCACCAGCTGCGCTTCAAGGACGCCACCGACGCGGACCGGCTCTTCGCCCACTGCCTGCGCCGCTCGGCCCACCCCGACTTCTTCCTCCGCAAGGCCATCGGCTGGAGCCTGCGCGAGTACGGCAAGACGTCCCCCGCCGAGGTCCGCGCCTTCGTCACGGCCCACGGCTCCCGGCTCTCCCCCCTCTCCGTCCGCGAGGCCCTCAAGAACCTCTGACCCCACCCCGGCCACGGGCTTGATCAACTCCTGCGCCAGACTTGGCACATGACGCAGACGGGGAAGCAGGCGGGGAAGCGGACGGCACTGGTCCTGGGGGCCGGAGGGCTCGTCGGAGCGGGGTGGGAGGCCGGGGTGCTGCGCGGGCTCCTCGACGCCGGGATCGATCTGACCACCGCCGATCTGATCGTCGGGAGCTCCGCGGGGGCCGTCGTGGGGGCGCGGATCGCCTCCGGGCCGGGCGGGCTCGACGCCCTGTACGAGGAGCAGCTCGACGGGCAGGCCACCGAGTCCGCCGCCCGGCTCGGGCTCCCGATGATCCTCCGGTACGCCCTCGCCGTCCTCCGCTCCCGGACCCCCGAGGAGTACGGGCGCAGGCTCGGCCGGCTCGCCCTCGCCGCCCCCACGGTGGCCGAGACGGACCGCCGCGCGACCGTCGCCCGGCGGCTCGGCCGGGCCGCCGACTGGCCCGCGCGGCCGCTGCTGATCACCGCGGTCGACGCCGGGACCGGTGAACTCGCCGCGTACGACGAGGACAGCGGCGTCCCGCTGACCGACGCCGTCACCGCGAGCTGTGCCATCCCCGGCGTCTGGCCCCCGGCCACGATCGACGGGCGCCGCTGGATCGACGGCGGCATCCACTCCACGGCCAACGCCCACCTCGCCGCCGGCTACGACCGGGTGGTCGTCGTCGCCCCCAGCGCCCGGGGCAGCAAGGTCGTGCTCTCCCCGGCCCGGCAGGGCGCCGACCTCGCCGCCGCCGGGGCGCGCGTCGAGGTGATCACCCCCGACGAGGCCTCCCGCAAGGCGATCGGGCGCGACGCGCTGGACCCCGCACACCGGGCCGCCGCGGCCCGCGCCGGACGCGCCCAGGCCGCCTCCCACACCGAGGCCGTCGCCGTCGTCTGGACGGGGTGACGGCGGACCGGGCGACGAGCCGGAGGACGGCCGGGCCGGGGCGTGAGCGGACCAGGTGACGGGCGGGCAGCAGACCGGACGGGCCGGGCGGCGCCTGGCCGTCGCCGTCCTCCGACCGGGTGACAATGAGAGCGTGAACGAGCACATCCCCGTCATCCGCGAGGTCGATCAGGGCACCGCACGCCTCATGCCCGACGTGGACCGGGAGCGGGCCTGGCTCCTGACGGTCGACGGCTCGCCCCAGTCGTACGTCGACCTGGACGATCCGGCGTACCTGGAGTTCGAGTACGCGCGGCGCCTCGCCCATGTCGTCGACGGCGCCGCCGAGCCCGGGGCGCCCCTCGACGTCCTCCACCTGGGCGGCGGGGCGCTCTCGCTGCCCAGGTACGTCGCCGTCACCCGGCCCGGCTCCCGCCAGGACGTCGTCGAGGCCGACCGGGGCCTGCTCGCCCTGGTCGAGGAGCACCTGCCGCTGCCCGAGGGCTCGGGGACCACCGTGCACGCGGCGGACGCCCGCGCCTGGCTGGAGGCGGCGCCGGACGCCTCGGTCGATCTGATCGTGGGCGACGTCTTCGGCGGCTCGCGCGTGCCCGCGCACCTCACCTCCGTCGAGTACGCGCGCGAGGTCCGGCGCGTCCTGCGGCCCGGTGGTCTCTACGCCGCCAATCTGGCCGACGGCGCGCCCTTCGCCTTCCTCCGCTCCCAGCTCGCCACCTTCGCCCTCGTCTTCCCCGAACTGGCGCTCGTCGCGGAGCCCGCGGTGCTGCGCGGCCGCCGCTTCGGGAACGCGGTGCTCGTCGCCTCCGGGGAGGAGATCGACACCGCCCGTCTCGCGCGGCGCGCGGCGGCCGACGCCTTCCCCGCGCGTGTGGAGCACGGGGAGACGCTCGACCGGTTCACCGGCGGCGCGGAACCGGTCCTCGACGCCGGGGCCGTTCCGTCACCCGTTCCTCCGGAGGGCGCCTTCGGTATCGGCTGAGGCGCCGGGGGCGGGTGCTTCCGGGGCGGGGCCGCCCGCGACCTCCTTCGTGTGCGGGCGGCGCGTCAGGTTCCGTACGTCCGGCACCAGAAGGACGAGCGCGGTGACGACGGTCATCAGCGCCGCCGCGCCCCACAGCGCCTCGCTCCGGCCGAACGCGCTCTCCGCCGGGCCCGCCAGGGCCGTGGACAGCGGAAGCAGCGCCGTCGAGCCGAACCAGTCGTACGCGGAGACCCGGGACAGCTTCTCCTCCGGGATCTCCTGGTGCATGGTCGTCATCCAGGAGACGCCGAAGACCTCGATCGCCACCCCGCTGACGAACATCGCCGCCGTCAGGCCGGCCGCGTCCAGCGGCACGGCGAGCGCGGCGGAGGGCAGGGCGATCGGGAAGACGCACAGGGTCCCGACGAAGAGCATCCGGCGCGGTTTCCACCGGGTCATCAGGACGGCGCCCGCGACCGTTCCCGCCCCGTACGCGGCGAGCGCGATGCCCCAGGGGCGCGAGCCGCCCAACTCGTCCCGGGCGACCAGCGGTCCGTACACCGACTCGACCGCGCCGATCAGGCCCACCACCACCGAGAACTGCGCGACGATCGACCACAGCCAGGGCCGGCCGACGAACTCCCGCCAGCCCTCCCGCAGATCGGCGAAGAGTCCGCCGCCGGGCGCGCGGTCCGGGATGCCGCTCACGTCGAGGAAGGCGCGCAGGCCGCCCGCGACGGCGAAGGCGACGGCGTCGATCGCGAGGACCCAGCCCGGTCCGACGAAGGCGACGAGCGCGCCGCCGAGCGCCGCGCCGCCGATGGCGGCGCCGTGCATCGCCATCCGGAAGACGGCGAAGGCACGGCTCGCCTGCTCCCCGCTGACGCTGGACATGAGCATGCCCTCGGCCGCCGGGTTGAAGAAGGCCTGGCCGGTACCGCAGAGCGCGGTGAGCGTCATCATCTGCCAGACGCGGGCCTCGCCGGAGAGCACGAGGACGGCGAAGGCGGCCTGCGAGACGCAGTTGAGGGCGTTGGCGGCGACCATCACCCGGTGCCGGGGCAGCCGGTCGGCCACCGCGCCGCCGATGAGCAGGAAGAGGACCAGCGGCGCGAAACGCGCCATGGCCACCAGGCCCACGTCGCCGGCGTCGCCCCCGGCCTCGAAGACCGCCCAGGTCGTGGCGATCAGCGCGCCGTGCGTGCCGAGGTTGGTGACGATGGTGGCGGCGGTGAGCAGGAGGTAGTTGCGGCCGGCCCACTCGGGGCGGCGGGAGCGGGACGGCGTCCGGTGGGGGGAGGCGGCGGGTGATGTCACTCCGGGACTATCCCCGGCTCCTCCCCGTGCTGCCAACCGGATATCCGGGAGCCCCGTCGGCCCCGGGAGCTGTTCGATGTTCGGGAGCCCCGTCGGCCCCGGGAGCTGTTCGATGTTCGGGAGGCCCGTCGGGCTCCGGGAGCCGTCCGCTGTCAGGGGGTCCGTCGGCCCCCGGTAGCCGTCCGCCGGGGCCGGCACGGTGGCCCCGACGGTCGGACGGACGGACGGTCAGGACCCGGAGGGGGCGAGCCGGACCGTGGAGAGGATCTGCCGGATCGTGGCGTCGGGCAGCTCGTCCTTGACGCCGTCGGCCCCGTAGAGCACCCAGGTCGAGAAGTCGCCCGCCGCGTTCTTGAAGGTGAAGGCGTAGGACTTGCCGTCCGTCTCGCACTTGTTGCGCTTCTTGACGCCCGGCGCCGTGGCGGTGGCCAGGCTGCCGGCGAGTCCGGACTTCGTGGTGTATGGCACGGGCTTGGTGATCTTGATCGTGCTCTGCGGCATGTGCTGCGCGTAGCCGCCCCACACCCACGTACCGGCCTCGCCGCGCGCGGCGGCCGCCGTGTCCTTGGCGCCCTGACCGCCCTTGGTGCCGGCGGTGGCCAGGCTCCAGGTCTCCTCGGTGCCGTTCTTGTCGGTGTCGTAGGTGCACCACTTGGTCTTGAGGCTGGTGGGGCTGGACATCGTGACCAGCGGAAGGCCGCCGCCCTTCTTCTCGTCCTCGAAGAAGGTGATCGAGCCCGGCTTGTGCACCTCCCACTCCGGCGGGACGTCGAAGAGGGTGCCGTACTTCGGGTTGTAGACGACCTTCCAGCCGGGGATCGTCGGCTGCTGCGCCGCGCCGTCGCGCGGGTTGGCGATCGACTGGCTCGGGGTGGGCGCCGGGGCGGACGAGGGGTCCGCGGAGGCGGTGGCGGTGACGGACGGCTTGGGGTCCTCGGCGACGTTCTTCTCGTCGTCCTTGCCGAGCACGAGGAAACCGGTGACGCCGGCCGCGACGACCACGGCGGTGGCGGCGACGATCGCCACGATCGTCGTCTGCTTCTTCTTCCCGTCGTCGGGCCCGCCGGGCTGTCCGGGGCCGGGCACCGCGTACTGCTGCGGCACGGTCGGCTGCTGGTACGGGTTGGGGTAGCCCGGCTGCTGGGCGTACCCCTGCTGCGGGTGGCCCGGCTGGGTCGGCGGTTGCTGCGGATAGCCGGGCTGCGTCTGCGGCTGCTGCGGATACCCGGGCTGGGTCGGCGGCTGCTGATACGGGTTCGGCTGCTGGTACCCCGACTGCTGGTAGGGGTTCTGACTCTGGTCCTGCGGGTTCTGCTCGCCCCCGGGCGGCTGCTGTCCTGGCCACATGGCCAGTAACCATAGAGGTGCGGGGGCCGCTCGACCACGCCCGCCCCCGGGCCGGGCACGATCAGGGGATGGCCAAGGCTGCTACTGGTGGGTAACATCACGGCCCATGAGCGCAGACCAGATGTCCGTCGGCGAGATGCTCGCCGCCACGGTCCCCATGGCCGGAACCCTGAACCTGGAGTTCCTGGAGACCACCGCCGAGCGCGCCGTCGTGCGCCTCCCGGACCAGCCCGCCTACCACAACCACCTCGGCGGCCCGCACGCCGGAGCGATGTTCACCCTCGCCGAGTCCGCCAGCGGCGCCATCGTGCTCGCCGCCTTCGGCGACCAGCTGGGCCGCGCGGTCCCGCTCGCCGTCAAGGCCGAGATCGGCTACAAGAAGCTGGCCATGGGCGTCGTCACGGCCACCGCCACCCTCGGCCGCCCCGCCGCCGAGGTCGTCGCCGAACTCGACGCCGGACAGCGACCGGAGTTCCCCGTCCGGATCGACATCACCCGTGAGGACGGCGCCGTGACCGGCGAGATGACCGTCGTCTGGACCCTGCGCCCCAACGCCTGATCTCCGGCCGCCGCGCGCCGCCCTCGCAACCCTCCGGGGTGCGGGGGCGTCCGTATGGGGGGGCGGCGCTCACCGAGGGCCCCGTCCCACCGGCCGGGGTAGGCTTCGACGGCGTGCCCGTCGAGGTGTGTCCGGGCCATCGAGCAGCTGAGCAGCCGATACGGGAGGAAGCGCGTTGCACGTCCAGGAGTGGCTGGAGACGATCCCCGCGGTCGCCGTCTACGTCCTTGTGGCGGCGGTGATCGGGCTGGAGAGCCTGGGCATCCCGCTCCCCGGCGAGATCGTTCTCGTGAGCTCGGCGCTGCTCGCCTCGCAGCACGGCGACATCAACCCGTACGTCCTCGGCGCCTGCGCCACCGCCGGCGCGATCGTCGGCGACTCGATCGGCTACGCGATCGGCCGCAGGGGCGGGCGGCCGCTGCTCGCCTGGCTGGGCGGGAAGTTCCCCAAGCACTTCAGCGAGGCCAACATCGGGCTCGCCGAGAGCTCCTTCCAGAAGTGGGGCATGTGGGCGGTCTTCTTCGGCCGCTTCATCGCCCTCCTCCGCATCTTCGCGGGCCCGCTCGCCGGCGTGCTGAAGATGCCGTACTGGAAGTTCCTCGTCGCCAACGTCCTCGGCGGCATCCTGTGGGCCGGCGGCACCACGGCCGTCATCTACACGGTCGGCGTCGTCGCCGAGGCCTGGCTCAAGCGCTTCTCCTGGCTGGGCCTCGTCCTCGCCGTGCTGATCGGCGTCGCCTCGATGCTGGTCGTCAGGAACCGCGCCAGGAAGGCGGCGGCGCAGCGGGCCGAGGCCGCGGAGCCGGAGCCGGTCCCCGCGACGGACTGAGCGCGGACCGCACGCGTACGGAACGGAGGGCGGCACCCCGGACGGGTGCCGCCCTCCGTCGTGCCCGGGCTCAGTCCTCGAAGGCCTCGGCGTGGACCTTGGCGAGGTGCAGGTACATCTCGGCGTTCAGCCGGATCCCCGCCTTCTCCTCGTCGGTCAGCGGACGGCGCACCTTCGCCGGGACCCCCGCGACCAGCGAGCCCGGCGGGACCTCCATCCCCTGCGGGACGAGCGCCTGGGCGGCGACGAGCGAGCCGGCGCCGATCCGGGCCCCGTTGAGGACGGTCGCGCCCATGCCGACGAGCACGTCGTCCTCGATGACGCAGCCGTGCACGGTCGCGTTGTGGCCGACGGTCACCCGGTCCCCGATCGAGACGGGGAAGCCGGGGTCGACGTGGACCGTGCAGTTGTCCTGCACGTTGGAGTCCTCGCCGATCGCGATCGGACCGCAGTCCGCCCGCAGCACCGCGTGGTACCAGATGCCGGCGCGGGCGCCGAGCGTGACCTCGCCGAGCACCACGGAGGTCGGGGCGGTGAAGGCGGTCGGGTCGATCCGCGGCTCCTTGCCGCCCACTCCCTTGATCAACGCCTCTGTCATGGTTCGCTCCTGATCGTCGGATCCTGGGATCGTCAGCCGTCGTGTCACGCCCGGGGGTGCCCCCGGGCGCAGCCTATGCCGTGCTCATGACGGACATCACAGCGCACCGCACTGATCAGGTACGACGGCTCCGACTACGGTGGCCGGGTGCCCAGGAACAGAAACACGTTCTCATCCCTCGCCGCCTGGCGGCGCAGGCTCCTCGCCCGTGCCGTACAGGGCGGCTGGCGCTGGGTGCAGCAGGCCGGCTCCGTCACCGCCGAGCATCCCGGGAAGCTGCGCTTCCGCCGCCTCGGCGCGGGCACCCGGCTCGCCTTCCCGCAGGGCACGGTCTTCGGCGAGCCGTGGATCGAGATCGGCGAGTGCTGCATCATCGCCGAGCAGGTCACGCTGACGGCGGGGATGCTGCCGGACCTCGACCTCGGGGCCGACACGGTCCTGACCCTGGGGGACGGGGTCGTCCTCGGGCGGGGCAGTCACGTCATCGCCGACGCGAAGGTGACGATCGGCTCGGACACGTACTGCGGCCCCTACGTCTACATCACCTCGACCAACCACAGCTACGACGACCCGGACGAGCCCGTCGGTCGCCAGTGGCCCCGCTCGGAACCCGTCTCCATAGGCCCCGGCTGCTGGCTCGGCACGGGCGCCGTGGTCCTTCCCGGCGCGCGCCTCGGCCGCAACGTCGTCGTCGCGGCGGGCGCGGTGGTGCGCGGCGAGGTCCCGGACCACTCGGTCGTGGCGGGCGCCCCGGCGAAGGTCGTCCGCAGCTGGGACCCGGAGAACGGCTGGCAGCCCCCGCTCCGCACCCCCGCCCCGACCCCGATCCCGGAGCACGTCACCCCGGAGCAGCTCGCGGCGCTGGCGGTCTGGGAGGCCCAGCGCGCGGGCAGCTCCGAGTCCGTGCCGTCGTGAGCCGAAGGGAAGCCTCTCACCCGTAGCCGAAAGGCGGGCCCCGACCCGTGGCGGAAAGACGGGTCCTGACCCGTAGTCGAAAGACGGGACCTAACCCGTGGCGAGCAGGACCGTGCCCACCAGGGCGAGGCCCGCGCCCGCGGCCTGGACGGCGCGGAGGCGTTCCTTGAGGACGCCGCGGGCCGCGAGGGCCGTGACGACCGGGTAGAGGCTGGCGAGGACGGCGGCGACGGTGACCGGCCCCTGCTGCGCGGCCATCGCGTACGTCCCGTTGGCGGCGACGTCCGCGAGGCCCACGAAGGCGAGGGCCGGGAGCGCGGCGCCGACTGCCCGGGGCCCGCCCTCGGGGAGCGCGCGCCCGCCGCGGCGCACCGAGGCGTACAGGGCTCCGCCGCCGACCAGGACGTTGGTGACGCGCTGGACGAACAGGGCGAGGAACAGGCCCGTGACGGTCGTGGACGCCTCGGCGATGAGGGCCATCACCGAACCGAAGCCGAAGGCGGCGACCAGGGTCAGCAGGACCGCCTGGCGCTGGACGGGCGCCCCGCGCAGCTCCGGCCCGCCCGCGAGCACCACGCCGAGGATCGCCACGCCGATGCCGGCGAACTGGAGCAGCCCCGGCCGGTCGCCGACGAGCAGGCCGACGGAGACGGGGACGACGACGCCGAGGGAGCCGAGCGGGGAGACCACGCCCATGGGGCCGAGCGCGAGCGCCTTGTAGAAGGCGAGCATCGCCGCCGGGCCGACGACGCCCGCCCCGACCGCGTACCAGAGCTGGGGTCCCGCCTCGCTCCAGGCGCCGGTCGCGAGGACGATCGTGCCCAGGACGAGGACCGCGAGGGCCTGGGAGACCACGACGACGGTGAGGGCGGGGATCCGGCGGGTGAGGAGTCCGCCCCCGAAGTCGGCGAGGCCCCAGAGGAGGCTGGTGGCCAGGGCGAACAGGGCGGTCATGGATCCTCGCAAGGGCGTGCGGCGGTGGCGTGCGGCAGTACAGTGCAGTGAACAATCGGGTGCACCCCACCGTAGTTCAGTTCATTGAACTCTGTCATCCAGAATATTGGACGGAATGTGTCGGACCTCGACCAGCTCACGCAGTCGCTCGCCCGGAACCTGAAGCGCTGGCGCAAGGAGCGGGGATTCACCCTGGACGCGCTCGCCGCACGCGCCGGCGTCAGCCGCGGCATGATCATCCAGATCGAGCAGGCCCGGACCAACCCCAGCGTCGGCACCACCGTGAAGCTGGCCGACGCCCTCGGCGTCTCCATCACGACGCTCCTCGACTACGAGCAGGGCCCCCAGGTCCGGCTCGTCCCGCCCGGCCAGGCCGTCCGGATGTGGTCCACCTCCACCGGCAGCCACACCACCCTCCTGGTCGGCACGGAGGCCCGCGGCCCGCTGGAGCTCTGGTCCTGGACCCTCATGCCCGGCGACGGCACCGCCTCCGACCCGCACCCGGAGGGCACGGTCGAGCTGCTGCACGTCACCGCCGGCACGCTCACCCTGGTCGTGGACGGCGAGGACCACCCGCTGCCCGCCGGCACCTCCGCCGTCTTCGAGGCGAACGTCGCGCACACCTACCGCAACGACGGCGACGAGCCGGTCGAGATGACGATGGCCGTCTCCATCCCGCCCGTACGCTGACGCCCCGGCCGCGGGGCCGGGGCCCGGTCCCCGCCGCCCGTAGGCCGAGACGGACGCCCCCGAGCCGGGCGGCGGTTGTCAGCGTGAGGCGCATGCGCGCACCCATCGGAGACTTCGACGACGCCCGACCCGCCCCCGACTGCCTCGACCTCCTGACCGGCCCCGTCGCCGCCGCCGTCCGCGCCTGGGCCGGACCCGTCCCGGCCGACCGGGTGCTGTACGTGGACACCGACCCGGCCATCGCCGACACGGCCGTCTTCGTGGAGCACCACGGGCCCGAACTCCTCGACGCCTGCGCCAACTGCGTGGTCGTCGCGGGCAGGCGCGGGGAGACGACCACCCTCGCCGCGTGCCTCGTGAAGTCGGCGGCCCGCGTGGACGTCAACGGCCTCGTCCGCAAGCACCTCGGCGCCCGCAAGGCCTCGTTCGCGCCGATGGACACCGCGACCGGCGAGACCGGCATGGAGTACGGCGGGATCACCCCGCTCGGCCTCCCCGCCGACTGGCCGCTGCTCGTCGACGCCGCCGTCGTCGACACCGAGTGGGTCCTCGTCGGCAGCGGCCGCCGCCGGGGCAAGCTCATCCTCCCCGGCAAGGCCTTCGCCCAACTCCCCGGCGCCGTCGTCCTGGAGGGCCTCGGCGTCCCCGTCGGCCGAGGACCCGGCGGGGGACCCGACAGGGGTTGAGGACGCGGCCGGGACCGGAACGCCGCGGGGTTCAGCCCAGGCGCGGTATCTCGATCGCGGGGCAGCGGTCCATGACCATGTCGAGGCCCGCCTCGCGGGTCCGGGCGAACGCCTCGTCGTCGACGACGCCCAGCTGGAACCAGACCGCCTTGGCGCCGATCGCGACGGCCTCGTCGGCGACGGCCCCCGCCAGCTCGCTGTTCACGAAGACGTCCACGACGTCGACCGGGAACGGGATGTCGGCCAGCGAGGCGTACCCCTGCTCGCCGTGGACCGTCTCCGCCTTCGGGTGCACCGGGACGATCCGCTTGCCGAAGCGCTGGAGGACGGCCGCCACCCCGTACGCGGCACGGGACCGGTTCGACGAGAGGCCGACCACCGCCCAGGTGTCGCCCGTGGACGTCAGGATCCGCCGCACCGTCTCCGACGCGGAGTACGCGGCGGGGTCCGTGGCCGTGGTCTCTGTGCTCATCGCTTCTGCTGCCTCTCGTCGTGCGGTCCGTCCGTGAGGAGAACGGACCGCGCCGGGCCGTGATTCCCGTACGCGCTCCTTGGCGGCCCTGAGATTCCCCCTGGGGGCCTCCCGGAGGACCGGCCCCGCCGGGAGGGGGCCGGAAGCGCCCGGCCGGACGGCCCGTAGGCTGGTCGGATGCAGGAGCAGTACCGCACCTTGGCCCGCGAGGGTGTGCACGAGACCGAGATCAACCGCTCGCGCTTCCTCTGCGCGCTCGCGCCCGTCGCCGACGAGCGCGAGGCGCAGGAGTTCGTCGCGCGGATCCGCAGGGAGCACCCGACCGCCAGCCACAACTGCTTCGCGTACGTCCTCGGCGCCGACGCCTCCGTGCAGAAGGCGAGCGACGACGGCGAGCCCGGCGGCACGGCCGGCGTCCCCATGCTCCAGATGCTGCTGCGCCGCGAGATGCGGTACGTCGTCGCCGTCGTCACCCGCTACTACGGCGGCGTGAAACTGGGCGCGGGCGGCCTGATCCGCGCGTACGGCGGAGTGGTCGGCGAAGCGCTCGACGCCCTCGGCACCGTCACCCGGCAGCGCTTCCGGCTCGCCACCGTCACCGTCGACCACCAGCGCGCGGGCAAGCTGGAGAACGACCTGCGGGCCACCGGCCGCGCCGTCCGCGAGGTGCGGTACGCCGACGCCGTCACGATCGAGATCGGCCTTCCGGACGCGGACGTGCCCGCCTTCCGCGGCTGGCTCGCCGACGCCACGGCCGGCACGGCCTCCTTCGAACTCGGCGGCGAGGCGTACGGCGACGCGTGAGACGTCACACGTGACGCGCCTCACGTGACGGGGCGTCAGTGGCGCCCCGTACGGGACGCGGTACGGCCGGACCCCGGGGCGCGCCCGCTCGCACGTGCCCCCGCGGACGGGCCACACCCACACTCCCGCTCGGGATAGCGTGGTGCGCGCACACGAACGGGAACCGGCGGCGAGGGGCAGGGCACATGCGGGGTGGGGCGGCATCGTGAGGCTCCTGCACACCTCGGACTGGCATCTCGGCCGGTCCTTCCACCGCGTCGGCCTCCTCGACGCCCAGGCCGCCTTCCTCGACCACCTCGTGGCGACCGTCCACGCGCACGACGTGGACGTCGTCCTCGTCGCCGGGGACGTCTACGACCGGGCCGTGCCCCCGCTGCCCGCCGTCGAGCTCTTCGACACCGCGCTGCACCGCCTCGCCGAGGCCGGGGTGCCCACCGTCATGATCTCGGGCAACCACGACTCCGCCCGGCGGCTCGGCGTCGGCGCCGGACTCATCGAGCGGGCCGGCATCCACCTCCGTACCGACCCCGACGGCATCGGCACCCCCGTCGTCCTCTCCGACGCCCACGGCGAGGTCGCCCTCTACGGACTGCCCTACCTCGAACCCGTGCTCGTCCGCGAGCGGCTCGGCGCCGAGAAGGGCGGCCACGAGGCCGTCCTCACCGCCGCCATGGACCGGGTCCGCGCCGACCTCGCCCGCCGGCCCGCCGGCACCCGCTCCGTCGTCGTCGCCCACGCCTTCGTCGCGGGCGGCGCGCCGAGCGACAGCGAGCGGGACATCACGGTCGGCGGCGTCGCCGCCGTCCCCGCCGGGATCTTCGACGGCGTCGACTACGTCGCCCTCGGCCACCTCCACGGCAGCCAGACCCTCACCCCGAGCGTCCGCTACTCCGGCTCCCCCCTCGCCTACTCGTTCTCCGAGGCCGACCACCGCAAGAGCATGTGGCTGATCGACCTGGGCCCCGGCGGTCCCGACGGGGCGATCATCGGCGACGCACGCCTCGACTGCCCCGTCCCGCGCCCCCTCGCCCGCATCCGCGGACGGCTCGACGACCTCCTCGCCGACGCCGCGCTCACCCCGCACGAACAGTCCTGGGTCGAGGCCACCCTCACCGACCCCGTGCGACCCTCCGATCCCATGGCCCGGCTCACCGAACGCTTCCCGCACACCCTCAACCTGGTCTTCGACCCCGAGCGCACCGCGGACGACCCCGGCGCCTCCTACGCCCGAAGGCTCCGGGACCGCAGCGACCAGCAGATCGCGGAGGACTTCGTGGCCCATGTGCGCGGCGGCGCCCTCGACGGCGCCGAACGGGCGGTCCTGTACGGCGCCTTCGACGACGTCCGCGTCGACACGGCCGAGCGAGAGGTGGGCCGGTGAGGCTGCACCGCCTGGAGATCACCGCCTTCGGCCCGTTCGGCACCACGCAGCGGATCGACTTCGACGCCCTGTCCTCCGCCGGGCTCTTCCTCCTCCACGGACCGACCGGCGCCGGCAAGACCTCCGTCCTCGACGCCGTCTGCTTCGCCCTGTACGGAAGCGTGCCCGGCGTCCGCCAGACCCCCGGCGGCTCCCTGCGCAGCGACCACGCCCCCCTCGGCACGTACACCGAGGTCCTCCTCGAACTGACCGTGGGGGACCGGCGCCTGGAGATCACCCGCCGCCCCGCCCAGCAGCGGCCCAAGAAGCGCGGCGGCGGCTTCACCACCGAGAAGGCCCAGACCTGGCTCCGCGAGTACGACCCCGCCACCGGCGAGTGGGCCGGCCTCAGCCGCTCCCACCAGGAGATCGGCGAGGAGATCACCCAGCTCCTCGGCATGAGCCGCGAGCAGTTCTGCCAGGTCGTCCTCCTGCCGCAGGGCGACTTCGCCCGTTTCCTGCGCGCCGACGCCGAGGCCCGGGGCAAGCTCCTCGGCCGCCTCTTCGACACCCGCCGCTTCGCCGCCGTCGAGGAACGCCTCGCCGAACTGCGCCGCACCGCCAAGGAGCAGGTCGAGGACGGGGACGCGCGGCTGCTCGCCCTGGCCCACCGCATGACCCAGGCCGCCGGCGGCCTCGACGCCGCCCGCACCCCCGTCGAGGGCCGGCCGGGCGACCCCGGACTCGCCGACTCCGTCCTCACCTGGGCCGCCGTCGCCCGCACCGAGGCGCGTGAGGCCCTCGACGTCGCGGACGTGCGCCTCAACGCCGCCGAGGCAGCCCGGGACGCCGCCCGCGCCGCCCTCGACGCGGAGAACGACCTCGCCGCCCGGCAGGCCCGGCACGCCGACGCCCTCCGGCGCCGTGAGCGGCTCACCGAGCAGGTCCCCGAGCGCGACCGCCTCCAGGACGCCCTCGACCGGGGCCTCAAGGCCGACCGGGTGGCCCCCGCCCTCGGCCTGCGCCGCGACGCCGAGCGCGAGCACGCCGCCGCGCACACCGCCCGGGAGCGCGCCCGCGCCCTGCTGCCCCCCGACCTCGCCGAGGCCGGAGCCGAACACCTCTCCGCCCTCGAACACCGGCTGCGCGAGGAGCTCGGCGGCCTCGACGCGGCCCGCCGCGCCGAGCGCCGCGCGGCCGCCGTCGCCGAGGAACGCTTCGTACTCGCCCGGGAGGCGCGCGCCGACGAGGACGCCCTCCGGGACGCGGCGGACTGGCTCGCCGGCTGGGAGGCGCGCCGCACGGCCCTCGCCGAACGCGTCGAGGCCGCTCGCGACGCCGCCGCCCGCGCCGAACACCTCGCGGGCCGCCTGGAGCCAGCCCGCCGCAGGCTCGCCGCGGCCCGCCGCCGCGACTCCCTCGCCCAGGCCGCCCGGGCGGCCGAGACGCGCCTCGCGGAGGCCCGCGAGCGGCGCAACGCGGCCCACGAGAGCTGGCTCGACGTCAAGTCCCGCCGTCTGGAGGGCATCGCCGCCGAACTCGCGGCCGCCCTCACCCCGGGCGACCCCTGCCAGGTCTGCGGCTCCACCGACCACCCGGCCCCCGCCCGCACCACCGCCGGCCACGTCGACCGTGCCACGGAGGACGCCGCCTACGCGGCCTACACCCGCGCCGAGGAGGCCCGCACGGCCGCCGAGCGCGAACTCGCCGTCACCCGCGAGTCCTGGTCCGCGGCCCGTACGGAGGTCCTGACGGGCACCCAACCCGGTGCGTCCGATCCCGAGGTGGGCGAACTGGCCCGGGAGGTCGATGAGTTGGCCCGGCTGCACGCCGAGGCGCACGCCCTCGCCGGACAGACGCACGGCGCGCGCGAGGCGCTGGACCGGGCCGAGCGGGAGCACGAGGAGCGGGTGGGCGCGCAGCGCGAGGCCGAGCGGCGGGTCGCCGCGCGGACCTCGCGCCGGGAGGCGCTGGAGCGGGAGCAGGCCGCGCTCGACGAGGAACTCGCCCGGGGACGCGGCGCGTTCGCCAGCGTGGCCGAACACGCCACCCGCCTGGAGCGGCGGATCGCCCTCCTGGTCGACGCCGCCGGAGCCGTACGCGCCGCCGAACTCGCCGCCCAGCGCCTCAAGGAGGCCGACGACCGGCTCGCCGACGCCGCCTACCGGGCGGGCTTCGCCACCCCGGCCGAGGCCGCCGGCGCCCTCCTCGGCGAGGGCGAGCGCCGCGACCTCCAGCACCGCGTGGACGCCTGGCGGGCCGAGGCCGCCGCCGTCGCGGACCGGCTCGCCGAGCCCGGCACGGCCGAGGCCGCCGCCCGGCCGCCCGCCGACCCCGCCGCCGCCGCGGCCGCGCACACGGCGGCCGAACGCGCCCTCCGCGAGGCCGACTCCGCCCTGGCCGCCGCCCGCGAGCGGGTCGCCGGACTCGCCGGGCTCTCCCGGCAGGCCGTCACCGAGGTCCGCCGCCTCGGGCCGCTGCGCGAGGAGTACGACCGGGTGGCCCGGCTCGCCGCCCTCACCGCCGGCACCTCCGCGGAGAACGAGCGCCGGATGCGCCTGGAGTCGTACGTGCTCGCCGCCCGGCTCGAACAGGTCGCCGCCGCCGCGAGCGCCCGCCTCCAGCGCATGTCCTCGGGCCGCTACACCCTCGTCCACTCCGACGCGCGCTCCGGCGGCAAGCGGTCCGGCCTCGGACTGCACGTCGTCGACGCCTGGACCGGCAACGAACGCGACACGGCCACCCTCTCCGGCGGCGAGACCTTCTTCGCCTCGCTCGCGCTCGCCCTCGGCCTCGCCGACGTCGTCACCGACGAGGCCGGCGGCGTCAGGCTCGACACCCTCTTCATCGACGAGGGCTTCGGCAGCCTCGACGAGCAGACGCTCGACGAGGTCCTCGACGTCCTCGACTCGCTGCGCGAGCGGGACCGCAGCGTCGGCATCGTCAGCCACGTCGGCGACCTGCGCCGCCGGATCCCGGCCCAGCTGGAGGTCGTCAAGGGACGGCAGGGTTCGGCGGTGCGGCTGCGCACCGGAGGGGACGCGCTCAGCGGCTGAGGGAGCGCCGGGGCAGCGGCGAGGAGTAGACGATGCTGGTGGTCACCGCGCCGAGCGTGGCGACCTTCCCGGTGATCCCCTCCAGGTGCTTCATGGAGCGGGCCGCGACCTTGAGGACGAAGCAGTCGTCGCCGGTGACGTGGTGGGCCTCCAGGACCTCGGGCGTGGTGTCGAGCAGGTCGTGGAAGGGCTTGTAGTTGCCGTGCGGGTAGCGCAGCCGTACGAAGGCGAGGATGGGCAGGCCCAGACGGTCCTGGTCGACGATCGCCGTGTATCCCGTGATCACTCCGGCGTCCTCCAGGCGCCGCACCCGTTCGGTCACCGCGGACGGCGACATCGACACGGCGCGGGCGAGTTCGGCGAAGCTGGCGCGGCCCTCGGACTGGAGCGCTTCGAGGATGCGCCAGTCGGTGGCGTCCGGGGTGTATGCGGTGCTCATGGAGGAGAGCGTGCAGGGGAATCCCCGGTCGATCAAGCGATCGACCGGGGGATCCCGTGATGTGAAAGGCTCAGAGGCGGGAGATCTCGTCCACCAGGTCGTCCAGGCCGAGGGGGCCCTGCGAGAGCGCCGCCATGTGCCAGGCCTTCGCGTCGAACGCCTCGCCGTGCGCGGCCCGCGCGTTGGCCCGGCCGAGCAGCCAGGCGCGTTCGCCCAGCTTGTAGCCGATCGCCTGGCCCGGCATCGACAGGTAGCGGGTCATCTCGCTCTCCACGAACGACGGCGGGCGGCTGCTGTGCAGCTGGAAGAACTCCTGGGCGAGGTCCGGCGTCCACCGCTCGCCCGGGTGGAAGGGCGACTCCGCGGGGATCTCCAGGCCGAGGTGCATGCCGATGTCCACGATCACCCGGCACGCGCGCATCATCTGACCGTCCAGGTAGCCGAGGCGCCGCTCCGCGTCGGGCAGGAAGCCCAGTTCGTCCATCAGGCGCTCGGCGTACAGCGCCCAGCCCTCCGAGTTCGCGCTGACCTTCCCGATGGTCGCCTGGTAGCGGGAGAGCCGGTCGGCGACGTGCGCCCACTGCGCGATCTGCAGGTGGTGGCCGGGCACGCCCTCGTGGTACCAGGTCGACACCAGGTCGTAGACCGGGAAGCGGGTCGTGCCGTCCACGGGCAGCCAGGTGCGGCCCGGGCGCGAGAAGTCCTCGGACGGACCGGTGTAGTACGGGGCGGCGGCGCCGCCCGGCGGCGCGATCCGGGACTCCACCCGCCGCACCCGCTCGGCGAGTTCGAAGTGGCGGCCGTCGAGCGCCTCGATGGCCTGGTCCATCAGCTCCTGGAGCCAGACCCGGACCTCCTCCACGCCCTCGATGTGCGTGCCGTGCTCGTCGAGGTGGGCGAGCGCCTCCCAGGGGCCCGCGCCCGGCAGGATCCGCTCGGCCTCGGTCCGCATCTCGCCGAGGAGCCGGTGGTACTCGCTCCAGCCGTACGCGTACGCCTGGTCGAGGTCCAGGTCGGTGCCGTTGAAGAAACGGGTCCAGCGCTGGTAGCGCTCGCGGCCCACCGTGTCCGGCGCGTCGGCGACGGCCGGCGCGTACACGTCCCGCATCCAGTCCCGCAGCGCCCCGACGGCGGCGGTGGCGCCCTTCGCGGCCGTCGCGAGCTCGGCCCTCAGCCCCCCGGGGAGCGTGTCGGGGCCGGCGGCGGCGAACTCCTCGAACCAGCCCGGCCTCCCGTTCTCCCCGCCCGCCCACTCGGTGAGCTGCTCGACGAACGTGGCGGTGGGGCGCGGCCCGCCGAAGAGCTTGCGCTCCAGGCCCAGCGCGAGGGAGGCGCGGTAGCCGTCGAGCGCGGCCGGTACCGCGCGCAGCCGGGCGGCGACCGCCTCCCAGTCCTCCTCGGTCTCCGTCGGCATGACGGTGAAGACGATGCGGACGCTGTGCGCGGGCGAGCGCATGTTGCTGACCGTCCGGAGGTTCTCCTCGGCCTCGTGCATGGCCAGTTCCGCCGTCAGCCGCTCCCGCAGCAGCCGGGCGCAGCGCCGCTCGGCGTCGCTGTCCGCGCCGGGTGCCCGCTCGGCCTCGTCGAGCCGGGCGAGCGTGCGGCGGGCGAGGTCGGCCACCGCCCGCTGGCCGGCGGGCGAGAAGTCCGGCAGCAGTCCGGCGCTCTCCTTGACTCCCAGGTACGTACCGGTGATCGGGTCGAGGGCGATGAGTGCGTCGACGTGGGCGTCGGCGACCTGGCGGGGCAGCGCGCTGCTGGAAGTGTCTGGCATGGGGGTCATCCTGACGCTTCCGGCGGGCCCGCGTCACCCTCGTCAGGCCTCAGTCGGCTGACAAGGAAGGGCCGGGGGAGGGCGGCAGCAGAGGGCCGCACTCCCACTGCTGGAAGATCAGCCGGGTCTCGACGCGGGCCACCTCGCGGCGCGAGGTGAACTCGTCGAGGACGAGACGTTGCAGGTCGGCGGGGTCCGCCACGGCCACGTGGACGAGGTAGTCGTCGGGGCCGGTGAGGTGGAACAGCGCCCGGGACTCGGGGAGGGCCCGGATCCGGTCGACGAACGGACCGATCAGTTCGCGCCGGTGGGGGCGGACCTGGACGAGAAGCAGCGCTTCGAGTCCACGCCCGAGTTTGGCCGGATCCAGTCGTAGCTGGTGTCCGAGGATCACCCCGGTGCGACGCAGCCGTGCCACCCGGTCGAGGCAGGTGGAGGGTGCGACTCCGACCTCTGCGGCGAGTTCGCGGTAGGTGCTCCGGGCGTCGTTCTGCAGGAGGCGAAGAATGTGCAGATCGACCGCGTCCAGTACGACAGAATCGGCCATCTGGCGAACGTAACACGGTGATGTCACGCTACTTTCCGGTATCCGTTCACAGTGCCGCCATGGACGCCATGGATCACGGCCTCTCGGCCATCCCGAGGGCCCTTGCCACCGAAGCCGTGCACGCCGGCCGCGAAGACCTCGCCGGACTCGGACTGCACGCCCCGCCGATCGACCTGTCCACCACCTACCCCTCGTACGACGCGCGGGCCGAGGCCGCCCGGATCGACGAGTTCGCCACGACCGGCGCCCGGCTCGACGGCCCGCCCGTCTACGCCCGGCTCGACAACCCGACCGTCGCCCGCTTCGAGGAGGCCCTCGCCCGCCTGGAGGGCGCCGAGGCCGCCGTCGCCTTCGCCAGCGGCATGGCCGCCGTCACCGCCGTCCTCCTCGCCCGGGCGAGCCAGGGGCTGCGGCACGTCGTCGCGGTCCGCCCGCTGTACGGCTGCAGCGACCACCTCCTCGACGCCGGACTGCTCGGCACCGAGGTGACCTGGACCGACCCGGCGGGCATCGCCGACGCGATCCGGCCCGACACCGGTCTCGTCATGGTCGAGTCGCCCGCCAACCCGACGCTCGCCGAGGCCGACATCCGGGCCATCGCCCACTCCTGCGGCTCCGTCCCGCTGCTCGTCGACAACACCTTCGCCACACCGGTGCTCCAGCGCCCCGTCGAGCAGGGCGCGCGCATCGTGCTGCACAGCGCCACCAAGTACCTGGGCGGCCACGGTGACGTCATGGGCGGAGTCGTCGCCTGCGACGAGGAGTTCGCCCGTACCCTCCGTCAGGTCCGGTTCGCCACCGGCGGGGTGCTCCATCCCCTCGCCGGATACCTGCTGCTGAGGGGTCTCTCCACCCTTCCGGTACGGGTCAGGGCGGCGTCCTCGACGGCCGCGGAGCTGGTCCGGCGGCTCGTCGTCGACCCCCGCGTCGCCCGCGTCCACTACCCGCGGATCGGCGGCGCGATGATCGCCTTCGAGGTGTACGGGGAGCCGCACGACGTGATCGCCGGCGTACGGCTCATCACCCCGGCCGTCAGCCTCGGCAGCGTCGACACCCTCATCCAGCACCCGGCCTCCATCAGCCACCGGATCGTGGCCGAGGGAGACCGGCGCTCCGCGGGCGTCAGCGACCGGCTGCTGCGGATGTCGGTCGGCCTCGAGGACGTCGAGGACCTGTGGCGCGACCTGACCCAGGCGCTCAGCGCTCCGCCGACCGGGTCCCCTCGCGCGGCTGCTCCTGCCGTGCCAGGGCGGTCGGTCGCGGCGCCGGGGACAGCCGGGCGGTGATCACCAGGGTGCCCTCCTCGATCTGGTAGTCGAGGGGGAGGTTCAGCGCCCGCATTGCGGCCACCATCCCCGTGTTGGAGGACTGCGTCACGGCGTACACGCTGCCGCAGCCGGTCTCCTCGGCCATCGCCACCAGCCGGCCGAGGAGCTCGGAGCCGATGCCGCGCCGCTGCCAGTCGTCCTCGACGAGGAGGGCGACCTCCGTCTCGTCGCCGTCCCACAGCAGGTGGCCGAGGGCGACGAGGCGGCCGGAGGCCGTCTGCACGGCGAGGGTGCGGCCGAAGCGGGGGCTGAGCAGGTGGTCGAGGTAGCGGTCGGCGTCGCCGACGGGGCCGTGGTAGCGCAGGCCCAGGGTGCGGGCCGAGCAGCGGTCGTGCATGGCGCGCGCGGCGGGCAGGTCGCGCTGGTCGGCGCGGCGGACCGTGATCTCGTTGCCCTCCGGCAGGGTCAGCACGTCCTGGCTGCGTGGGACGCGGGGGCCGAGCCGGGCGTCGAGCTCGACCAGGGCGCGGGCCCGGGCGAACTCGGTCGGGGTGAAGGGCAGATGGGGTCGCTCGACGATGAGGGTGCCGCCGTGCGGGTCGCGCAGCCGCATCACCGTCTCCTCCAGGACGCCCTCGACCGGGGCCCGTTCGCCGGTGGGGCGGCCGGTCAGCGAGACCGCCGGCACGGAGTGGAGGGTGCAGCGGCCGAGGAGCTGCCGCAGCGCGAGCGGGAGTTCGGCCGCGTCGAGCGCGGTACGGGTGGCCAGGCCCAGGACCCGGGTGGGGGTGTCCACCAGGTCGTGGGCGTCGGCCCGCTCGGTCCAGGTGTCGCGGCCGCCGGCCGCCGCCGTCTCGCGGGCGAGGGTCCGCGCGGAGAGGCCGGCGGGGGCGCGCAGCAGGAACTCGTCGACCGTGCCGTCGGCGAGCGGATGGGTCTGGAGGGTGAGGATGTCCACGCCCAGGCGGGCGAGGACCGTGCACAGCGCGGCGAGGCTGCCCGGCGTGTCCGCGACGGTGGTCCGCATCCGCCACAGCGCCGTCTCGGCCGGTGCCGCGGACTCCCCCTCCGTCTCCCGCTCGTTCGCCGGGGATCCGTCCGGGGGCGGGAATCCGCTCGTGGTCGGGGATCCGCTCGGGGCCGGCACGTCCGTGGTGGGGCGCCCGCCGGTGTGACCGGCGGGCGGGGCATGGTCGGCATGACTGCGCCTGCGCGCCCACCAGGTGTGGAACGCGGCGGTGGCGACCAGCGTGATCGCGGAGAAGACCAGGAGGTAGGGGCCGTCGGGGCCCTTGACGATGGTCTTGGCGATCGTGTCGGCCACCACCACGGCGGTGAACAGGGCGGCGAGCTCGATCAGGTCGTGCCGCCAGTGGTGCGGATGGCGGGCGCTCTTCGAAGACGTCACATCGGTCATGACCTCACTGTGGCCCAACGGTGTTGCGTGATCGCGAACGCTTTGTGACTGACGGGTTAAGTGCCGATCTGTTGACTTAAGGGTCGATTCAGACCGTTTCTGTCGGAGGCTGATCGGCCCCCTGGCGGAGTGCGCTCAGCAACCGCCCGGCCTGCACCACCAGCTGCGAGGAACCCCGCCCCGAGGCGAGCGCGTCGAGCCCGGCGACCTCCCCGCGGGCCCCGCACCGCTCCACGCAGTCGGCGGCCACCGCGAGGACCTCGCCGAACCCCCGCACCGGCCGCGCCGGGGCGAGCACCTCCGGCAGCATCGCCTCCAGCACCGTCCAGACCGTCCGGTACGCACCCGTGGCGGCCGCCGTCCGGGCCGCGTCCGCGAGCCGGTTCGGCTTCACCGAGCCCTCCGCCACCAGCCACGCCAGCTCCGCGCCGAGCCGCCGGGCGTTCAGCTCGCCCCGCGCCGCCAGAACGAGCACGCCGTCCACCGCGCGCAGCCGGTCGTCCGCGTCCACACGGCCGAGCCCGAACGCCAGGGCCAGCAGCACCGCACGGCCGACCGGCCCGTCGGCCTCGACCAGCGCGGTCAGCGGTTCGGCCGCGCCGCGCGCGTCCCCCTCGACGCGGTGCGCGAGGGTCGGCAGGAGACAGGCCGCGAGCAGCTCACGGTCCGCCGGAAGCACCGTGGCCCACTCCGCCCGGCCCTCCACCCGGTGCGGACATCGGCGAGGGGCCGCCTCCGGAGCGCCGCCGAGCCACTGGAAGGCGGGCGGGAACTCCGCCCGGACCGCCGGGTGCTCGCCGAGGTCGACCACGAGCCGGTCGCTCGGCCACCACCTCTGCGGCGCCCCGTCCTCGTCCCGGGGGAGGAACCGCACGGTCGCCCCCACGATCCCTTCCCCGCGCAGCCGGGCGGCGAGCCGCCGGCCGGCCGGGGTGCCGAGCGCCGCCGCCTCCTCGGCCGCCCGCCCGGCCGACGGATCGGCCCGCGCCACCCGGACCAGGGCCTGGGCGAGATCGGTGGGAGCGGGCTCGACCCCGGCGTCCCGGTACTCCCGCAGCCGCTCCACCAGGACCCGCGGCTCGATCGCCCCCGTGCTCCAGGTCGGCGTGGCGAGGAGGAACGGCAGCGCGTCCGTGCCGACGAGGCCGGCGGCCTCCCACAGCCGGGCGTCGAGGACCCCCGACAGGGCTTGGTGGAGACAGGAGTCCTGATCGGGGCCCTGGGCCCGGCGGGTGGCGACGAGCGCCGGGTCCAGCAGCCCGAGCACCCCCGCGAGCACCACGTGGATCCCCTGGGTCCCGTGCGTGAAGCAGTGGGCCCCCTGCTCCCACGGAGGCCGGGGGAAGGCCTCCCGCACCGCCTCCGCCACGGCCGCCCGGTCCCGGTGCGCATGCCGCACCAGACCGTCGAGCGCCCGCTCGAACGCCGCGGGCCCCTCCGCGAGCCGCCCCGCCACCAGCTGGGCCACCAGCTCCTCGACCGTCGTCGCCGGGGGCGCGAGCCGCTGGGCCTCCGGCACCGGCGGCAGGATCTCCTCGTACGGAAGTGCCGTCCCCCGCCCCAGGTCCGCGCCGAACAGCTCCCCGGCGGCCTGCCGGTGCATCGGGCTCAGCAGCCCGGCGGCCTCCGCGAGCTCGCGCCGCACCTCGGCGTCCACGGCCGGCAGATGACGACCGACCAGCTTGAGGGCCCGCTCCTGCACACCGGTGTCCTCGCTCCCGAAGGCCTCCGTCACGGCGGGCAGCAGCTCCCCGGCCGCACCCGACTCCTCGGCCAGCACCTTGCCGACCAACGCCAACTGGGCCCGCACCAGCTTCTTCTCGGTGCGGAAGAGGACCCCGGCCGTCATCTCGGCCAGCGCCCCGACCGGCAGCGTCCCCGCCGAGGCGAGCTCCGTCAGCACGTCCTGCGCGTACCCGGCGACGAGCGAGGGCGCGTCGGACGCGATCCCGATCCAGTCCGGGATCCGCTCCCGCAGCTCCCGCGCGTCCGGTGCGAGCAGCCGCACCATCTCCAGCGGGAGGCGCAGGTCACGGGCGGGGCCGCCGTGCAGCAGCCGGGACACGCACACGTCCAGGACCCGGGCCCGGTCCAGGACCCCTTCCCCGACGAGCGTCCGCAGGGCCGTGGGCCAGTGCCGCCGCGGCCGACGGCCGAGGGCGCAGGCCAACCGCTCGGGGGGCTCGGCCATCGCGAGGGCGTGGGCCACCAGGACCGGCGTCTGCGGATCCTCCCGGAGCCGCTCCACGAGCCGGTCGTCGGTGAGGTGCCGGGTCCAGGCGGTGACGTAGCCGTCGGTGGGCGGGACCGTGTACCCGGAGCGGACCACGAGCCCGTGGAGCAGCGGGTAGCTGTTCTCCGCCACCGCCCGGCGCCTGGCCAGACGCCCCGCCAGGTCCGCCGCCCACTCCGGGGCCCGGTCGCCGAGCGCCGCGAGGGCGAGGGCGCCGTCCTCCTCCCGGACCAGCAGGTCGCGCGCGCCGAGCCAGCTCGCGGCCACCGCGGTCGTCGCGGACGCCGGGAGGCAGCCGGCGCCCGCCACGTACAGCGCGCTGCGGACGCGGTCCGGCAGGTGCGGGGGCGTCGCCCGCTTTCCGGCGCCCACCTCCGCGCGCAGCGCCCTGAGCCGGGTGAGCGCGGCCTTGCGCGCGGAGGCGTCCAGCGACTCCAGGAGCCCCGGCACCGCGGCGGCCCGCCCCTCGCGCACGGCGGCGAGCAGCTCCTCGGCACCGCCCTCGCCCTTCGCGCCGCCGGTGCCGCCGCGCAGCCCGCCGGAGCCCGTGGGCTCCGGGCCGGCGGGCTCCGGGACAGACGGGCGGAGGCGGGTGAGCGTCTGTACGGATCGCGTCATGGATACGACGGTAGGACCCCGCACTGACAATCACCCGGGACGGACCTCCACACGCCCCTGACCTGCGGTTACTGCCCGACCTGACCCGGCTGCAGCACCTTGCTGAACAGCACCGTGCCGCCCTCGGCCCGCAGCCGCACGGTCAGCTCCCCGCTGTGGCCGTCGATGTCGACCTCGCCGAAGTACTGCGGGCTCTCCATCGGCGACAGGTTCCCCCGCTCCGGCGCCCGCACGAACACCCGCTCCGGGCCGAAGGTGGCGTCCAGGGCGCTCGCCGGGAACGCGCCCGCCGCCAGCGGCCCGGACACGAACTCCCAGAAGGGGGCGAAGTCCTGGAAGGCCGCCCGCTCCGGCGCGTAGTGCTGCGCCGAGGTGTGGTGGACGTCCGCCGTCAGCCACACCGTGCCGGTGATCCGCCGGTGCTTCACGAACCGCAGCAGCTCCGCGATCTGGAGCTCCCGGCCCAGCGGGGCGCCCGGGTCGCCCTGGGCGACCGCCTCGAAGTTCGCCGCGCCGTCCGGGACGACCAGTCCGATCGGCATGTCCGCCGCGAGCACCTTCCACACCGCCCGGGACGCGGCCAGCTCCCGCTTGAGCCACGCCAGCTGCTCGGCGCCGAGGATGCCGGTGGTGTCGTCGGCCTGCCGGCCGGGCGAGTTGGCGTTCCGGTACGAGCGCATGTCGAGCACGAACAGGTCGAGCAGCGGCCCGTACCGCACCACCCGGTGCATCCGCCGCTCGCGCCCCTCCCCGCGCGCGTGGAGCGTGGAGACCGGGAAGTACTCGCCGAAGGCCCGCGAGGCCCGGGCCGCGAGGACGTCCACGTCCTTCTCCGTGTAGCGGGGATCGTCCAGGATCTGTCCCGGGTACCAGTTGTTCCGCACCTCGTGGTCGTCCCACTGCACCACCGACGGCACCTGCGCGTTGAAGGCCCGGACGTTGTGGTCGAGGAGGTTGTAGCGGAAGTTGCCCCGGTACTCGTCGAGGGTCTCGGCGACCTTCGACTTCTCCGGCGTCGTGACGTTCCGCCAGATCCGCCCGTCCGGCAGGGTCACGCTCGGCTGGATGACGCCGTCGGCGTAGATCGTGTCGCCGCTGCACAGGAAGAAGTCCGGGTCGAGCCGGCGCATCTCCTCGTACGCGCGGAAGCCCCCGATGTCCGGGTTGATGCCCCAGCCCTGCCCCGCGATGTCCCCGGACCACAGGAAGCGGACCCCGTCCCGGCGCCGGTCCGGGGCCGTGCGGAAGGTGCCGAGGACCGGCTCGCCCGTCCGGCGCGGATCGTCCGGGTCGACGAGGGTGACCCGGTAGTGGATCTGCTCGCCGGCCGGCAGGCCGCGCAGCGCGGTCGTGCCGGTGAAGTCCGTGTCCGTGCCGACCAGCGGTCCGACGTGGCGGCGCGCGTGCCGGAAGGACTCGGTCGCCGACGTCTCCACGAGCATCCGCGCCGGCCGGTCCGACCGCACCCACACCAGACCGGAGGAGGCCGTGACGTCACCCGCCTGCACACCCCACCCGGCCCGGGGCCGGCCCGAGAGCGCGAACGCGGGGGCGGCGAGCCCGGTGCCGCCGAGGGTCAGCGCCGCCGATGCGGCCAACGAGCCGCGCAGGAGACTGCGCCGGGCGGGGGAGGGGGAAGAGCCGGGCAGGGGAAGGGACATGAAAGGGCCTCCGGGGTCGGTCGTTCCGGTCGCGGACGGCGCGCCGTGTCCGTACCCGCCGGGCGCGCCGCCCCATGCCTAACGGCCGGGTGCGGCGGCCACGCGAACCCCGCGTGAACAGATCACCCTCCCGGCGGCTGCGGGGCTCGGAGCCGACCGCCGCCCCGCCCCTCCGCCACCAGCCCGATCCCGGTGTCGATGGCCGAAGGAGCCAGGTGCGCGTACCCGATGACGAGCCGTACGTCCCCGTCGGCCGGCCGGGCGGTGCCGTACTCCTCCAGGGTCCGCAGGGCCACCCCCGCCTCCGCCGCCCGCGCGAGGAACCGCTCCGGGGGCCCGAACCGGGCCGGTACGCGCGCGATGACGTGGAGACCGGCCGCGATGCCGCTCACCCGGGTGCCCGGAAGGTGCCGGGCGAGGGCGGCGAGCAGCGCGTCGCGCCGTTCCCGGTAGGCGCGTTGGCAGCGGCGCAGCTGACGGTCGTACCCGCCGCGCCGCACGAACTCCGCGAGGACGGCCTGGTCGAGTACGGGATTGCCGAGGTCCATCGTCCGCTTGCGTTCGACGATCTCGTCGAGCAGGGCCTCCGGGACGAGCATCCAGCCGAGCCGCAGCCCCGGGGCCAGCGACTTGCTGACCGAGCCCGCGTAGGCGACCCGCTCGGGGTCGAGCCCCTGGAGCGCGCCGACGGGGGCGCGGTCGTAGCGGAAGTCGCCGTCGTAGTCGTCCTCCAGGACGTATCCGTCCACGGCGCGCGCCCAGTCGAGGAGCGCGGCCCGGCGCTCGGCCGACCAGCTGATGCCGGACGGGAACTGGTGCGAGGGCGTCACGACGACCGCCCGCACCCCGGAGTCGGCGAGCGGTCCGGGGCGCAGCCCCTCCTCGTCCAGCGGCAGCCACACCGTCTCCAGGCCGGTCGAGGCGAACAGGCGCCCGTGCTCCGGGCTGCCGGGATCCTCGATCCCGACCCGGCGCAGCCCACGCGCGCGCAGGACGAAACCGAGCAGGGTCGACGCCTGCGCCACGCCCGAACAGACCACGAGCCGCTCCGGATCGGCCACCACCCCCCGTCGGCGCGCCAGCAGCGCGGCGAGTGCCTCGCGCAGCTCGGGGAGGCCGCGCGGATCCGGGTAGCCGAGTGCCGGGTGGGGGAGCCGCGTGAGCACGGACCGCTGCGCCGCCGCCCACGCGCTCCTGGGGAACAGCGACAGGTCGGGGGTCCCCGGGCGGAAGTCCACCCGGACCCCGGGCGCCCCGGCGGCCGGGTCACGGGCCCCGGGCACGGCCGCTCGGGCCGCACCGCCCACCCAGGTCCCCGCGCCCCGGTCGCTCCGCAGGTACCCCTCGGCCGTCAGCTGCTCGTACGCCTCGGTGACGAGGCCCCGCGAGACGCCGAGGTCGGCCGCGAGCGCGCGGGTCGACGGCAGCCGCGTCCCGGCCGTGAGCCGGCCCGAGCGCACCGCCTCCCGCAAGGCCTCCTGCAGCGCCCGCCCCCGCCGTCGCGCCGGAGCGCCGACGGCCGGCAGAAGCAGCTCCCAGGCGGCCTGCCCCTGGCTTCTCATGTCACGTGGCCCTTCTCGCCGTCCCCGCCCGGGAGTTCACCGGTCCGCCCCGGGCGTGTCCCATGATGCCGGGACCGCCGGGAGTCAGTGGCGCACGTCCAGGGAGAGGTGCGCGGACAGCGCGCGCAGGAAGTCGGGCGCGTCGAACATCTCGCCGGCCGAGGCGACGCCGGTCGTCCGGGTCCGGCCGGTGAGGATCCGGTGGACCGCCTCCACCGCGAGAGGCGCGCTGACGGCGTAGATGTCCCGGCCGGTGGCGACGGCCCGGCGCTCCGTGCCCCCGGAGCGGACGAGGACGTCGACGAGGAAGGTCTGCGCGGACCGGCCGCGCTCGTCGACGGCGGCCGGTGCGGACGCGTCCGGCGCCGACAGGTCCCGGGCCGCGTCGACCGCCATGTAGGTGCGCACCTCGGGCACCGCCAGGTGGCTGGGGACGGTCACGACGTCGGCCATGGTGAATCCGCCGATGACGGGCCGGGGGCCCATGGGGGCGGGGAAGGACCACTCCAGGACGGGGAGCGGCTCGTCGTGGTACTCCAGCCGGCCCCCGGTGTGGCGGACGTGCCGGCCGCCGCGCCGCTCGCGGGAGACCCTGCCCGCCGCGAGGGTGCCCGCCGTGGGGTGCCAGCTGCTCAGTCCGTACGCGACGTGCACCTCGTCGGCCGCCGTCCAGTCGCCCATGGCCGTGGTGGCCAGCAGGTCGCCGAGGCCGCCGTAGAAGGCCATCGCGGGGACGATCGCGGTTCCCGCGGCGCGGGCCCGGTCGGCGAAGCGCGCGAAGGTGTCGGCGTTGGCCTCGATCTCGGCCGCCACGTCCACGTACGGGATCCCGGCGCGCAGCGCTGCCTCGACCACCGGGGCGCCGGTCACGGCGAACGGTCCGGCGCAGTTGACGACGGCCGCCGCGCCGGCCAGCGCGCGGTCGAGCGAGGCCGGGTCGTCCACCGACGCCGGGCGGACGCCGAGCCCGCCGTGGGGCGCGGCGAGCGCCCGCAGCCTGTCGGCGTCGCGCCCGGAGAGCACCGGGACGAAGCCCCGCTCCAGCAGCTCCGCCACCACGAAGCGCCCGGTGTGACCGTAGGCGCCGAACACCGCGACCGTCCGACCCGATTCCATGACTTCTCCCGCCGTTCCCGGTTATCGAATGTTCAACTACCTCCATCCTGGCGGCCGGTGCGGTCGACCGCGAGTGTCTGGAACGCCATGCCCCGTACAATTACGGACATGGGTACGCTCGCGCTCGCCGTCACCGACGGCATGCTGCACTTCGAACTCTCCCTCGCCCACGAGGTGTTCGGCTCCGCCCCGGACGCCGTCGCCGTCCCCTGGTACGACCTGACCGTCTGCGGGCCGGGCCCCGTCTCCGTCGAGCGGTTCCGCCTGGAACCCGACGCCGGACTCGACCGGCTCCCGTACGCGGACACGGTGATCGTCCCCGGCTGGGCCGACGTCGACCGGGAACCGCCCGCCGACCTGCTCGACGCGGTGCGCGCGGCCCACGAGGCGGGCGCGCGCGTGGCCTCCCTGTGCACGGGCGCCTTCGTCCTCGCCGCCGCCGGCCTCCTCGACGGACGCCGCGCCACCACGCACTGGGCGCACACCGGGGCCCTGGCCGGGCGGTACCCGCGCGTGGAGGTCGATCCGGACGTGCTCTACGTGGACGAGGGCACGGTGCTCACCTCCGCGGGCAAGGCCGCCGCGATGGACCTCTGCCTGCACCTCGTCCGCCTCGACCACGGCTCGGCGATCGCCAACACGGTCGCCCGCCGCCTGGTCGTGCCCCCGCACCGGGACGGCGGACAGGCCCAGTTCGTCACCGCGCCGGTGCCCGCCCGACAGGACCACCCGCTCACCGAGCTGCTGCCCTGGGCGGTCGAACGGCTCGGCGAACCGCTGACCGTGGAGGACCTGGCACGCCGGGCGCGCATGAGCTCGCGCCACCTGGGCCGCCACTTCCGGGCCGTGACCGGCACCACCCCGCTGCAATGGCTGCTCACCCAGCGGATCCGCCGCGCCCAGGAGCTCCTCGAAGCCACCGACGACAGCGTCGACGCCATCGCGGAGGCCACCGGCATGGGCACCGCCACCACGCTCCGCCGCCACTTCAACCGCACCGTCGGCGTGCCCCCGGACACCTACCGCCGCACCTTCCGCTCCCGGACCGGCCACGTCGGGCGCGCCGGAAGTGGTCCCCGATGACGTGACGGAAGTGGACCTCAACCCGGGCCGCGCGGCTCCCTAGCGTCGGGGGCATGAACGCGAACGCCCTGCGCGGGGTCCTCCTGGTGACCCTCGCCTACGCCCTCGTCGGCGCCTCCTTCACCGCCAACGGTCTGCTCGGCGCCTATCCGTACGCGGGCGGGCAGGCCCTCCGCTACGGCGCCGCCTGCCTGCTCCTCCTCCCGCTGCTCGGCCGCGGCGGCCTCGCTCCGCTGCGGCTCCTGACCGCCCGTCATTGGGCGCGGCTCGCCGTCCTCGCGGCCGTCGGCATGGTCGGCTTCAACCTCGCCGTCCTGGCCGCCGAACGGACCGCGGAACCCGCCGTCCCCGGCGTCCTCGTCGGCTGCGCCCCGGTGGTCGTCGCCGTCCTGGTCCCGCTCACCGAGGGCCGCAGGCCCGCCCCCGCCGTGCTGTACGGCGCTCTGCTCGTCGCCGCGGGCGCCTTCACCGTGCAGGGCTGGGGCCGGACGGACCTGACCGGGATCGGCTGGTCGGTGGCGGCGCTCGGGGGCGAGGTGGGCTTCACCGTGCTGGCCGTCCCGGTGCTGCGGGTGCTCGGGCCGAAGCTGCTGACGGCCGCCGTGTGCGGGATCGGCGCCGCCGAGGCGGCGCTCGTCGGCCTGGTCGTGGACGGCGCCGGGTTCGTACGGGTGCCGACGGCCGTGGAGACGGGGGCCCTGGTCTGGCAGGCGGCCCTGGCCACGGTCGTCGGGTTCGTCCTCTTCTACATGGGCGTCCAGCGCGTCGGCATGGAGAGGGCCACTCTCTACACCGGGGCCATCCCGATCGCCGCGGCCCTGAGCGCCGCCCTGGTCGGAGGCGCCGCCTTCGGCCTCCCCCAGGCGGCCGGCAGCCTCCTCGTCGGTGCCGGAGCCGCCCTGGGCACGGGCCTGTTCACCCGCTCGTCCCGCCCGGACTCAGCGGCTGCCGTCCAGGATCACGCGCGCGACCAGGGCGGGGTCGTCGTTCATCGGCACGTGGCCGCAGCCGGGCAGCCGGACCAGACGCGCGGCGGGCAGGGCCTGCTTGGCGCGGACGCCCTGGCGGCGCAGCAGCAGCCGGTCGCGGGCGCCCCAGGCGACGGTGACGGGGACCGACGGGACGTCGTCGCGGAAGAGGGCGGTCCGGCCCGCCGCCAGCGTCTGGTGGAAGCCGGTGGCCCGCCGCAGCGCGAGCGTCTCGGCGACGACGGCCTCGGGTGACCGGCGGCCGGGCCGGGCGTAGATCGTGCTGGTGAGCACGGTGCGTCCGGCGGCCGTGCGCGAGAGGCGCTCGATCACCGGCACGGGCAGCGACAGGGCGGCGCCGCGCATGGCCCGCAGCGTCCCGAAGGCGTACCGCCGCTCGGCCTCCGACCAGAAGCCGGCGGGGGAGAGGGCGGTGACCGAGCGCACCAGCTTCTCCCGGCCGAGCTCCAGGGCGAGCAGCCCGCCCAGCGAGTTCCCCGCCACGTGCGGCCGCTCGAAGCCGACGGCCCCGCAGAAGGCGCCGAGCACGGGGACGACGGTCGACAGGTCGTACGGGACGCCCTCCGGCAGCCCGTCGGAGGCCCCGAAACCGGGCAGGTCGACGGCGATCACCTCGCGTTCGACGGCGAGGACGTCGAGGACGGGCCCCCAGGCCTGCCAGTGGTGCCCGATGCCGTGGAGCAGCAGCAGGGGCTCGCCCGCGCCCCGCCGCTCGTACGCCAGGGAGAGGTCGCGGGGACCCGCCGGGGTCTCGATCGTGAACGCGATCCGTGCGGGCATGCGGGCCCCTCGCTTCCTCGTGAAGCTTCCTCGCGGAACTTCTCCCGTGAACACCGGTGGACGCCACCTTTTAGACGTCCCGTCAGCAAGAATTACCGTCCAGTAGGCAGGAGTTCAAGACGGGAGCCCGAAACTGGACAGGACCGATGACGTGGGCTGGGATGGGCGGGTGCCCACCGACATCCCGACCGACACCCTGACCGAACTCTTCGAGGAGCACCGCCCGATGCTCCTCGGCGTCGCCTACCGGATGCTCGGCCGCACCGCCGACGCCGAGGACGTCGTCCAGGAGGCCTGGCTGCGCTGGACCGCCGCGGACCGGGCCGCCGTCCGCGAGCCGCGCGCCTTCCTCGTACGGATCACCACACGGCTCGCCATCGACCGGCTCCGCCAGGCGCAGGCGCGCCGCGAGTCCTACGTCGGCCCCTGGCTCCCCGAACCCCTCGTCACCGACTTCGGCCCCGCCGCCCCCGACACCGCCGAGCGCGCCCTGCTCGCCGACTCCGTCTCGCTCGCGGTCCTCGTGGTCCTCGAATCCCTCTCCCCGCTGGAGCGGGCCGTCTTCGTGCTCCGCGAGGCCTTCGGCTTCCCGTACGGGGAGATCGCCACCGCCCTCGACCGCTCCGAGGCGGCCGTGCGCCAGCTCGCCGGGCGCGCCCGGCGCCACGTCGACGAGGGCAGGCCGCGCTACGACGTCGACCCGGCCGAGCGCCGCGACCTCACCGAGCGCTTCCTCTCCGCCGCGGCCGGCGGCGACCTCGGCGAACTCCTCGCGCTCCTCGCCCCGGACGTCCGGCTCGTCGGTGACAGCGGCGGCAAGTCCAAGGCGCCGCTGCGGGTCATCGAGACCGCCGACAAGGTCGGCCGCTTCCTCGTCGCCGTCGCCCGGGACTCGTGGGAGGGGTACGAGGTGCGCTTCCTGGAGCTCAACGGCGCCCCGGCCGTGCTCGTCCTCGCCGAAGGGAAGCCCGAGACCGCCTTCCAGATCGAGGTGCGCGACGGGCTGGTCCAGTGCGTCCACATCATCCGCAACCCCGACAAGCTCCGGGGCCTCGCCGACGCCTGACGGAGACCCCGCCGCCCGGCCGGAAACCGCCCCGCCTCCCCTCCCGGGAGGCGGGGCCTTTTGCTGCGCGGGGTTCACAAGGGCGCGAACGTCCTGTGAACGATCCAGGTCAGAGGGTCACATTCAGGGACGTTCGACAGAGGATTGGTCTTGACCAAGGGGGTGGCTCGCCTTATGGTCGCAGAGTTAGTGCAGGAACCTTTAATAAACAAGGGCGCGGAAACGCCGCGGGACACGGCGAATTGCGGAGGATCAGGGTGGGGACCACGCAGCTGACATCGGTACCGGAGCCGAAGTACCAGCACCTCAAGACAGTCATCGGCGAAGCGCTCGACTCGGACTTCGCCGTCGGCGAGATCCTGCCCAACGAGCGCGAACTCGCGGCGCGCTTCGGCGTCGCCCGCGCCACGCTCCGCCAGGCCCTGGAGCAGCTGGAGCTGGAAGGCCGCCTGCAGCGCCGCCGCGGCGTCGGCACCACCGTCGCCCCTCCGCGCGTCGGCGTCGACGTCTCCACCACCCAGCACACCTGGCCCGGCGTCGGCGACGACGTCTGGCAGCCCCAGGACTCCGCCACCGACGTGGCCCCGGCCGCCGTCGCGCGCGTCCTGGAGACCGCCGCCGACGAGCAGGTGCACATCGTCCGCCGCCTCCGCATCAGCCAGGGCCAGCCGGTCGCGGCCGAGCTGCTCTACGTGCCGGCCGGCTCCGTCCCGGGCCTCAGCGCCATCGACGCGCCCGCGGGCCCCGCCCGCGCCCGCGCCGTGCTCCGCGAACTCCAGCACCTCGCCCTCGACGGCCAGGACCGCGCCGTGGAGCTCGGCTCCGCCCGCGCCGACGACGCCAAGGAGCTCGACCGGCTGCCGGGCGCGCCCGTCCTCGTCGTGACGACCCGCTACCTCTCCGCCGGGCGTCCGGCCGCCGTCTCGGTGGCCACCTACCGCGCCGACACCTGCCGCCTCACCTTCGGCGACTCGGCCGACCTGGTCATGGCCTCGTAGGCCCCCGCACCTCCGGACAACCGGCCCGTCGCCAGGAGACCCCTAGCGGCGGGCCGTCACCGTCCCCTCGACGGCGAAGAGCTGCTCCTCGACGCGGTCGAGGGCGAGCCGCAGGGCGCCCGTGCCCACGGCGGCCTCGCCGAGCAGGGACAGCACCACCCGGGGCGGCCGCAGGCAGAACCGCGCCAGCTCCTCGCGGAGCGGCTGGAGCACCCCGTCGAGACCGGCCGCCCAGCCGCCGACGACCACCAGCTCGGGATCGATGGCGAGGACCAGGGCCGCCACGTCGTGCACGAGCCGCTGGATGAAGCGGTCCACCGCCGCCTCCGCGCGCGCGTCGCCCCGGCGGGCCAGCGCGAAGACCTCGGCGACCGCCTGCTCGTCCAGCGGGTGCAGCGGCTCGTCCGTGGTCGACAGGAGGTGCTCCGGGGTCACGTCCCGGCCGAGCAGGTGCAGGGCGCCGATCTCCCCGGCCGCCCCGCCGAAGCCCCGGTGCAGCCGGCCGCCGATCAGCGAGCCGGCGCCGGGGCTGAGGCCGGCGAGGACGAAGACGATGTCGTCGGAGTCGGTCGCGGCGCCCTTCCAGTGCTCGGCGACGGCCGCCGCGTTGGCGTCGTTCTCCACGATCACCGGGCAGCGGAAGGAACGCCGCAGCCGCTCGCCGAGCGCGAGCCCCGTCCAGCCGGGCAGCGCCGTGCCGAGGCGCACGGTGCCGTCGGCCTCCACGATGCCGGGCGTGCCGACGCCGACGGCCCGCAGGTTGGACCGGGCGACCCCGGCCCTGCGCAGCACATCGGCCACGACCGTACGCACCCGGTCCAGGCGCTCGTCCGCGGACGCCGTCTCCGACACCTCGCGGGACCCTGCGCCGATGATGCGCCCGTCCAGACCGGAGAGCAGGGCGGCCACGCGGTGCGGGCCGATCTCGATGCCGAGCAGATGACCGGCCTCCGCGCGGAAGCGGAACCTCCGCGCCGGGCGTCCCTGTCGCCGGGCCTCGCCCTCCTCGGGCGCCGACTCGACGACGAGACCGCCCTCCATGAGGCCCTCGACGACCCCCTCGACCGTGGGCCGCGACAGGCCCGTGATGCGGGTCAGATCGGTGAGCGTGGGCGCGTCGGCGCCGCGCAGCGCATGGAGTACCACCGCGGAGTTGATCCGCCGCAGCAGAGACGGATCCCCGCCGGTCAGCCGCCCCACAGTGTGTCCTCCCAGCTCGTGCGCCTCTCCGGCGGATGGTACTCAATGCGCCCGAGCCCGGCGAGTGCCGCCCCCGGCGGCTGAGGACCCCCCGTCAGGAGGCCTCCGCCGCCTTCCGCAGCCGGGCGAACTCCTCGGCCATCGTCGCCGTCGTCCAGTGGGCGTTGAGGCCGCTCGGGTTGGGCAGGGCCCAGATCCGGGTGGAGCCGATCGTGCGGTCCTGCGGCCCGATCACGGCCTTCGGCTCGCCGAAGGCCGTGCGGTACGCGGTGACGCCGACGACCGCGAGCCAGCGCGGTGCGAGCCGCTCCACCTTCTCCACGAGCAGCCGTCCGCCCTCGCGGTACTCCTCGGGGCTCAGCTCGTCGGCCCGCGCGGTCGGCCGCGCCACCACGTTCGTGATGCCGAGCCCGTACGTCAGGAGTTCCTCCTGCTCGTCCGGCCGCAGCCGCCTCGGCGTGAACCCGGACAGGTGCAGCACCGGCCAGAACCGGTTGCCCGGGCGGGCGAAGTGATGGCCCGTCGCCGCCGTCATCAGCCCCGGATTGATCCCGCAGAAGAGCACGGAAAGGCCGCTCGCGACCACGTCGGGAACGACGCGGTCGCGAGCGGCCTCCAGCTCCTGCTGGGTGAACCGGGGGGCCCGGGTCAGAGGATCGCCCCGGGGGTGTAGGCGGCGGCCTCCGGGTGCTGCTTCAGGATCTCCTCGATGCGGGAGACCACGGAGGCGACCTGGTCGGCGGCGGCGCCCGTGAAGGACAGCTTGTCCGCCATCAGCTCGTCGAGCTGCGCCCGGTCCAGCGGGATCCGCTCGTCGGCGGCCAGCTTGTCGAGGAGCTCGTTGCGCTCGGCGCCCTGCTCGCGCATGGCGAGGGCGGAGGCGACGGCGTTCTCCTTGATGGCCTCGTGGGCGACCTCGCGGCCGACACCGGCGCGGACGGCGCCCATGAGGACCTTGGTGGTCGCCAGGAAGGGCAGGTAGCGGTCGAGCTCGCGGGCGACGACGGCCGGGAAGGCGCCGAACTCGTCGAGCACGGTGAGGAAGGTCTCCAGCAGGCCGTCGAGCGCGAAGAAGGCGTCCGGCAGGGCGACGCGGCGGACCACGGAGCAGGACACGTCGCCCTCGTTCCACTGGTCGCCCGCCAGCTCACCGGTCATCGAGGCGTAGCCGCGCAGGATGACCATGAGGCCGTTGACGCGCTCGCAGGAGCGGGTGTTCATCTTGTGCGGCATCGCCGAGGAGCCGACCTGGCCGGGCTTGAAGCCCTCGGTGACCAGCTCGTGGCCCGCCATCAGACGGATCGTCTTGGCGATCGAGGACGGGGCGGCGGCCAGCTGCACCAGCGAGGTGACCACGTCGTAGTCGAGCGAGCGCGGGTAGACCTGGCCGACCGAGGTGAAGGCGTGCGCGAAGCCGAGGTGACCGGCGATCCGCTGCTCCAGCTCCGCCAGCTTGCCGGCGTCGCCGCCGAGCAGGTCCAGCATGTCCTGCGCGGTGCCGACCGGGCCCTTGATGCCGCGCAGCGGGTAGCGGCCGAGCAGCTCCTCCAGGCGGGAGTACGCCACGAGCAGCTCGTCCGCCGCCGTCGCGAAACGCTTGCCGAGGGTGGTCGCCTGGGCGGCGACGTTGTGCGAGCGACCGGCCATGACCAGCTCCGCGTACTCGGCGGAGAGCTTGCCGAGCCGGGCGAGGACGGCGACCGTGCGGTCCCGCATCAGCTCCAGGGAGAGCCGGATCTGCAGCTGCTCGACGTTCTCGGTGAGGTCGCGCGAGGTCATGCCCTTGTGGACGTGCTCGTGGCCGGCGAGGGCGTTGAACTCCTCGATCCGGGCCTTCACGTCGTGCCGGGTGACCTTCTCGCGCTCGGCGATGGAGCCGAGGTCGACCTGGTCGAGGACGCGCTCGTAGTCGGCGAGGGCGGCGTCCGGAACCTCGATCCCGAGGTCCTTCTGCGCACGCAGCACGGCGAGCCACAGCTGACGCTCCAGCTTCACCTTCTGCTCGGGGGACCAGAGGACGGCGAGCTCCGCGGAGGCGTAGCGGCCGGCCAGAACGTTGGGGATGCGGGGCTTCGCAGTCACAGCAGTCACGTGGACAGAGTTTACTGGTGGTTTCTGCAGGCCAGCGCCACGGTCCGGTGTGGAGCTTGCTACGAGACCCAGGTCACGCGCCCGCGTGGGCGTCCCCGCTACGCGCCGGCCGGGGGGTCGTACGGCAGCAGCTCGGGGCGCTTGGGCGGACGGCCGTCCCCCGAGGAGCGGCCGGTCAGGCGCCGTCCGATCCAGGGGCCGAGGTGCTCCCTGGCGAAGCGGGCGTCGGCGATCCGGCGGCTCGCCCAGCCGGGCCGCACGGCCGGGGGCAGCGGCGTCCGCCAGTCCTCCTCGGGCGCCAGGCCGAGCGTCTGCCACACGGCCTCGGCCACCCGCCGGTGCCCGTCGGCCGTCAGGTGCAGCCGGTCCACGTCCCACAGCCGGGGGTCGCCGAGCGCAGCGGCCCCGTACAGGTCGACGACCAGGGCGCCGTGCTTCGCGGCGAGCGCGTCGATGTGGGTGAACAGCTCCTCCATCCGGGGGCGGAAGCGCTCCATGACCGGGCCGTTGCGGCCGGGGCTGCGCATGAGGACCAGCTGCCCGCAGGAGGGTGTGAGGCGTTCCACTGCCTCGGTGAGCAGGTCCCGCACCCGCACCATGTCGACCTTGGGGCGCAGGGTGTCGTTGAGCCCGCCGACCAGGGTCACCACATCGGCCTTCATGCTTGCGGCCAGGCCGACTTGCTCGTCGACGATCTGGCCGATGAGCTTGCCGCGCACGGCGAGGTTCGCGTAGCGGAAGCCGGGGGAGCGGCCGGCGAGACGGCCCGCGAGGACGTCCGCCCAGCCCCGGTAGGAGCCGTCGGGGTTCAGGTCCGACATACCCTCGGTGAAGCTGTCCCCGACGGCGACGAGACTGTTGTACGTGGCATTGATCTCCATGGCGGAGCGATCATACCGTGCGGTATGCGCGGGGTGCCGTGGAGAACCCGGGAGGGAAATCCGATGAGCGACGCGCTGCTGAGCGCCCTGGCCGAGTCCCTGGCCGAGCTGGTGACGGCGGTCGGGACCTCCGACGACGAGGTCCTCGATCCCGGCACGGCCGTGCGGTGGCTGGAGGGCACCGCGGCCGCCCTGGACGGCCTCGGCCCCGCCGACCGCCGCGCCCTCGACGGGCTGTTCCGCGCGACCGCGCTGCGGCGCCCGGCAGGGCCGCGCCGCGAGGCGCTGCTCCGTCTTCCGGAGCGGCTCGGCCTCGCCGAGGGCCTCCGCCAGGCCCCACCGGCCGCGACCGTGCCGACGGGAGCCGTGCCGACGGGGGCCGCGTCGACCGCGACCGTGACGACCGCGCCGCCCCTGGTCGCCCGGCGTGTCCCGTCCCCGACCGTCTCGCCGTCCCCGACCGTCCCGCGGGCCCCGCACGCGGCCGTCGGCATTTCCTCGTCGCCCTCGCCCGCGACCCCGGCCGCCGCCTCGCCGGCCGACGACCCGGCAGACGTCTGCGACGCCGTCGCCGAACGCGTGCTGCGCTTCGCCGCCCTCGTGCGGGAGGCCGACCCCGCCACCCCGGTGCCCACGTGCCCCGGCTGGACCCTCGCGGACCTGACCCGGCACCTCGGCGCGGTCCACCGCTGGGCCGATCACCTGGTGCGCACCCGGGCCACCGTCCGCGTCCACCTGAAGGACCTCCCGCTCGACCCGCCGTCGCACCCTGCCGCGTACGCCGACTGGCTGACCGAGGGCGCCGCCACCGTGCTCACGACCCTCCGCGCCACCGCCCCGGACCTCCCGGTCTGGTCGCCGGGGGCGGACCCGCACGCCCGGTACTACCCGCGCCGGCTGCTCTCCGAGGCGGTCGTCCACCTCGCCGACGCCGAGCTCGCCCTCGGCGGCGCCGCCGGGGCGATCGACCCCCGCACGGCCGCCGACGCGATCGACCACTTCCTCACGGACGCGCCGTACATCCCCTGGATCGCCGAACCCCTCGCCCACCTCGGCCGCGACGGTGCCGTCCTCCGCCTCGCCGCCCGCGACACCGGCACCGTCCGGACCCTCGTCCTCGGCGGGGGCGGCTTCACCTGGACCCGGGAGGGCCGGGGGAGCGGGGCCGTGGGGCCGACCGCCTCCGTCGAGGCGGACACCGGGGAGCTGCTGCTCCTGCTGCACCGCCGGTACGCCGCCGACGACCCGCGCTTCACGCACACCGGCGACCGGGAGCTGCTCGACGACTGGCTCGCCGCCACCGCGCTCTGACACGCCGAAGGGCCCCGGGATCGCTCCCGGGGCCCTCCGCTTCAGGACGTCACGGCGCCGCCGGGCGTCCCACCAGCTCGCGCAGCACGTCCTCCATCGTCACCAGACCGGCCGGCTTGCCGTCCTCGTCGAGCACGGCCGCCAGGTGCGTCCGGCTGCGGCGCATCGCGGTGAGGACGTCGTCCAGCGGCGTCTCCGCCCGGACGCGGGCGATCGGCCGCAGCGCCGTCACCGGGAACGGAAGGTCGCGCGGGGTGACGTCCAGGGCGTCCTTGACGTGCAGATAGCCCAGGATGCGGCGCTCGGAGTCGACGACAGGGAAGCGGGAGTACCCGGTCCGCGCCGCCAGCGCCTCCAGCTCCTCCGGAGTGGTGCCGACCTGCGCGTACACCACCTTCTCCACCGGCATGACGACGTCCCGCACGGGGCGCCGGCCCAGCTCCAGGGCGTCGTGCAGCCGCTCCGCGGCCCGGTCGTCCAGGAGGCCCGCGTCGCCCGCGTCGGTGACCATCCGGGCCAGCTCGTCGTCCGAGAAGGTCGCGGAGACCTCGTCCTTGGCATCCACCCGCAGCAGCTTCAGCAGCGCGTTGGCGAAGGCGTTGATCGCGAAGATCACCGGCCGCAGCGCCCGCGCGAGCGTCACCAGGGGCGGCCCGAGGAGCAGCGCCGAGCGCGTCGGCTCGGCGAGCGCGATGTTCTTCGGCACCATCTCGCCCAGCAGCATGTGCAGGTACGTCGCCAGGGCCAGCGCGATCGCGAACGAGATCGTGGCGGCCACGCCGTGCGGCACGCCGACCGCGTCGAAGGCCGGTTCGAGCAGGTGCTCGATGGCCGGCTCGGCGACGATGCCGAGGACTAGGGTGCACAGGGTGATGCCGAGCTGCGCCGCCGCGAGCATCGCGGAGACGTGCTCCAGGCCCCAGATGACGCTGCGCGCCCGCCGGTTCCCGGAGTCGGCCAGGGGCTCGATCTGGCTGCGGCGGACCGAGATCAGGGCGAACTCGGCGCCGACGAAGAAGGCGTTGACGACCAGCGTGAGCAGACCGATCAGCAGCTGGATCGCGATCATCGGCCGGCCTCCCCGGACTCGTCGTCGGTGTCGTGCGCGGGGGCGTGCAGCAGCACGCGCGCGGCGCGCCGGCCCGAGGCGTCGACGACGTCGAGGCGCCAGCCGGCCAGCTCCACGGTGTCGCCGGAGGCGGGGATGCGGCCCAGCTCCGTCGCGAGGACGCCCGCGAGCGTCTCGTACGGGCCGTCCGGCACGCGCAGGCCGATCGCGGCCAGCTGGTCCGTACGGGCGGCGCCGTCGGCGGACCACAGCTCGCGTCCGTCCGCGTCCTCGCCCGCCCGGACCAGGTCCGGCGTCTCGTGCGGGTCGTGCTCGTCGCGCACCTCGCCGACGACCTCCTCGACGATGTCCTCCAGGGTGACGACCCCGGCCGTGCCGCCGTACTCGTCGATGACGACGGCCATCGTCTGCCGGCCCGACAGGCGGTCGAGGAGCCGGTCCACGGTGAGCGTCTCGGGGACGAGCAGCGGTTCGCGCAGCATGTCGCCGATCCGGCGGCGGGGCCGTTCCGCGGCCGGTATGGCGAGCACGTCCTTGATGTGGGCGATGCCGACGACCGCGTCGAGGCTGCCCCGGTAGACGGGGAAGCGGGACAGGCCGGTCGCGCGGGTCGCGTTGGCGACGTCCTCGGCGGTGGCCTGCACCTCCAGGGCGGTGACCTGCACGCGGGGCGTCATCACGTTCTCGGCGGTCAGCTCCGCCAGGTTGAGGGTGCGGACGAACAGCTCGGCCGTGTCCGCCTCCAGGGCGCCCTCCTTCGCGGAGTGCCGGGCGAGCGCCACCAGCTCCTGCGGGGAGCGCGCGGAGGCCAGCTCCTCGGTCGGCTCCAGGCCGAGGCGGCGCAGGATCCGGTTCGCGGTGTTGTTGAGATGGCTGATGAACGGCTTGAAGGCGGCCGTGAACACCCGCTGCGGGGTGCCCACCACCTTCGCGACGGCGAGCGGCGAGGAGATCGCCCAGTTCTTGGGGACCAGCTCGCCGACGACCATCAGGACGACGGTCGACAGGGCGGTGCCGAGGACCAGGGCGACCGAGGAGGCCGTCGCGGACGAGAGTCCGATCGACTCCAGGGGGCCGCTGATCAGTTTGGCGATCGAGGGCTCGGAGAGCATGCCGACGACCAGGTTGGTCACGGTGATGCCCAACTGCGCGCCGGAGAGCTGGAAGGTGAGGGAGCGGACGGCCTTGAGGGCGCCCAGCGCCCCCCGCTCGCCGCGCTCCACGGCGGCTTCGAGCTCGCCGCGCTCGACCGTGGTCAGCGAGAACTCGGCCGCGACGAACGCCCCGCACGCGAGCGCGAGCAGGAGCGCCACCACGAGCAGGAGCACTTCGGTCATCGGTTCACCTCCGTCCCATGATCAGTCAGGGGGAGAGGGATCGCTCGATGTCGGCGGTCGGAACCAGTGCTACTGGGAGGCTCGCCCATGGGCGGACGCTCACACCTTTCGGTCGGCGGGTCGGAAGGACACCATGGTAAAGGATCGGCAAAACGGGGCGGCGGTCGCCCCGGCGCCCCTTCGACGCCTACCCGGTGATCACCCGGTGCTCACCCGCGGCCGGGGCCGCGAGCGGCTTCACCCAGCGACGCCAGCGCTCCTCGCGGTGGTACCCGGCGGCCGTCCACAGCGCCCGGCCCGTCTCGTTCGCCTCCAGGACCATGGCGTCCGCACGCCGTCCGCCGAGCGCGCGGAACCTCTCCTCGGCCGCGCGCAGAAGCGCGGTGGAGATGCCGCGGCGGCGGTACGGGGGCAGGACGGCGAGCCGGTAGAGGGAGGCCCGCCAGCCGTCCCAGCCGGCGATCACGGAGCCGACGACCACCCCGTCGGCGAGGGCGAGGATCAGCGCGTCGGGGTCGCGCTCCACCAGCCGGGTCACCCCGTCCACGTCGTCCGACACGGACGTGCCCTCCGCCGACTCCTTCCAGAAGGCCAGGACTGCCTCGACGTCGTCGGGAGCGGCCGGACGTATCTGCAGATCGATCATGGCCGGATCCCATCACGCGGGGCGGGGGCGCCGCCAGGCATTACCGCCCGGCACCGCCCCCGGCGTCAGCGTCGGGCCGTGCCCAGCACGCAGGGGGAGGACGGCAGCCGCGGGCCCTGCTCCGGCACGTCGAAGGAGCGGTACGAGACGAGGTCGAAACCGGCCGCCTCGATCGCCGCGAGCGGGGCACGGGAGGTGTGGCAGCCGCCGAAGAGCAGCGGCCAGACCGTCCGGTCGAGGCCCCGCTGCACCCGCGCCAGCCCCGGCGTGTCCGCCGCCCCGTGCTCGAAGAACCGCAGCTCGCCGCCGGGACGCAGGACCCGCCGCAGCTCGGCGAGGACCCCCGGCACGTCCCGTACGGTGCACAGCACCAGGGAGGCCACCGCCGCGTCGAAGGCGCCGTCCGGCCCCGGCAGCGCCTCGGCCGTGCCCGGCAGCACCGTCACCGGGACGGCCGCCCGGAGCGCGGCCTCCCCGGCGAGCCGGCGCAGATGCGGCTCCGGCTCGACGGCGACGACCTCGGTGACCCCGGGCGGGTAGTGCGTGAAGTTCAGGCCGTTCCCCGCCCCGATCTCGACGACCCGGCCGGACAGCCCGGCGAGCAGCTCCGTCCGCAGGGCGCCGAGCCCGCCCCGCGTGTCGGCCGACTCGCTGAACCGGGCGTAGAAGCGGGCGAAGAGGGGGTGGTGGACGCGAGGGGCCCGGGGGGCCGTCCGGCGGTCGGGGGTCTTCGGGGCCATCGGGGCCGCCCTCAGCCCGTCACGAAGCAGAACTCGTTGCCCTCCGGGTCCCGCATGACCTGGAAGGAACCCTGCGCGTCGGTGACGAGCCCGCCGACCGCGACCGCCCCGAGCGGCACCGCCTCCCCGGCCGCCCGCGCCGGATCGGCCACCTCCAGGTCGAGGTGGACCCGGTTCTTCGCGGCCTTGCCCTCCGGCACCCGCTGGAAGGCGATCCGTACGAACTCCGGCGGATCCACGTACGACCAGTCGGCGCTCCGGTCGACGGGCTCGCCGCCGAGGAGCCCGGCCCAGAAGCGGACGAGCGCCGCCGGGGCGGCGCAGTCGAAGACGATCTCCTGAACGTGTGCGCGCATGGGGTCAGCCTACGGAAACGGGGGCGCCCCGCGCCCCCGCGCGCACCGTCCTGCGCCCCCGCACGATCGTCAGCGTGCGAACGCCGGGGGCGCCTGCTCCTCCGCGAACGCCTCCGCGTCCCAGGTGCCGCCGAGCTCAGGACCCAGCCAGCCGCCCGCCGCCGCCCGGAACGCCGCCGGGTCCAGCGCTCCCGCACCCTCCGGTACGGCCCCGAGCAGCGGAGCGTCCGCCTCGCCCGGCAGGTCCGCGAGGTTGCAGCGCGCCGCCAGGTCCGGCGCCTCCGGCCAGCTGCCGACGACCACGCCGAGCTGCTCGATCCCGCGCGCCCGCAGCGCCTCGGCCGTCAGGGCCGTCGGGTTGAGCGTCCCCAGACCGGCCGGGACCACCACCAGGACCGGCGCGCCGAGCAACGCGGCCGCGTCGGCGAGCGTGCTGCCCTCCTCGTCGAAGCGGACGAGCAGTCCGCCCGCCCCCTCCACGAGCACCAGGTCGTGGTCGGCGGCCAGCTTCCGGGCGGCCTCCGCGACCTCCCGGGGCCCGACCGGGGTGAGCCCGGCCCGCCGGGCGGCCGTTCCGGGGGCCAGGGGCTCCGGAAAACGGGCGAGTTCGGCGGAGGTCGTGGCGCCGGAGAGGCGCACGACCTCGTCGGCGTCGCCCTGCTCGTCGGGGCCGACGCCGGTCTGGGCGGGCTTGAGTACCGCCACCGACCGTCCCGCGGCCATGGCGACGGCCGCCACGGCCGCGGTGACGATGGTCTTGCCGATCTCCGTGCCGGTGCCGGTCACGATGATGATGCCCATGGGGCGTCCTTCCTTGTTCGGTGCGGCTTGTACGGGGTGCGGGTTCAGACGCGGGAGCCTAGGCGCGGCTGAGCGCGCCGTTCCGTTGTGCCCACCCTCCCCCAAGCTCTCGGCTTCGCTCGAGCAGGGGGGACCCCTTGCCCCAGCGGAACGATTGCCCACAACGGGGGCGGCGTCTCTGCCACCACGGCGTCAGCCCGCCTGCGCCGCCGCCCTCACCGCCGCGCAGATGCTGGCCAGGTCCTCGTCGCTCGTCACGTACGGCGGCATCGTGTAGATCAGGTCGCGGAAGGGGCGCAGCCAGACGCCCGACCGGACCGCGGCCTCCGTGGCGGCGGCCATGTCGACGTCGTGGTCGAGCTGGACGACGCCGATGGCGCCGAGCACCCGCACCTCGCGGACACCGGGGAGTTCCGCGGCGGGGGCGAGCCCCTCGCGGAGTCCCGTCTCGATGCGCTTGACCTCCAGTGCCCAGTCCTGGGACATCAGCAGGTCGATCGAGGCGCAGGCCACCGCGGAGGCCAGCGGATTGCCCATGAAGGTCGGCCCGTGCGCCAGGACGGGAACCTCGCCGCGCGAGATGCCCTCGGCGATCTCCGTCGTGCAGAGCGTGGCCGCCATCGACAGGTAACCGCCCGTCAGCGCCTTGCCCACGCACATCACATCGGGTGAGACGCCGGCCTGGTCGGCGCCGAACAGCGTGCCCGTACGGCCGAAACCGGTCGCGATCTCGTCGAAGATCAGGAGCACGCCGTGCTCGTCGCACGCCTCGCGGAGGACGCGCAGGTACTCGGGCGGGTGGAACCGCATCCCGCCCGCGTTCTGCACCACCGGCTCCACGATCACCGCGGCGACCTCGTCCGCGTGGAGAGCGATCTGCTCCCGCAGCATTCGGGTGTACGACTCCTCGTACGTGACCGGCGGCGCGTCGACGAAGACCTGGCGCTGGAGCACGCCCGACCACAGCTCGTGCATCCCGCCCTCGGGGTCGCACAGGGACATCGGCTGCCAGGTGTCGCCGTGGTAGCCGCCGCGCCAGGTCATTAGGAGCTGCTTGCCAGGCCTGCCCACCGAGCGCCAGTACTGCAGGCACATCTTGGCCGCGACCTCGACGGAGACCGAGCCGGAGTCGCTGAGGAAGACGTGCTGGAGCGGTTCCGGGGTGATCTCGACCAGGCGGGTGGCGAGCCGGACGGCCGGCTCGTGGGTGAGCCCGCCGAACATGACGTGGCTCATCCGGCCCAGCTGGTCGTGCGCCGCCTCGTTGAGCACGGGGTGGTTGTAGCCGTGCAGCGCCGACCACCACGAGGACATGCCGTCGATCAACTCGGCCTGGCCGTGCACGGGTTCGGCGAGTCGGAGCCGCACACCGGACGCGGACGCGACGACCAGCGGCTCCGTACGGCCCGGCATGGGGCCGTACGGATGCCAGACGTGCGCCCGGTCCAGGGCGAGGAGTTCGTCGTTACGCATTCGGCGCGAGGTCCGTTCCGGCGCCGCGGCGACGCACGGCCACCAGGTCGGTGCGGGCCTCGTCCGAGGTGCGCACGGGGGCCGCGTGGCCGCCGCACGGGCCGCAGCCGCCGCCCTCCTCCGCGTGCGAGCCGCAGCCCGAGCCTTCCGCGGAGGCCTCCGAGCCGCAGCCGCCCGCCGCGCCCGCCGCCGCGAGCGCGTCCGCGCGGTGCTTCGGCAGGGTGGTCGTGCCCGCGCCCTCCACCTCGAAGCCCGCGTCCGCGATCATGTCCAGGTCGGCCTGGCCGGCCTGGCCCTCGCTGGTCAGGTAGTCGCCGAGGAAGATCGAGTTCGCGATGTGCAGCGCCAGCGGCTGCATCGACCGCAGGTGCACCTCGCGGCCGCCGGCGATCCGCACCTCGACGTCGGGGCAGACGAACCGGACCATCGCGAGGATCCGCAGGCAGCGCTGCGGGGTGAGGTTCCACTCCTTGGCGAGCGGCGTGCCCTCGAAGGGGATCAGGAAGTTGACCGGCACCGAGTCCGAGTCCAGCTCGCGCAGCGCGTAGACGACGTCGACCAGGTCCTCGTCGCTCTCGCCCATGCCCGCGATCAGGCCCGAACAGGCTGACAGGCCGGCGGCGTGCGCCTTCTGCACGGTGTCCACGCGGTCCGCGTAGGTGTGGGTCTTGGTGATGTCCCCGTACGTCGCCTCGGACGTGTTCAGGTTGTGGTTGTACGCGTCGGCGCCGGCCTCCCGCAGCCGCTCCGCCTGGCCGTCCGAGAGCAGACCGAGGCAGGCGCACACCTCGACGCCCTCGTTCTGCTCCTTGATCGCCTCGATCGTCTTGCCGACGCGCTCCACGTCCCGGTCCGTCGGACCGCGGCCGCTGGCCACCAGGCAGACCCGCTTGGCGCCGCCCGCGACACCCGCCGCCGCGGCCTGCGAGGCCTCGTCCGGCTTCAGCCAGGTGTACTTGAGGATCTCGGCCTTCGAGCCGAGCCGCTGCGAGCAGTACGAGCAGTCCTCGGGACAGAGACCGGACTTCAGGTTGACCAGGTAGTTCAGCTTCACCCGGCGCCCGAACCACTGACGGCGCACCTTGCCGGCCGCCGCCACCACCTCGAGCAGTTCGTCGTCGGAGGTCGCCAGCACGGCGAGCGCTTCTTCACGGGTCGGCAGCTCGCGCCGCAGCCCCTTCTCCACCAGCGTGTTCAGCAGGTCCATAACCGCAGATCCTTGCCTACCGCCCGCCCCCGGGCCAAGGAGGAACCGAACAAACGCCCCCGATCGAGGTGTGTGGATGGCCACATCCCGACCTCGGCGTCCTGCGGTTAGGGTCTGTGCGCTGCCTACAAAAGGATCGCCGCATGCCACGGGACGAGGACGCACGCGCCGCGGGCGCCGACGACGCGCGGGCCGCGGGCCCGCGCCGTACCGCCTTCGACTGGACCGACGCCGAGGCGCGCCGCCGGGCCGGGGCGGGTCTCGTCCGGACGCTGCGGCCCCGGGCGGCCGAGTCGGACCTCCTGGACCTGGCGAGCAACGACTACCTCGGCCTCACCCGCCGCGCCGAGGTCACGGAGGCGGCGGCCGAGGCGGCCAGGCGCTGGGGCGCCGGCTCCACCGGCTCGCGGCTCGTCACCGGCACCACCCGGCTGCACACCCGCCTGGAGCGCGAACTCGCCGAGTTCTGCGGCTTCGAGGCGGCCCTCGTCTTCTCCTCCGGCTACACCGCGAACCTCGCCGCGCTCACCGCGCTCGGCGGCCGGGGCTCCCTGATCGTCTCCGACGCCTCCAACCACGCCTCGATCGTGGACGGCTGCCGCCTCGCGCGCGCCGAGACCGCCGTCGTCCCGCACACCGACGCCGAGGCCGTCGTTAAGACCCTGGACGCGCACCCGGGGCGCCGGGCCCTGGTCGTCAGCGACTCCGTCTTCTCCGTCGACGGCGACAAGGCCCCGCTCGCCGGGCTCGCCGAGGCCTGCCGCGCGCACGGCGCCGGACTGGTCGTCGACGACGCCCACGGCTTCGGAGTCCTCGGCGACGGCGGCCGGGGCGCCCTGCACGAGGCCGGGCTCGCGGGCGACGAGGACGTCGTCGCCACCCTCACCCTCTCCAAGTCCCTCGGCAGCCAGGGCGGCGCCGTCCTCGGCCCGGCCCGGGTGGTCGAGCACCTGGTGAACGCGGCCCGCACCTTCATCTTCGACACCGGGCTCGCCCCGGCCGCCGCGGGCGGAGCGCTCGCGAGCCTGCGCCTGATCGCGGCCGAACCGGGCCTCGCCGAGCGGGCCCGTGCCGTCGCCGGGACGCTGCACCGGCTGCTCACGGAGGCCGGGCTCACCTCCGCCCGGCCCGACGCGGCCGTCGTCTCGGTCCACGCGCCCTCCCCGGAGGCGGCGCTGCGCTGGGCGGCGGACTGCCGGGAACAGGGCCTCGCCGTCGGCTGTTTCCGGCCCCCGTCCGTCCCCGACGGCATCTCGCGGCTGCGCCTCACGGCCAGGGCCGATCTGACGGACGCGGAGATCGGGCGCGCGGTGGAGACGATCCTGCGGACCGCGCCGTCGGTCTGACAACCCGTCGGGAGCTCCAAGGGCGTTCCCCGGCAGCAGAGTTCACCGCTTCGGGCGACAGATGGGGACATATCTTGGTGGAACGCCTGCAGGGGCGGCACGATCGGTGGGACTCTGACGCGTAGCGCGATCCGGGGCCGAAGCCCCGGCGGGAAAGGGACAGCGTCGCCATGGCAGACCACCAGGAAGCATCCGTCACGCTGCCGAGCGATCCCGCGTCGGTCCCCACCGCCCGGCGGTACGTGGCGGAGGTCCTCGACGGATGGGGCCTCGACGGTGCCGACGACCTGGCGGACGCGATCCGCCTGATGGTCTCGGAACTGGCCACCAACGCCGTCCTGCACACCTTCGGGCAGTCGCCCACCTTCACGGTCGACGTCCGCCTGGAGCGCGAGGAGCACCTCCACATCGGCGTCACCGACAGTCACCCGCGCTGGCCGCGCCGTCTTCCGGCGGCGGTCCAGCAGGACAACGGCCGGGGCATGGTCATCATCCGCTCCCTGGCGGCGGAGGCGGGCGGCCGGCTCTCGGTCACCCCGACCGAGGAGGGCGGCAAGACGGTCTGGATCACGCTCCCGTGGACCCGGACGGCCGCTTCGTACGTCTGAGACCGTCCTCGTACGGCCACGGGCCGATCCGAGGACAGGCACCGGGGTTTCTTCCCCGGCGCAGGGGTGCGGCGGCGCCACCGCACCCCTGGGGCGGGGTCACGGGCCCCCGAGGCCCGGGACCGGGTCAGTGCCCGGCGGGCGTCATCGGACGCGGCCGTAGTAGACCTTCGACGACCAGATCTTGTCGAGCTTCACCCAGGATCCCGTCTTGGGCGAGTGCCAGATCCTGCCGCTGCCGGCGTAGATGCCCACGTGGTAGACCCTCCCGCCGGAGTGGAAGAAGACCAGGTCCCCCTTCTGTCTGCTGGACGCGGAGACGTGCCGGGTCTTGTTGTACTGCTGCTGCGCGGTGCGAGGCAGCGACTTGCCCGCCTTCTTGTACGCGTAGAGCGTCAGACCGGAGCAGTCGAACCGGGTGGGTCCGGCGCTCCCGTACCGATAGGGGGCTCCCTTCTTGGACGCGGCGACGCTCAGTGCCTTGTTCGCGTAGCTGGTCGCCGCCTGGGCCTCTGGTGCCGCACCCGGTGCGAGCATCGTGCCGCCGACGGCGGCGAGGGTGAGAGCCGAGACGGCTCCGGCCCGGGACAGCAGGAACGGGACGTGCTTCTGCGCAGTCATGCGCAACCCTTCGTCAGCCGCCTGCGAAGGATGACCTGTCGGGTTCGGGCTGGCGAAGATGCCCGGCCGCGGCTGCGGCTTCACCCCAAGGGACGGCCCCGCTGCGGAAACAGCGCGTACGTCCCGTACTGCTCGGGTCCTCCACTCCTGCCGATCCACTCCTGTCGACCAGACGTCCGGGACGGCGGCAGGACTCGGCGTCCGCCCGGACCGCCCCGCCTCGGATGGCGGGGGCTTGTCGTCGACAGGGATCTTGACCTACACCCGGGCTGAAATCCGAGCCGAAACGGCCATATGTGAGGCTCCTCACGACTGATCCATTCGGGTGGACAGGGTGCTTTCGTGATCGCCGGAGGTTTGGCCCACGAGCCCCGCACCAGCGATGGAACGTCCCATTCCGCCAGATGCGTACACCCGTTGCGCAACTCACCCCGCGCATATGTCGACTCGTCGACTACGCCGAACGAGCGAGCGATCCTGCGCCCCCTGTCGGCCGTACGGACCTCGACACGACATGCCGGAATGTCAACTCGCCCGTGCGCGGGGGACGGTGACGCGGTCGGCGCGGCGCTCGCCGTCCAGCACCCGCAGGGCGCGCGCCAGGGTGTCCGCGTGCACCTCGCTCTCGCCCCGCATATGCATGACCGTCAGGGCCTCGCGCAGCGCCTCCGCGCGTCCCACCAGCGCTTGTGCCGCCCGCAGTGCCCCATAGGTATGCGTACCCCTGGATGGGTTGATCTTCCCCAGGAGGTCGACGACTTCGAGGTAGGCGTCGATCAACTCGCCCTCGGCCCGCGTCAGTGCGGGCAGCGGCGGCAGCTCGGGAACCACGGCCGGCTCACCGCGTCGCGCCGGTGTCGCGCCGGCTCGTGATCACGTGGTCCACCAGCCCGTACGCGACGGCCGCGGGCGCGTCCAGGACGGTGGGGCGGTCGAGGTCGGCGTCGATCCGGTCCCGGCTCCGCCCGGTGTACTCGGCGAGCATCCCGGCCGTCAGGTCGCGCAGCCGGAGCAGTTCGCGCGCGTGGATGTCGAGGTCGCTCGGCTGCCCCTGGAGGGGCTCGTCCATGGCCGGCTGCCGGAGGGTGATCCGGGCGCCGGGGAGGACGTGCCGCTTGCCGGGGGTGCCGGCGGCGAGCAGGACGGCGGCGGTGGACACGGCCTGGCCCAGGCAGGTGGTCTCCACGTCGCAGGAGAGCGTCCGCATCGTGTCGTGGATGGCGGTCATGGAGCTGATCGAGCCGCCGGGGGAGTTGATGTAGAGCGCGATGTCCTGCCCCGGGGCCGCGTGGTCGAGGTGCAGGAACTGGGCGATGACGTCGTTGGCCGAGGTCTCGTCGATCGGCGTGCCGAGGAAGACGATCCGGGCTTCGAGGAGCTTCGAGTACGGGTCGAGGGTCCGGGTTCCGAAGCTCGTCCGCTCCGTGAACTCGGGCAGGACATGACGGGCGTCCATGGCTGAGCACCTCCAGCTGTCTGTAAAAAATGTACAGGACGTACAGGCCGTAAGATGGGGAGCATGACCTACGAGATCCCGGTGACGCAAGCGCGGGCTGAACTGGCCGACCTCATCAACCGCGTCGTCTACGGAGGGGAGCGCGTCGTCGTCACCCGCCACGGGAAACCGCTCGTCGCCCTGGTCTCCGCCGCTGACCTGGAAGAACTCGAAGCGGCGGAGAAGCCCGCCGACGAGCAGGTGGTCAGCTCCCTCTCCGGGCTGCACCCGGTCGACTCCGCTCCCGGCGAACAGCGCCGCTTCGGCATCGCCGCCCACCACCGCGACCCCGGCGCCTCCTGACGGCGGACGCACGGGGCCGCACGACGCGCGCGGCGGCCCGGCGTCGGCCCGTGCGCACTGTGGCGCCCGGCCCATGCGCTCGGGCAGCGCGAAAAGCCGCGTGCCCCCGTCCGCTACGGCGGGGGCACGCGGCCGTCTTCGGTCGGGGGTCTCAGCCCACCGGCACCGGAGCCTGCGCCGCCGCGGGAACCGCCTCCGCCGGGCGGCGCCGTGCGCCGAACGCGGTCGCGGCCAGCCCCGCCACGGCCCAGAGGGAGAGGACGAGCAGCGGGCGGCCCGCCGCCGCGCCCTCGAAGGCGGACACCGAGCGGAGGGCCGAGCCCCCGGCGCCCGGCGGCAGCCACTGGCCGAGCGCGCCCACTCCCGTGGGCAGCAGCTCCGGCGCGCTCGACATCCCCGAGAAGGCGTTGCCGAAGAGGATCGTCAGGGCGGCCCCGAGGCCGAAGCCGGGCTTGCCGAGCAGGGTCGCGAGCCCCGCGAAGGCCGCGCCGATGGCCAGGACGGTCAGACCGAGGACCCCGGCCTCGGCCCACCAGTCGCCGGTCAGCGCGCCGAGCCAGCTGTCGGCGAGCGCCGCGCCCACGAGTCCGGCGAGCGCCGCCGCGCCCACCAGGGTCGCGACCGCCCCGGCTCCGCGCAGCCCGAGCAGGACGGTGGCGGCGCCCGTGGCCGCCCCGACCAGGGCGAGGGGCAGCAGGCTCGCGCCGAGCACGGCGCCGCGCGGGTCGCCCGCCGGCGCGGCGACCACGTCCGTGACCCGGACCGGCGCCCCGGCCGGGGCCTGCGCGGTCACGGCCTCGCGCAGCAGCCCGGCCACGACGGGGCTCGCCGCCGAGGCGGTGAGGAGTTCCGTACCGCCCGGGGTGACGACCACCGCGCCGTACACGTCGCGGTCCTCGATCGCGGCCCGGGCGGCGCCGGCGTCCGCGTAGCGGTGGATCTCGAAGGCCCCCTCGTGCCGTTCGAGTCCCCGCGCGACCGCGTCGGCCGCGGCGGCGGGCCCGGCCACCCCGACGGGCAGGTCGCGGGGGGCGAGGCGCGCGGCGGGCCAGGCGAAGATCGAGAGGGCGAGGGCGGCGACGACCGGTATCAGGAGGAGCACGGCGAGGGTTCTGCGTCCGGCGGCCGGTGGGGTGGTGGCGGCGGGCATGGCGGCCTCGATTCAAAGCGAAGGATCGTTCGTTTTACGTGGGCTCAGCGTGCGCCGCCGTCCGGAAGTTGTCAAGAACGAATATTCGTTTTAGGTTCGGTCCATGGCACGTGTCTCCCAGGAACACCTCGACGCCCGCCGCCGCCAGATCCTCGACGGGGCCGCGCGCTGCTTCGCCCGCAACGGCTTCCACGCCACGTCCATGCAGGACGTGCTCACCGAGGTGGGTCTGTCCGCGGGCGCGGTCTACCGCTACTTCCGCGGCAAGGAGGAGCTGATCGGGGCCATCGCGAGCGAGGCCTTCGCCGGCATCCGGGGCGCCTTCGAGGAGGCCTCCCGCGCGACCCCGCCGCCCACCCCCGACGTCCTCCTCGGCGCGGTGCTCCGGCTCTTCCTGGAAGAGCGGGTCGAGGGCGCGGACCGGCAGGCCTTCGCGCGGCTGATCGTCCAGGTGTGGACCGAGACCCTGCGCAACGAGAAGCTGGCCGCGACCCTCTCGGAGGGTTACCAGGGGATGCGGGCCGCCTGGACGACGCTGGTGACCGCCTACCGCGACAGCGGCCTCCTGCGCGCCGACGTCCCCGCCGACCACGTGGCCCGCACCCTCATCGCCGCCGCGCAGGGCTTCATCGCCCAGCAGGCGCTCTTCGGCGACGTGACCGCCGAGGTCCTGGAGGACGGACTCCGTGGCTTGATGTCGATGTCCGTGCCCGGAGATGCCACAGCGGCCTGATGATCATAAAAATGCAAAGCCGTGGTTAACGAGCCGGAAAAACTTCCGCCCTAACGTGCAATGTCTGGCCGCGCACCGCATCTCCGCAGTTCAACAGAGTGTTGACGGTCGGTAGGGTCCGCAGCTGTCCGGGTCAGATCCGGTCGACGACTGTGAGGTGGAAGAGTGCAACTGAGCCCGCACGAGCAGGAACGCCTGCTCATCCATGTGGCGGCCGATGTGGCCGAGAAGCGCCGGGCCCGGGGCGTACGGCTCAACCACCCCGAGGCCGTCGCGCTGATCACCTCCCACATCCTGGAAGGCGCCCGGGACGGCCGGACGGTCGCCGAGCTGATGGCCTCCGGGCGCAAGGTGCTCACCCGCGACGAGGTCATGGACGGCATCCCGGAGATGATCCACGACGTCCAGGTCGAGGCCACCTTCCCGGACGGCACCAAGCTCGTCACCGTCCACGACCCCATCATCTGAAGGGGCGGCCGCCGATGATCCCCGGAGAGATCCTGTACGCGGACGGACCCGTCGCCCTCAACGAGGGGCGCCCCGTCACCCGTCTCACCGTGCTCAACGCCGCCGACCGGCCCGTCCAGGTCGGCTCCCACTACCACTTCGCCGAGGTCAACCCCGGCCTCGACTTCGACCGGGCCGCCGCCCGGGGGCAGCGGCTGCACATCGCCGCCGGGACCGCCGTCCGCTTCGAGCCCGGCATCCCCGTCGAGGTCGAACTGGTCCCGATCGCCGGCCGCCGGATCGTGCCCGGCCTGCGCGGCGAGACCGCCGGCCCCCTCGACGCCACCGGCCCCTCCGACACCACCGAGCAGGACAAGGACGGCGACCGTGCCTGACCTCCACCGCGCCGTCTACGCCGACCTGTTCGGCCCCACCACCGGCGACCGCGTGCGCCTCGCCGACACCGACCTCCTCGTCGAGATCGAGGAGGACCGCTGCGGCGGCCCCGGCCGCGCCGGCGAGGAGGCCGTCTTCGGCGGCGGCAAGGTCGTCCGCGAGTCCATGGGCCAGGCCCGCACCACCCGCGCCGAGGGCGCCCCCGACACCGTCGTCACCGGCGCCGTCGTCATCGACCACTGGGGCGTCGTCAAGGCGGACATCGGCATCCGGGACGGCCGGATCACCGCCCTCGGCAAGGCCGGCAACCCCGACACCATGGACGGCGTCCACCCCGACCTCGTCATCGGCCCCGAGACCGAGATCATCGTCGGCAACGGCCGCATCGTCACCGCGGGCGCCGTCGACACCCACGTCCACTTCATCTCGCCGACCGTCGTCGAGCAGGCCCTCGCCACCGGAGTCACCACCCTCGTGGGCGGCGGCACCGGACCGGCCGAAGGCACCAAGGCGACCACGATCACGCCCGGCCCCTGGCACATGGCCCGGATGTTCGAGGCGCTGGACACCTTCCCCGTCAACATCGGCCTGCTCGGCAAGGGCAACACCATGTCCCGGGAGGCGATGCACTCCCAGCTGCGCGGCGGCGCCCTCGGCTTCAAGATCCACGAGGACTGGGGCGCCACCCCCGCCGTCATCGACGCCTGTCTGAGCGTGTGCGAGGAGACCGGCGCCCAGCTCGCCATCCACACCGACACCCTGAACGAGGCGGGCTTCGTCGGCGACACCCTCGCCGCCATCGCCGGCCGCACGATCCACGCCTACCACACCGAGGGCGCCGGCGGCGGGCACGCCCCCGACATCATCACCGTCGTCTCCGAGCCGTACGTCCTGCCCAGCTCCACCAACCCGACCCGGCCGCACACCGTCAACACCATCGAGGAACACCTCGACATGCTGATGGTCTGTCACCACCTCAACCCGGCCGTCCCCGAGGACCTCGCCTTCGCCGAGTCCCGCATCCGGCCCTCCACCATCGCCGCCGAGGACGTCCTCCACGACCTGGGGGCCATCTCGATCATCTCCTCCGACTCCCAGGCCATGGGCCGGATCGGCGAGGTGATCATGCGGACCTGGCAGACCGCCCACGTCATGAAGAAGCGCCGCGGCGCCCTGCCCGGCGACGGCCGCGCCGACAACCACCGCGCCCGCCGCTACGTCGCCAAGTACACGATCAACCCGGCCGTCGCCCAGGGCATGGACCACCTCGTCGGCTCCGTCGAGCCCGGCAAGCTCGCCGACCTGGTCCTCTGGGAGCCCGCCTTCTTCGGCGTGAAGCCGCTCGTCGTCCTCAAGGGCGGCCAGATCGCGTACGCGCAGATGGGCGACGCCAACGCCTCCATCCCCACGCCGCAGCCCGTGCTGCCCCGCCCGATGTTCGGCGCGCTCGGCCGGGCCGCCGCCGCCGGTTCGGTCAACTTCGTCGCCCAGGCGGCGATCGAGGACGACCTGCCCCGGCGGCTCGGGCTGCACAAGGAGTTCACCGCGATCGGCTCCACCCGGCGGGTGACCAAGGCCGACATGCGCGAGAACGACGCCGTGCCCCGGGTCGAGGTCGACGCCGACACCTTCTCGGTGACCATCGACGGCGAGACCGTCGAACCGGCGCCCGCCGCCGAACTGCCCATGGCCCAGCGTTACTTCCTCTTCTGATGACACTCTCCGCACTCCTCGTGCTCGCCGACGGGCGCTTCCCCGCCGGCGGGCACGCCCACTCCGGCGGCGCCGAGGCCGCCGTCAAGGCGGGCCGCATCAAGGACGCCGCCGACCTGGAGTCCTTCTGCCGGGGCCGCCTGCACACCACGGGCCTCACCTCGGCCGGGCTCGCCGCCGGAGCCGCGCACGGACTCGACCCGTACGAGCTCGACGCGGCGGCCGACGCCCGTACGCCCTCGGCGGCCCTGCGCGCCGCCGCCCGCAGACTCGGCCGCCAGCTGATGCGGGCCGCCCGCGCCACCTGGCCGAGCCCCGAACTCGACGCGCTGGCCGCCGCGTTCCCCCGCGGCGCCCACCAGCCCGTCGTCCTCGGCACCGCCGCACGGGCCGCCGGACTCGGCCCCGGGGAGGCGGCGCACTGCGTCGCGTACGAGACGGTCGGCGGCCCGGCGACCGCGGCCGTCCGCCTCCTCGGCCTCGACCCCTACCAGGCCACCGCCGTCCTCGCCCGCCTCGCACCCGAGATGGACCAGGTGGCCGAGCGCGCCACCGCGGCCGCCCGGCAGGGCGTCGTCGACGCGCTGCCCGCCGCCTCCGCCCCGCTGCTCGACCTCACCGCCGAACAGCACGCGGCCTGGCCCGTCCGCCTCTTCGCGTCCTGAGCACCCTCCGAGCACCCCCTGAGCCACCCCCTCCGAGCACCCGGGAGCCCGCCATGCACCTCGATCACGCCCACACCCACCACGGCGCCGTCTCCGCCGACGCCCACCGCCCCGACGGCACCCGCCGCGCCCTGCGCATCGGACTCGGCGGACCCGTCGGCTCCGGAAAGACCGCCACCGTCGCCGCCCTCTGCCGGGAGCTGCGCGACACCCTCTCCCTCGCGGTCGTCACCAACGACATCTACACCCGCGAGGACGCCGAGTTCCTCCTCCGCAACGCCGTCCTGCCGCCCGAGCGCATCCAGGCCGTGGAGACCGGGGCCTGCCCGCACACCGCCATCCGCGACGACATCTCCGCCAACCTCGAAGCGGTCGAGGACCTGGAGGACGGCGTCGGGCCCCTCGACCTCGTCCTCGTCGAGTCCGGCGGCGACAACCTCACCGCCACCTTCTCCAAGGGGCTCGTCGACGCCCAGATCTTCGTCATCGACGTGGCCGGCGGCGACGACATCCCCCGCAAGGGCGGCCCCGGCGTCACCACCGCCGACCTCCTCGTGATCAACAAGACCGACCTCGCCCCGTACGTCGGCTCCGACCTGGAGCGGATGGCCCGCGACGCGAAGGAGCAGCGCGGCGACCTGCCCGTCGCCTTCACCTCCCTGCGCGGCGAGAACGGCGTCGCCCCCGTCGCCGACTGGGTCCGGGCACAGCTCGCGGCGTGGACCGCGTGAGCCTGCGCGCCACTGCCCGGATCACCGCCGACGCCGACGGCGGACTGCCGCTCCTGGTGAGCGACGGCCCCCTCGCCCTGCGCCGCACCCGGGCCGCCGGACCGTACACCCGGGTCACCGTCGTCGGGGCGATGAGCGCCCCGCTCGGCGGCGACCGGCTGGCGATCGAGACCGAGGTGCGGGACGGGGCCCGGCTCCTGGTCGACTCCGCCGCCGCCACCCTCGCCCTGCCCGGCCGGAGCGCCGACCCCGCCGCGTACGAGGTGCGGATCGCCGTCGGCGACGGGGCGGTGCTCCGCTGGCTGCCCGAGCAGCTCGTCTCCGCGGCCGGCTCGCACCTGCGGATGCGCACCACCGTCGACCTCGCGCCCACGGCGCGGCTCGTCCTCCGGGAGGAACAGGTCCTCGGCCGGCACGGCGAACCGCCCGGCACCCTCGTCAGCCGCCTCACCGTCCGTCGCGCCGGCCGCCCCCTGTTCGACCAGGAGCTCGCCTTCGGCCCCGGGGCGTCCGGTGGCTGGGACGGCGGCGCGGTCCTCGGCGGCCACCGGGCCACCGGGCAACTCCTCGTCGTCGACCCGGCGTTCGCCGACAAGCCGGTGGGGCCGCGGCTGTACGGGGAGAACGCCGTGGTCAGCCCGCTCGCCGGCCCCGCCGCCCTCGCCACCGCCGTCGCCCCCGACGCGCTCGCGCTGCGGCGACTCCTCGATGCGGCTTTGTCCGAACTCGCCCCGTTCTGAACCTTCCTCGGAGCCGTACCGCTCAGCGGTACACCACTCACCGGTTATTGGTTCGGCAAAGAAACACGTGTACGCCCTTACATCCTGAGCCCCGGTGACGAAAGGATCCCCCGGACACACAGACTCCTTCAGGGGGAGGACCATTGAGACGCACAGCAGTGCTCGGCTCTGCCGGCACTCTGATAGCGGGCACGCTCATGGCGACCGCGCTCGCCGCGCCGACGGCCGGTGCCGTCACCGGCCACGAGCGGGACGACGAGGCGCGCGGCGCGACCATCGCCGCCGCCGAGGCCGCCAAGGCCGGCATCGACTGGCAGGACTGCCCGGCCGACTGGGGCTTCGCCAAGCCCATCCAGTGCGGCTGGGTCACCGTCCCGGTCGACTACGCCAAGCCCCACGGCAAGAAGATCAAGCTCGCCGTGGACCGCGCCGTGGCCACCGGCACCGCCGCCGAGCACCAGGGCGCGCTGCTCTACAACCCGGGCGGCCCCGGCGGTTCCGGCCTGCGCTTCCCGCGCCGGGTCACCACCAAGAGCCCGCTCTGGGTGAACACCGCGAAGGCGTACGACTTCGTGGGCTTCGACCCGCGCGGCGTCGGCCACTCGGCGCCCATCTCCTGCGTCGACCCGACCGAGTTCGTCAAGGGCCCCAAGCTCGACCCGGTCCCGGACAGCGAGGCGGACAAGCTCGCCCAGCGCAAGCTGGCCGCCGAGTACGCCAAGGGCTGCGCCGAGAAGAGCGGCGACATGCTGCCCTACATGACGACGCGCAACACCGCCCGTGACCTCGACGTCATCCGGGCCGCGCTCGGCGAGAAGAAGCTCAACTTCATCGGCGTCTCCTACGGCACCTACCTGGGCGCCGTCTACGGCACGCTGTACCCGGACCACGTCCGTCGCATGATCGTCGACAGCGTGGTCAACCCGGAGAAGAGCAACATCTGGTACCAGGCCAACCTGGAGCAGGACATCGCCTTCGAGGGCCGCCTCAAGGACTGGATGAACTGGGTGGCCCAGAACGACGCCACCTACCACCTCGGCGACACCCTGGCGGAGGTCCAGCAGCAGTGGGTGACCCTGCGCGCCGCCGCCAAGAAGGAGCCCCTGGGCGGCAAGGTCGGACCGGCCGAGCTCATCGGCTTCTTCCAGAGCGCCCCGTACTACGACTCCTCGTGGGCCCCGGTCGCGCAGGCCTGGAGCGCGTACGCCGCGGGTGACCCGCAGCCGCTGATCGACGGCGCCGCCGCGGACCTCACCGACACGGCCGGCAACATCGCGTCGGAGAACGGCAACGCCGTCTACACCGCCGTCGAGTGCGCCGACGCCGCGTGGCCGACCAACTGGAACCGGTGGAACCGGGACAACTCGGCCCTCCACGAGCAGTACCCGTTCATGACCTGGGCGAACGCCTGGATGAACCTGCCGTGCGCCACCTGGTCCGCGCCGCAGCAGAAGCCGACCCAGGTCAAGACCGGCAAGGGCCTGCCGCCGGTGCTCATCGTCCAGTCCGAGCGCGACGCGGCGACGCCGTACGTCGGCGCGGTCGAGCTGCACAAGCGCTTCAAGGGCTCGCGTCTCATCACCGAGAAGAACGCGGGTTCGCACGGCGTCACCGGTCTGGTGAACCCGTGCATCAACTCGCGGGTCGACACCTACCTGCTCACCGGCGAGGTGGACGGCCAGGACGTGACGTGCGAGCCGCACGCCACCCCCAAGCCGTAACACCCCGCACAGCGTGAAGGGAGGGGCGGCCGTCCGACGGCCGCCCCTCCCGTCATGCCCGGGACGCCAGCCAGGCGTCCTCCGCCGCGTAGTCGAAGAAGTCCACCCGGTACTTCGCGAGGCCGGGGAAGGCCTCCCGCCACTCCCGCCCCTTCAGGTGCCCGGCCAGCCACTCGACCGTCTCCGGCAGCGACTCCGCGTACGACACCACCGGCCGGTACCCCAACTCCCTTTCGGCCGCCGCCATGTCGTAGACGACGGGATGCTCCGACGTCCACGGGGTGAGCCCCACGGTGCCCCGCGGCGCCCCCTCCATCAGCACCGTCTCGCTCTCCGCCCCCATGACCGCGTCGATCGCCGCCCCGATCTCCGCCACCGTGGGCGCCTCCGGGTCCGCCGCGTTCAGCACCCGGCTGCCGGGGGCCGCCGCCGCGAGCCGGACCAGCTCCGCGATGTTGTCGACGTGGGCCGGATGGAACCGTGACGTCCCCCCGTGGGCGAGCACGCGCACCGGCCGCCCGTCGAGCGCCCGCTTCACGAACCACAGCTCGCGCGGTCCGGGGCAGTACGGGCCGTGGATCGCGCCGGCCCTCAGCACCGTCGTCGGCAGCGCCTCGCCCGCCGCGAGCACCTCCCGTTCCAGGGCGATCTTCCGCGTGCTGTACGTGGTGTCGCCGGGCGCGACCGTACGCCAGTCCTCCGCGATCGGCACCGGGTAGGCGGGGAAGCCGTCCGGCCGGTCCTGGGTGTCGAAGCTGCGCCCCCGCTCGTCCTCGTACACCGCCCCGCTCGACACCACCACCGCCGAACCGATCCGGTCGGCCAGCCCCGTCAGCTGCCGGCCGTGACCGGCGTCGTACGCGACGATGTCCACGAGCACGTCGCACCCGTCGCCCAGGCCCGCCGCCAGCGCACCCTGCTCGTTCCGGTCGAGCCGGACCGACCGGACCCCGCCCGGCCACCCGTCGTCCCCGGCGCCGCCCCGCGAGGCGGCCGTCACCTCCCAGCCGTCCGCGACGAGCGCCCGCACGGCCGCCCGCCCCACCTGTCCCGTCGCACCCAGCACGAACGCGTTTCCCTTGGTCATACGAGGGACGCTACGGGTGTCCCGGGCCGTGGCCCAGGGGATTGCGCCGTGCGCGGATCCGCCCTCGGCGTTCCCCGCGCGGGAACTATTCCGACGGCGCGTCACCACGCGACCCGGCGGCCTTCACCACTGCCGCGTACTCGTCCACGTACTCCTGGCCCGACAGGCGCATGATCGCGTACATGATCTCGTCCGTCACCGCCCTGACCACCGCCCTCTCGCCCGCCGACCCGGCGAACCGGGAGAAGTCCAGCGGCTCCCCGAACCGGATGGTGACCCGGCAGATCCTCGGCACGACCTTCCCCGGCGGCTGGATCTCGAAGGTCCCCACCATCGCGCACGGCACCACCGGCACCCCCGCGGTCAGCGCCATCACCGCCACCCCCACCTTGCCCTTGTAGAGCCGCCCGTCGTGCGAACGCGTCCCCTCCGGATAGATCCCGAGCAACTCGCCCCGGTCGAGGACGCCCAGACCCTCCCGGATCGCCGCCCGGCCGGCCTCCTTCCCCGACCGGTCGACCGGGATCTGCCCGGCGGCCCGGAAGAAGGCCGCCGTCAGCCTGCCCTTCAGACCGGGACCCGTGAAGTACTCCTGCTTGGCCAGGAAGGTGATCCGCCGGTCCAGGACGACCGGCATCAGGAAGTGGTCGGAGAAGGAGAGGTGATTGCCCGCGACGATCGCGGCCCCCTCCTCCGGGACGTGCTCGAGCCCCTCGATCCTCGGGCGGAACAGCAGCCTGAGGAGCGGCCCGAGCAGGACGTGCTTCATCAGCTGGTAGAACACCGAGACCCCCGTTCGTCGTCCGTCACGCCCGTTGTATCCCCGCACGGGCCCGTGGTCCACTGGTGGGGGAGCGTCACATGACGGGCGAGCGCGGAGCCAGGCGCCCCGGCCGCGTCCTCACCGCGCTGCTGTGCGCGCTGACGGCGGCCGGGTTGTACGGCTGCTCCGACCCGGGCCCGCCGCCGCAGCCGCGCCCCACGCCGACGACCGCGCCCGCCACCCCCACCGGGCTCTCGCCCTTCACCGGACTTCCCGCGAAGCCCGCGCCCGTCCTGACCGTGAAGATCGACAACGTGCCCGCGGCCCGCCCCCACACCGGCCTCGGCGCCGCTGACCTCGTCTACGTCGAACAGGTCGAGGGCGGAGTCACCCGCCTCCTGGCCGTCTACTCCTCACACCTCCCCGACCTCACCGGCCCCGTCCGCAGCGCCCGGGAGTCCGACATCGCCCTGCTCGCCGACTACGGCCGGCCGGTCCTCGCCTACTCCGGCGCCCAGTCCGCCCTCACCCCGCTCCTCCGGGCCGCGCCCCTCGACCTCGTCACGGAGACCACCGCGCCCCGGGCCTTCCTGCGCTCACCGGACCGACCCGCCCCGCACAACCTCTATCTGCGCCCCGACCGCGCCCTCGCCGCCGCGCCGAGGGCCGACGACGCCCGGGACATCGGCCTCCGCTTCGGGCCCGCCCCACCGGGCGGCACCCCGGTCACCACCTCGACCGTCCGCTACCCGGCGGCCCGCTACGCCTTCACCTGGTCCGCCGCCGACCACGCCTGGCGCGTGGCCATGGACGGCCGCGAGGCCCGCGCCACCGACACGGGCCCGCTCGCTCCGAAGACGGTCGTCGTCCAGCACGTCACGATCCGCCCCTCCCGCTTCCACGACCGCTTCGGCTCGGTCTCCCCGTACAGCGAGACCGTCGGCAGCGGCACCGCCCTCGTCCTGCGCGACGGGCGCGCCCACGAGGCCCGCTGGTCCCGCCCCTCCGCCGGCTCCGGCACCACCTTCACCACCCCGGCCGGGGCGCCCCTGCCCTTCGCCCCGGGCCAGACCTGGATCGTCCTGGCCCCGCGCGCGTAGGGCGGGCCCCGTCGGTCAGGACGTGGTGCCCGGCGGGCGGGATCCGGGAGACGGTGGTACGGAGCTGTCCGCCGCCGCCATCCCGATCGTCGCCACGACCAGGATCACCAGACCGAACCAGAGCCAGCCGCTGCTGCCGAGCGCCACCGTGTAGGCCGTGGTCAGCACCAGCGCCGCGCAGGTGAGCACCGTCATCGTCTTCGTGGGACCGGACATCAGCCCGCCCTCCTCCCGACCGGGGCCGCGCAAGCCGTCCATCCAGCCCATCGTGACCCCGGAAGAGGGGCGCGCGCTACTCCCCGGACGCTCCGGCGTGCGCCGGAACGCGAACGGGCCCGGCGCCGGAAGCGGCACCGGGCCCGGAAAGGGGGCGTGGATCCGAGCGTCAGCGACTCCGCGCCCGCAGCGAAGCCAGATACGCGTTGTACGCCTCCAGCTCCTTGTCGCCGTCCCGGTCGGCCGCCCGGTCCTTGCGGACGGCCTGCCGCTGCTCGGAGTGGTACCACTGGTAGACCAGCGCGATCAGCACGAGCACGGACGGGATCTCGCTGAAGGCCCAGGCGATGCCGCCCGCGGCGTTCTGGTCGGCGAGGGCGTCGATGCCGAGCGAGGCCGGCGGGTTCTCGTACGCCTTCACCAGCGGCTGGGTCGCCATCATCATCGCGATGCCGAAGAACGCGTGGAACGGCATCCCCGCGAACAGCTCCAGCATCCGCATCACGTACCCCGGCCGGTGCGGGCCCGGGTCCACGCCCATGATCGGCCAGAAGAAGATCAGACCCACCATCAGGAAGTGCACCATCATCCCGATGTGCCCGGCCTTCGACCCCATCAGGAAGTCGAAGAGCGGCGAGAAGTAGAGCGCGTACAGGCTTGCGATGAACATGGAGATGGTGAACGCCGGGTGCGTGATCACCCGCATGTACCGGCTGTGCAGCAGCTTCAGGAGCAGCTCGCGCGGCCCCAGGGAGCCGCGGCCCGCCACCGGCAGCGCCCGCAGCGCGAGGGTCACCGGCGCGCCGAGCAGCAGCAGGATCGGCGACAGCATGGAGATCACCATGTGCTGCACCATGTGCACGCTGAACATGACCATGCCGTAGTCGTTGAGCTTGGTGCACATCACCAGCGCGATCGTCAGCACGCCGACGGCGAAGAGCACCGTCCGGCCGACCGGCCACGCGTCACCGCGCCGCCGCAGCCGCGCCACGCCCCAGCCGTACAGACCGAGCGCCGCCAGGCATCCGATCAGGAAGAAGAGGTCCGGGGAGAACTCCAGGCCCCGTCCCAGCGTGAACGGCGGCAGATCCATGGTCATGCCGTGTCCGCTGTGATCCATCCGTACACTCCTGGAGCCCGATTCGCGCTTGTTGTCCGCACCAGACTAGAACCGCCCCCGGCCGCGACGGCGACCGGGGGCGGTTGTCACGCACGGGAGTCGTCAGAGCACGCACTCCGCCTCGGCGTACCGGTCGGCCGGGACCGTCTTGAGGGTCTCCACGGCCTGCGCCAGCGGGACCATCGTGATCTCCGTGCCGCGCAGCGCGGTCAGCATGCCGAACTCGCCGCGGTGCGCCGCCTCGACGGCGTGCCAGCCGAAGCGGGTGGCGAGGACGCGGTCGTACGCGGTCGGCGTGCCGCCGCGCTGGACGTGGCCGAGGATGACCGGACGGGCCTCCTTGCCGAGGCGCCGCTCCAGCTCGGCGGAGAGCTGGTTGGCGATGCCGGTGAAGCGCTCGTGGCCGTAGATGTCGGTGCCGGCGGTCTTGAAGTCCATCGAGCCCTCGCGCGGCTTCGCGCCCTCGGCGACGACCACGATCGCGAACCGCTTGCCGGCCTCGAAGCGCTCGCCGACCCGGGAGGTCAGCTCGTCGATGTCGAAGGGGCGCTCGGGGACGACCACGGCGTGCGCGCCGGCGGCCATGCCGGAGTGCAGCGCTATCCAGCCGGTGTGGCGGCCCATCACCTCGACGACGAGGACCCGCTGGTGCGACTCGGCGGTGGTCTTCAGCCGGTCGAGGGCCTCGGTGGCGACGGTGACGGCCGTGTCGAAGCCGAAGGTGACGTCGGTGGAGGCGATGTCGTTGTCGATCGTCTTCGGGACGCCGACGATCGGGAGTCCCGCCTGGGAGAGCAGGTTCGCCGCCTTCAGGGTGCCCTCGCCGCCGATCGGGATGACGGCGTCGAGACCGAGGTCGGCGACGTGGCCCTTGGCACGCTCGACGCCGTCGACGAGGTGCGCGGGCTGGACCCGGGAGGAGCCGAGGATGGTGCCGCCCCGGGCCAGGATGCCGCCCACCGCGTCGAGGTCGAGCTTGCGGTAGTCGCAGTCCAGGAGACCCTTCCACCCGTCGTGGAAGCCGATGACCTCGTCGCCGTGGTCGACGACGGCGCGGTGCACGACGGAACGGATGACAGCGTTCAGACCGGGGCAGTCTCCGCCGGAGGTGAGCACGCCAATGCGCATAGCCCAAAAACCTTTGCAACGTGGGCCGACTCCCGGACCACGTCGTCCGGCTGGATCCCCGCCACCCTATCGCCGCAGGGGTGGCGGGACCGAACCGGATGTCCGCACAGTGGACAACGTACGTTCGTACGAGGGACCTGCGGCGGCCCCGGGGTGACTCAGGAGGGCTGCGTGGCCGCCGCGATGCGCTCGGCGCGCAGCGCCTCGTACCAGCGGTCGTCGGTCGGCGGCAGCGCGTTCACGTCGAGGGCCAGCTTCAGGAGCAGGTCCGCGATCTGCGGGTTCCGGGCCATGACGGGACCGTGCATGTACGTGCCGAAGACGGTGTCGTTGTACGCGCCCTCGGTGCCGTCGCCGGTCCCGTTGCCGTTGCCGAAGACGGTCCGGGCGAACGGCCGGGCCGTCGGGCCGAGATGGGTGATGCCCTGGTGGTTCTCGAACCCGGTCAGCTGGGGGAGGCCCAGGCGCGGGTCGATGTCCGCGAGGACGTCGCCGACGCAGCGGGCGCCCTCGCCACGGGTCGAGATCACGTCGATGAGGCCGAGGCCGGCCTCGCGCTCGCCGAGGTCGTTGATGAACTCGTGGCCCAGGATCTGGTACCCGGCGCAGACCGAGAAGATGATCGCGCCGTTGGAGGCGGCGCGGCTCAGGCCGCCGTCCCGTCGCAGCCGCTCGGCCGCGAGCCGCTGCGGACGGTCCTCGCCGCCGCCGATCAGGTAGATGTCGCCCGAGGTGGGCACCGGCTGGTCGCTGCGGACGTCGACGCGCTCGACGCTGAGGCCGCGCTGTTCGGCACGGCGCTGGACGACGAGGACGTTGCCCTGGTCGCCGTAGGTGCTGAGCAGGTCCGGGTAGACCCAGACCAGGCGCAGGCTGCTGTCACTCATGCTGCAAGTCCTCTACGGGTCAGTTGCCGACGCGGCGGCGGACGTCCTGGAAGGCGGTGTAGTTGGCGATCAGCTCGATCTGCCCGGGCGGGGCCATCGAGACGGCCTCGTCCAGCGTCTCGCAGACGCGGAAGTCCACGCCCGCGACCTCCAGGCGGACCGCCAGGTCCAGCTTCCGGTCGCCGATCACCATGATCGGGTGGCCGGCGAGCCGGCCGTAGTCCACGTCCCACAGCCAGGAGGTGTCCGTGCCGTCGGCGCCCCGCGCGTTGACCGAGAGGATCACCGGAGCGGGCGGCCCGTCGATGAGGGAAAACGTTTCGAGCCAGCCGGCCGGGTTCTTCGCGAGGAGCAGACGCAGGTCGCGGTTCTGGAAGGAGACCACGTCGTAGCGTCCGGCGACGGCCTGCACCTGGTACATGCGCTCCAGGGCCACCTGCGGCGGCACCCCGAAGACCGCGGCGACGGCGGCCGAGGTGGCGGCGTTCGCCTTGTTGGCGCGGCCGGGCAGCTGGAGGCGGATCGGCCAGGCCGAACCGTGCGGGTCGAGCACGTGGTCGCCGCTGAGCGCCCAGCTCGGCGCGGGACGGCGGAAGCCGCACTCGCCGCAGAACCAGTCGTCGCCCGGACGCTGCATCACACCGCCGCAGGCGGGGCACGACCAGGCGTCGTCCTTCCACTCCTGGCCGGCGGCGACCCACACCACGTTGGGGGAGGAGGAGGCGGCCCACACGATGAGCGGGTCGTCGGCGTTGGCGATGACCACGGCCTTGGTGCCGTTGAGGCCCTCGCGCCACTTCTCGGCGAGCATCCGGGTCTCGGCCGCGCGGTCGAGCTGGTCGCGGGAGAGGTTGAGCAGCGCGATCGCCTTGGGCGTGGTGTCCCGGGCGACGCCCGCGAGGTACTTCTCGTCGACCTCGATCACACCGAACTTGGAGTCCGTGCCGCCGGCCAGCGCCGAGGTGATGCCGGCGGGCATGTTGGCGCCGAGGGCGTTGGAGACCACGGGACCGGCGGCGCGCAGGGCCTCCGCGATCAGCCGGGTCGTGGTGGTCTTGCCGTTGGTCGCCGACACCAGGACGACGTCCAGATGCTGCGCGAGCCGGCCGAGCAGGTCGGGGTCGAGCTTCAGCGCCACCCGGCCGCCGATCACCGATCCGCTGCCGCGCCCCGCCGCACGCGACACCGCGGCCGCGGCCTTGCCCGCCGTCACGGCCAGCTTGGCGCGCGGCGACAGCGGCTCTGGATTACCGGGGTGTCCTGACATCGTTCTTGTTCCTCCTTGCGTCGGTCCGGGCTCAGCCTATCGAGATCCGGCCAGCAGCCCGAACAGCGGCACCGGCGAGCGGCCGCGCGAAACGGGGAGGTCACGGCGGACCGTACCCTTACGGCCATGCGAAACCGCCCCATCCCCGGCAGTTCCGGCCTCGTCCGAGCGATGACCCTCCTCGGCGACCCCGTGCTGCACACCCCCTGCGCGCCCGTCACCGACTTCGGACCCGAACTGGCCCGGCTCGTCGAGGACATGTTCGCCACGATGTACGCGGCGCACGGCGTGGGCCTGGCGGCGAACCAGGTCGGCACGGGCCTGCGGGTGTTCGTGTACGACTGCCCCGACGACGAGGAGAACCGCCACCTGGGCCATGTGGTGAACCCGCGGCTGGTGGAGGCGGACGGCGACGTGATCCGGGGCCCCGAGGGCTGTCTCTCCCTGCCGGGCCTGGAGGCGCCGACCCCCCGCTTCGACCGCGCGGTGGTGGAGGGCGTACGCCTGGACGGCACCCCGATACGGATCGAGGGGACGGGTTTCTTCGCCCGCTGCCTCCAGCACGAGACCGATCACCTGGAGGGCGGGGTCTACGCGGACCACGTCACGGGGTGGCGCAAGTCACGCCTGCTGCGCGCGATCCGGAAGCAGCCGTGGGGGACCGGGGCGGACCGGATCGCCTAGGGGGCGTCCTGCCGGGCGGACCCTGGAAGCCCCCTAGGGGGCGTCCCGCCGCTCAGGCCCTAGAAGCCCGGCCCGCCCGGGAGGTCGTCGGCCGCCGCGAGGCGGCCCCACAGGAGGTCGGCCAGGCTCTTGACCAGGTCCGCGCGGGAGCAGGGGCGCTCGCCGAGCCACCAGTCGCCGGCCGCGTGCATCATGCCGACGATGCCGTGGCCCCAGATCCGGGCCTGGGCCTCGGCGGCCGGTCCCAGGTCGACGCGCTCGGCGATGACCTGGCCGAGCTCCTCGCCCATGCGGCGCAGCAGCGGGGCCGAGTGGCGGCCGACGTCGAAGCCCTGCTCGGTCTGGTGCGGCTCCTCCGCCGGGTGCATGAGGAAGCGGTAGACCTGGGGCATCGCCTCGATGGACGCCAGGTACGTGTCGAGGGTGGCCTCGACGCGGCGGCGCCGGTCGGCGGGCGCGTCGAGCGAGGCCCGGAGCGAGGCGAGCAGCGCGTCCGTGTGCCGGGTGGCGAGGGCGCGGTAGAGGCCGCCCTTGTCGCCGAAGTGGCGGTAGAGGATCGGCTTGGTGATGCCGGCCTCGGCCGCGATCGCGTTCATGGACGCCTTGGGGCCGTCCCGGAGCACCACCCGGTCCGCCGCCTCCAGCAGCTCGCGGCGCCGCTGCTCGGCGGTCGTCTGCTGGTCGGTGGCCCGGTGTGCGATGTCCATGTGCGTGTCTCCCCGCCCGTGCGATTCGTGAGGCTCTCGCAACGTAACACCCGGCCGGGATCCGGCGTCGGTCGGGCCGAACCGCTCCACCGCAGGTTGACAGCCTCTACCCGCCGGTAACAGACTGGTGTTACCGCAAGTAACGTCATGCTGGGAGGGAACATGGGCGAGTTCACGCTCGAACTCAACGAGGACCAGAAGCAGGTCCGCGACTGGCTCCACGGCTTCGCCGCCGATGTGATGCGCCCCGCGGCCGCCGAGTGGGACGAGCGTGAGGAGACCCCCTGGCCGATCATCCAGGAAGCGGCCAAGCTCGGCATATACTCCCTCGACTTCTACGCCCAGCAGTTCTTCGACCCGACCGGCCTCGGCATCCCGATGGCGATGGAGGAGCTCTTCTGGGGCGACGCCGGCATCGCCCTCTCCATCGTCGGCACCGGTCTCGCCGCCGTCGGCGTCCTCGCCAACGGCACCGAGGAGCAGATCGGCACCTGGGTCCCGCAGATGTACGGCGACGCGAACGACGTCAAGGTCGCCGCCTTCTGCTCCTCCGAGCCCGACGCCGGCTCGGACGTCGCCTCCATGCGCACCCGCGCCGTGTACGACGAGGCCAAGGACGAGTGGGTCCTCAACGGCACCAAGACCTGGGCGACCAACGGCGGCATCGCCAACGTCCACGTCGTCGTCGCCGTCGTCGACCCCGAGCTCGGCTCCAAGGGGCACGCCTCCTTCATCGTGCCGCCGAACACCCCCGGGCTCTCCCAGGGCCAGAAGTTCCAGAAGCACGGCATCCGCGCCTCCCACACCGCCGAGGTCGTCCTGGAGGACGTCCGCGTCCCCGGCTCCTGCCTCCTCGGCGGCAAGGACAAGCTGGACGAGCGGCTCGCCCGCGCCCGCGAGAAGGCCAAGGCGGGCGGCGAGCGCGTGAAGAACGCCGCCATGGCCACCTTCGAGGCCTCCCGCCCGGCCGTCGGCGCCATGGCCGTCGGCACCGCCCGCGCCGCGTACGAGGTCGCCCTCGACTACGCCAAGACCCGGGTCCAGTTCGGCCGCCCGATCATCGAGAACCAGGGCGTCGCCTTCCAGCTCGCCGACATGGCCACCCAGATCGACGCCGCCCGTCTGCTCGTCTGGCGCGCCTCCTGGATGGCCACCGCCGGCAAGCCCTTCACCGCGGCCGAGGGCTCCATGTCCAAGCTGTACGCGAGCGAGGTCGCCAAGAAGGTCACCGCCCAGGCCGTCCAGATCCTCGGCGGCAACGGCTACACCCGTGAGTACCCGGTGGAGCGCATGCACCGCGACGCCGCCATCTACACGATCTTCGAGGGCACGAGCGAGATCCAGCGGATGGTCATCAGCCGCGCGATCGCGAAGTAGCCGCCGCTCGCACCAAGCAGAACCCGTTGCCCTCCGGGTCCCGGAGGGCAACCGCGTGAGGGACCCCTTTCGAGCCAACCGGCCAGATCCGGCCCGCAGTTCGGCCCTCCCTACCGGCGAGTCACCTCCTGAGGGAGAATCAACTCGCAGGCGACGATCGAGGGGGAACCGTTCATGGCCACCACCACAGGTGCCGAAGCACCCGAACTCGCGGGACTTCCGCTGCTCGGCTCCATGCTCGACCTCAAGAAGGACTCGCTGGGCACCTTCCTGCGCGCCCGGCGCGAGCACGGGGACGTCGTGCGGATGACCGCGGGCCCGCCCGGGGTCGGCGCCGCCTTCTACGGCGTCTTCTCCGCCGAGGGAGCCCAGCAGGTCCTCGCCGGGGAATCCGCCAACTTCCGCAAGGACAACGCCTTCTACCAGGAGATCCGCGAGTCCTTCGGCAACGGCCTGCTGACCAGCCAGGACGAGGACTACCTCCGCCAGCGCCGGCTCGTCCAGCCCCTCTTCACCAAGCGCCGCGTCGACGGCTACGCGGCGGCCATCGCCGCCGAGGTCACCACCCTCGTCGGCGAGTGGGAGGAAGGCGGCGCCGGGACCGTCGACGTCCTCCACGAGATGACCCGCCTCGCCCTGCGCGCCGTCGCCCGCATCCTCTTCGGCACCGACGTCGACGCGGCCGTCGAGATCGTCGAGCGCTGCTTCCCCGAACTCGGCGCCTACGTGCTCCGCCGCGGCTACTCCCCGGTCAAGGTCCCGCGCCACTGGCCCACCCCCGGCAACCGCAAGGCCGCCGCCGTCCACCAGGCGCTGTACGAGGTCTGCGACCGGATCATCGCCGAGCGGCGCGGCTCCGGCCGGGCCCCCGCCGGGGGCGACGACCTCCTCACCCTGCTCGTCGAGGCCGAGAGCGCCGAGGACGGCAGCTTCGACGCCACCGAGCTGCGCGAGCAGGTCCTCGTCTTCCTGCTCGCCGGGCACGAGACCACCGCCACCTCCCTCGGCTTCGCCCTGCACCTCCTCGGCCGCCACCCCGAGGTGCTGAAGCGGGCCCACGAGGAGGTCGACCGGGTCCTCGACGGCCGCACCCCCGACGCCGGCGACCTCGACGCGCTGCCGTACGTCACCCGGGTCCTCAAAGAGACCATGCGCCTCTTCCCCGCCGCCCCGGCCATCGGCCGCCGCGCCGTCGCCGCCACCGTGATCGACGGCGTCACCATCCCGGCGGGCGCGGACGTCATCGTCTCCTCCTGGGTCACCCACCGGCACCCCGCCTACTGGGAGGACGCCGAGCGTTTCGACCCGGACCGCTTCACGCCCGAGGCGGAGGCGGGCCGCCCCCGGTACGCCTGGTTCCCCTTCGGCGGCGGCCCCCGCGCCTGCATCGGCCAGCACTTCTCGATGCTGGAGTCGGTGATCGCGCTGGCGATGATCCTCCAGAAGTACGGCTTCGAAGCCGTCGACACGGAGGTGCCCGTGGGCTCCGCCATCACCCTCACCACGCAGGGCCCGGCCCGCTGCCGACTGGTGCCGAGGACGGCGTAACCGGACCGCGCGGGGGAGCGGCCGGGCCGCTCCCCCTGTTCCACGGCTTCTACGGCCGGGTCGCGACCACGATCGTCGCCCACCACTCCTCGGAGGCGACGACCCGCGGCACCAGACCGGCCGCGGACATCACCGCGAGCGCCGACTCCGCCTGCCGCTCGCTGGTCTCCACCAGCAGGTGCCCGCCCGGCGCCAGCCACTCCGGCGCCTCGGCGGCGACCCGCCGCATGACGTCGAGCCCGTCCGCACCGCCGTCGAGCGTCACGTGCGGCTCGTGGTCGCGGGCCTCGGGCGGCAGCAGCCCGATCTCCTCGGTCGGCACGTACGGCACGTTCGCGACCAGCACCTCGACCCGGCCCCGCAGCTCCCGCGGCAGCGGCGCGAACAGGTCCCCCTCGTACACCCGGCCGCCGCGCGGCTCCACGTTCCGCCGGGCGCAGCGCACCGCCGCCGGCTCGACGTCCGAGGCGTGCACCTCGGCGCCCTCGACCTCGGCGAGCAGCACGGCGCCCGCCGCCCCGGAGCCGCAGCACAGGTCGACGCAGACGGCGCCGGGCCGGGCCAGCTCCACCGCGCGGCCGACGAGGAACTCCGTACGCCGCCGGGGCACGAAGACCCCGCCGTCGACCTCGATCCGCAGCCCGGCGAACCCGGCCCAGCCCACGACGTGCTCAAGGGGCAGGCCCGAGGCCCGCCGCTCGACCATCAGGTCCAGCTCGGCGGGCCCGGCGGCGGACGCGAGGAGCATCTCCGCCTCCTCCTCGGCGAAGACGCACCCGGCGGCCCGCAGCCGTTCGACCACCCCCGGGTCAGACAAGCTGCGCCTCGATCGCCGCCACGACCTCGGGGGCCTCCGGCTCGGTGCGCGGACGGAAGCGGGTGACCGCGCCGTCACGGCCGATGAGGAACTTCTCGAAGTTCCACTGCACGTCACCGGCCTCGCCCTCGGCGTCGGCGACCTTCACCAGCTCGGCATAGAGCGGGTGGCGCCCCTCGCCGTTCACGTCCGTCTTCTCCAGGAGAGGGAAGGACACCCCGTACGTCGCCGAACAGAAGGTCGCGATCTCCTCGGCGCTGCCGGGCTCCTGCCCCGCGAACTGGTTGCAGGGCACCCCGAGCACGGTGAGGCCGCGCTCCCCGTACTCCTTCTGCAGCCTCTCCAGGCCCGCGTACTGCGGGGTGAGCCCGCACTTGGAGGCCACGTTCACCACCAGCACGGCCCGGTCGCGGTAGTCGGCCAGGGAGAGCGGCTCGCCGGCCAGGGTTTTCAGGGGGATGTCGTACAGGCTCATGGACTGCTCCTCGTCGGAATGAGGTTTGATCTCAACATGGCAGACGAACCACTGGCAATCGCGATCGATTCCGCAGCTCAGGCAGGACCGCGCCGGGTGTACTGCCGCCTCTGCGGCCGCCCCCTCACCGGCGCCGACTCCCGCCGCACGGGCCTGGGCCCCACCTGCGACGCCAAACTCCACCCGGCGCCCCCGGACATCCGCACCCGCCGCCACGAGGTGGAACAGGACGCCCTCCCGGGGCTGGACGACCGGTCGTAGGCCCGGACCCGGCGACGCTACCAGACGGCAAATCGATCGCCCACGGGAATTCGGGTCGGCCACAGTGGGCCGCGATGAGATCGAAACCCGAGCATCCGGAGTCCTGAACCATGTCCACCCTGCGCGTCACCGCCGAAGTCCTCACCGTCCATCCGCATCCGAACGCCGACGCCCTGGAACTCGCCCAGGTCGGGCTCTACCGGGCCGTCGTCGCCAAGGGGGCCTACCGGACGGGCGACGCCGCCGTGTACATCCCCGAGCAGGCCGTGCTCCCCCTCGCGCTCGTCGATGAGCTGGGGCTGACCGGGCGGCTCGCCGGAGGGAACGCGGACCGGGTGAAGGCCGTACGGCTGCGCGGGGAGCTGTCGCAGGGGATCGTGTGCCGCCCCGCCGCGCTCGCCGGCGTCGACCTGGCGCGGGCCGCGGCCGAGGGGACCGACTTCGCGGAGGCGCTCGGGATCACCAAGTGGGTGCCGCCGATACCGCCGACGATGAGCGGGGACGTGGAGGCGGCGCCCGACCTGCTGCCGTGGGTCGACATCGAGAACCTCCAGCGCTACCCGGACCTGTTCGCGCCCGGTGAGCCCGTCGTCCTGACGGAGAAGCTCCACGGGACCGCGTGCCTGCTGACCTTCCACGCCGAGGAGGGCCGCACGCAGGTCTCCTCCAAGGGGTTCGGGGCCAAGGGCCTCGCCCTCCAGGAGGACCCGCGCAACCTGTACTGGCGCGCCGTCCACGGGCACGGGCTGGCCGGCGTCGCCGAGCGGCTGGCCGAACGGCTCGGCGCCCGCAGGGTCGGGCTCTTCGGCGAGGTGTACGGCTCCGGGGTGCAGGACCTCGCCTACGGCGCCGACGCCCGCTCCGAGACCGTCGGCTACGCCCTCTTCGACGTGTCCGCCGAGATCGGGGGAGAGGTCCGCTGGCTGGACCCGGCCGAGGTCCTGGAGGCCGGCGAGGTCCCGCTCGTACCGCGGCTGTACTCCGGGCCGTACGACCTCGACACCGTCCTCGCGCACGCGAGCGGCCGGGAGACCGTCTCCGGCCGGGAGGCCCATCTGCGGGAGGGCGTCGTCATCCGGCCCGCGACCGAGCGGTACAGCCCGGTCACCGGCGGCCGGGCCATCGCCAAGGCGGTCAGCCCGGCCTACCTCACGCGCAAGGGCGGCACCGAGTTCGAGTGACCTGGGGAGGGCCGGAGCCACCCGTGCCCCACGAGGATCAGAGCTTCCTGAACAGGCCCTCCTGGACCACCGACACCAGGAGCCGGCCCTCGCGGTCGTAGATCCGGCCCCGCGCGAGTCCCCGGCCGCCCGTGGCGACCGGGGACTCCTGGTCGTACAGGAACCACTCGTCCGCCCGGAAGGGCCGGTGGAACCACATCGCGTGGTCCAGCGAGGCCATGTCGAAGCCGCGCGGACCCCACAGCGGCTCGACCGGGATCCGGACCGCGTCCAGGAGGGTCATGTCCGAGGCGTACGTCAGGGCGCAGGTGTGGACCAGCGGGTCGTCGCCCAGCGGACCGACGGCCCGCATCCACACCGCGGAGCGCGGGTCCGCGTCCTTGACCTCGTCCCGGGTCCAGCGCAGCCGGTCCACGTACCTGATGTCGAAGGGCATCCGGCGGGCCATCCGGTCCAGGGCCTCCGGCAGCTCCCCCAGGTGTTCGCGGACCTCGTCCGCCAGGTTCGGCAGGGTCTCCGGATCCGTCAGGTGCCTCGGCGGCAGCTGGTGCTCGAAGGCGCCCTCCTCCGGCTTGTGGAAGGAGGCGGTGAGGTTGAAGATCGTCCGGCCCTCCTGGACCGCGGTGACCCGGCGGGTCGTGAACGACCGGCCGTCCCGCACCCGCTCCACCTGGTACACGATCGGCACCCCGGGCCTGCCCGGCCGCAGGAAATAGGCGTGCAGCGAGTGCACCGGCCGGTCGCCCTCCGTGGTGCGGCCGGCCGCCACCAGGGCCTGCCCGGCGACCTGGCCGCCGAAGACCCGTTGCAGCGACTCCTGCGGGCTGCACCCGCGGAAGATGTTCACCTCGATCCGCTCCAGGTCGAGCAGATCCACGAGCCTCTCGGCGGGGTTGGTCACCACAGGTCTCCTCTACAGCTGTCCGACGGACGTCACGCGGACCACCGCACGGCCCTCCTCGTCGGAGGCCGCGAGGTCCACCTCCGCGCTGATGCCCCAGTCATGGTCGCCGTTCGGGTCGGCGAAGGTCTGCCGGACGCGCCACAGCCCGTGCGCCGCGTCCTCCTCGATCGCGAGCAGCTTCGGACCGCGCGCGTCCGGGCCCGTCCCCAGGTCGTCGTACTCGTCCCAGTACGCGTCCATCGCCTCGCCCCACGCGTCCGCGTCCCAGCCGGACTCGGCGTCCAGCTCGCCGAGCGCGTCGACGTTGTCGAGGGCGGCCAGCTCCACCCGGCGGAACATGGCGTTGCGCACCAGAACCCGGAACGCGCGGGCGTTCGACGTGACCGGCTTGACCTGGTCGGCCTTCTCCTGGGCCTCCTCGGCCGTCTGGACCTCCGGATTGGCCAGCTGCTCCCACTCGTCGAGCAGCGAGGAGTCCACCTGCCGCACCATCTCGCCCAGCCAGGCGATCAGGTCCTCCAGGTCCTCGGTCTTCAGGTCGTCCGGGATCGTGTGGTCCAGCGCCTTGTACGCGCTCGCCAGGTACCGCAGCACGATGCCCTCGGTCCGCGCCAGCTCGTACCAGGAGGTGAACTCCGTGAAGGTCAGCGCCCGTTCGTACATGTCGCGGATGACCGACTTCGGCGACACCGGGTGGTCGCCGACCCACGGGTGCGACTTCCGGTAGACGTTGTACGCGTGCCAGAGCAGCTCCTCCAGCGGCTTCGGGTACGAGATGTCCTGGAGCCGCTCCATCCGCTCCTCGTACTCGACGCCGTCCGCCTTCATCCGCCCGACGGCCTCCCCGCGCGCCTTGTTCTGCATCGCGGCGAGGATCTGACGCGGGTCGTCCAGCGTCGACTCCACGACGGACACCATGTCCAGGGCGTACGAGGGGGACTCCGGGTCCAGCAGGTCGAACGCGGCCAGCGCGAACGTCGACAGCGGCTGGTTGAGCGCGAAGTCCTGCTGGAGGTCGACCGTCAGCCGGATCGTGCGGCCCTCGGCGTCCGGCTCGTCCAGCTGCTCCACCACACCGCCGTCGAGCAGCGAGCGGTAGATCGCGATGGCCCGGCGGATGTGCCGCAGCTGCGCCTTGCGCGGCTCGTGGTTGTCCTCCAGGAGCTTGCGCATCGCCTCGAAGGCGTTGCCCGGCCGGGCGATCACCGAGAGCAGCATGATGTTGGTGACCTTGAAGCGGGAGGTCAGCGGCTCCGGCTCGGCCTCGATCAGCTTCTCGAAGGTGGTCTCGCTCCAGGCGACGAAGCCCTCGGGGGCCTTCTTGCGGACCACCTTGCGGCGCTTCTTCGGGTCGTCGCCGGCCTTCGCGAGCGCCTTCTCGTTCTCGATGACGTGCTCGGGGGCCTGCGCCACCACGAGGCCGGCCGTGTCGAAGCCGGCCCGGCCGGCCCGGCCCGCGATCTGGTGGAACTCACGGGCACGCAGCGTGCGCACCCGGTTGCCGTCGTACTTGGTGAGGGCCGTGAAGAGCACCGTGCGGATCGGCACGTTCACGCCGACGCCGAGGGTGTCGGTCCCGCAGATCACCTTCAGGAGGCCCGCCTGGGCCAGCTTCTCCACGAGCCGCCGGTACTTCGGCAGCATGCCCGCGTGGTGCACGCCGATGCCGTGCCGCACGTACCGGGAGAGGTTCTGGCCGAACTTGGTGGTGAAGCGGAAGTTGCCGATCAGTTCGGCGATCCGGTCCTTCTCCTCGCGCGTGCACATGTTGATGCTCATCAGCGACTGCGCGCGCTCGACGGCCTGCGCCTGCGTGAAGTGCACGATGTAGACGGGCGCCTGCTTGGTCTCCAGGAGCTCGGTCAGGGTGTCCGTGATGGGCGTGAGCCGGTACTCGTACGACAGTGGCACCGGCCGGGTCGCCGAACGGACCACCGAGGTCGGCCGCCCGGTCCGCCGGGTCAGGTCCTTCTCGAACATCGACACGTCGCCGAGCGTCGCCGACATCAGGACGAACTGCGCCTGGGGCAGTTCGAGCAGCGGGATCTGCCAGGCCCAGCCGCGGTCCTGCTCGGCGTAGAAGTGGAACTCGTCCATGACGACCTGGCCGATGTCGGCGTCCTTGCCGTCCCGCAGCGCGATCGAGGCGAGCACCTCCGCCGTGCAGCAGATCACCGGCGCGTCCGCGTTCACGGAGGCGTCGCCGGTCAGCATGCCGACGTTCTCGGTGCCGAAGAGCTTGCACAGGTCGAAGAACTTCTCCGACACCAGCGCCTTGATCGGCGCGGTGTAGAAGGTCACCTGGTCATGGGCGAGCGCGGTGAAGTGCGCCCCCGCCGCGACCAGCGACTTTCCCGATCCGGTGGGGGTGGAGAGGATCACGTTGGCCCCGGAGACGACCTCGATCAGCGCCTCTTCCTGGGCCGGGTAGAGCGTGATGCCCCGGTCCTCGGCCCAGGAGGAGAAGGCCTCGAAGAGGGCGTCGGGGTCGGCGGTCGGCGGCAGCTGATCGATAAGGGTCACGCCCCCATCTTGCCCGCATTCCGCTCGGATGAGGGAACCGGCCGTCAGCTGCCTTGATCACGGACGGTAGGCTCGTCCGTCGACCGGTCGTCAACTGAGCACCGGCAGGGGAGAAACGGGGCGGGTCAACCATGATGGGACCGGCGCACTCGCTGTCCGGAGCGGCGGCCTGGCTGGGCGTCGGAGCGGCCGCGGCCGCCTTCGACCACCCGATGCCCTGGCCCGTTCTCGTCGCCGGCGCGCTCATCTGCGCGGGCGCGGCCCTCGCACCCGACCTCGACCACAAGTCGGCGACCATCTCCCGCGCCTTCGGACCGGTCTCCCGGGGCCTCTGCGAGATCGTCGACAAGCTGTCGTACGCCGTCTACAAGGCGACCCGCTCCTCCGCCGACCCGCGCAGGTCCGGCGGGCACCGGACCCTGACCCACACCTGGCTCTGGGCGGTCCTGATCGGCGCCGGGGCCTCCGCCGCGGCGGTCACCGGCGGCCGCTGGGCCGTCCTCGCGATCCTCTTCGTGCACCTGGTCCTCGCCGTGGAAGGCCTGCTGTGGCGGGCCGCCCGGATGTCCAGCGACGTCCTGGTCTGGCTGCTCGGCGCCGCCGGCGCCTGGATCCTGGCGGGCGTCCTCGACCAGCCCGGCAACGGCGCGGCCTGGCTCTTCACCGGATCCGGCCAGGAGTACCTGTGGCTGGGCCTGCCCATCGTCCTCGGTGCCCTCGTGCACGACGTCGGCGACGCCCTGACCGTCTCGGGCTGCCCGATCCTGTGGCCCATCCCCGTCGGCCGCAAGCGCTGGTACCCGCTCGGCCCGCCCAAGGGCATGCGCTTCCGGGCCGGCAGCTGGGTCGAGCTCAAGGTCCTGATGCCCGCCTTCATGGTCCTGGGCGGCGTCGGCGGGGCCTCGGCGCTGGGCTTCCTCTAGGACTTGTCCGACCGATCATGTGCGGAGCCAGACGGCGAGAGCCGCGGCGGTGGCAGTGCCCAAGTAGACGTAGCGGCGCTTGTCGAGGCGGGCGACGAGGCTCTGCCACGGTGCTTCGCCCTGGTGTTCTGCCGCTGCGTCCCCCTTTGGGGCGGGCGCCGGTGGCGGTTCGGTGCGGGCGCCGGCGGCGTGTCGATGGGCCCGCACGAGGGTGGAGTCGACCGAGATGTCCCAGGCGATCTCGCCTGCGGCGTCGGCCGCGGCCTGGACCTGCTGGAGCAGGCGCTCCCAGGTACCGTCCGCCGACCACAGGCGGTGGCGTTCGTAGACGGTCTTCCACGAGCCGAACCTTTCGGGCAGGTCACGCCCTGCACCCCGGTCCGCACCCGGTGCAGAATGCCGTCGATCACCTGCCGGTGGTCCCGCCACCGGCCACAACGCCCGTTGCTGACCGGAAGGAACGGCCGCAGCCGTTCCCACTCGGCATCCGTCAGATCGCCCCGCCCCATGTCCACATCAACGACACGGCTGCGCAGTAGCCGCATGATCGGCCGGACAAGTCCTAGCCGGCGACGGCGTCGGCGATCGTGTCCCGGATCTGGAGGACGCCGTCGGCGCCGGTGATCGCGCACAGGCGCTGGACCTGCGCTGACGGCGCCGTCACGCGCAGCTTTCCCGTCCGGTGGACGAGGAGCATCAGGTTCAGGGCGGACGAGTCCGCGAAGGTGATCCGGGAGGCGTCCAGAATCACCATCGGGTGCGTCTCGACCGCCCCCCACAGCGCGTCGGCCAGGGGCCCGACGGAGTGGAGGTCGTACTCGCCCTGGGCCTCGACGACTTGTGCCCCGCGGTATTCGTACCGGAGGACCGCGTTCTGCAGCGTCGCGTCCTGGGCCGGGCGCGGCGCCGCGCCCTCGGCTCGCTCCACCGGCGGCGGCTCGCCTTCGGACCTGGACGGGAGATCGAGGATGGCGGCATCGTCCCTGGGCATGCGTGTACTCCCTCCGGCGCCCCTCGCGCGAGGGGGAAGCGACGTCGAATGCAGGAAAACTATGTCATGGTTTTCCGTTCCGGCAAACCGGGTCACGTAGAATGCGGGACCATGCTGGAAGCTCCTGAGTCCCACACCGGATGGACGTTCATCACGAACCACGCCCGCGTCCTGGCTTCTATTGCGGACAATCCGAACGCCCGCATCCGTGACATCGCCGCCCGCTGCCGGCTGACCGAGCGGGCCGTGTCGCGGATCATCGCCGACCTCGAACAGGACGGCTATCTCTCCCATACGCGGGAGGGGCGGACGAACACGTACCGCATAGCGCCGGGCAAGGCTCTGCGTCATCCCGCGGAAGCCAACCTTCCGCTGGCCTCCCTCCTGTCCCTGCTCGTCCACAGCGAGACGGAGCGGACCGCCGCCCAACAGCAGGCCGACCCGCAGCAGCACGTCGCCGCCCCCCAGGTCAACACGCAGCAGCAGCCGGTCGCCGGCTAGTGATCTGAGTCAGAGATTCGTCGGCAGTAGGCGGCGACCGGCGCGAGGGGCGCGATCACGGGGGGAACCGCACGTCGAGTCCCCCCGCGCTGCCGTCAGGAGCGTGCGAGCCGGGCCCTGAGATAGGGCGCGGTGGCGCTGCGGCGGGCCCTCGCCACCTTGGCCGGCGGGCCCGCCGCGACCACTCGTCCGCCCGCGTCGCCGCCGCCCGGGCCGAGGTCGACGACCCAGTCGGCGGTGGCGATCGTGTCCAGGTCGTGCTCGACGAGGACGACTGTGTTGCCGGCGTCGACGAGCCGGTGCAACTGTCGCAGCAGCAGCGCGATGTCCGAGGGGTGCAGCCCCGCCGTCGGCTCGTCGAGCAGGTAGAGCGCGTGCCCGCGCCGGGCCCGCTGCAGTTCGGTGGCCAGTTTGATGCGTTGCGCCTCGCCGCCGCTGAGTTCCGTCGCGGGCTGGCCCAGCCGCAGGTACCCCAGTCCCACCTCGCGCAACGTCTCCAGACTGCGGGAGGCGGCCGGGACGGCCGACAGGAACTCGGCGGCGGCGTCGACGGACAGCGCCAGTACTTCCGCGACGTTCTTGCCGCGGTAGGTGACCTCCAGCGTCTCGGCGTTGTACCGGGCGCCTTCGCAGGTCGGGCACGGCGCGTAGGTGCCGGGCAGGAACAGCAGTTCCACCGCGACGAACCCTTCGCCCTGGCAGGTCTCGCACCGGCCTTCGGGCACGTTGAAGGAGAACCGCCCGGCCGAGTAGCCGCGCGCCCTGGCTTCGTCCGTCGCCGCGTACAGCTTGCGCACCGCGTCGAACATCCCGGTGTACGTGGCCAGGTTGGACCGGGGAGTCCGGCCGATGGGCCGTTGGTCGACCCGGACCAGCCGGTCGAACGACTCGACCCCCGACGCGCCCTGGACGTCGACCTCCAGCTGCGCCTCGTCGGGTTCCTCGGGCACGAGTCCGAGGTGGCCGCGGACGACCTCGGCGAGCACCTGCGTCACCAGCGTCGACTTTCCGGAACCGGACACGCCCGTCACCGCCGTCAGGACGCGGAGCGGTACGTCGACGGACACGTCGCGCAGATTGTGGCGGGAGACGCCGCGCAGGCGCAGCCAGCCCTGCGGCGCGCGCGGGCGGTGTTCGAGCGGCCGGGCGCGCCCGAACAGGTGCCGGCTCGTGGCCGACTCCCCGACCCGCTCGAGACCGGCGGCCGGGCCGCTGTACAGCACGCGTCCGCCGCCCTCGCCCGCACCGGGACCGATGTCGACCACCCAGTCCGCCCGCCGTACGACGTCCATGTCGTGCTCCACGACGAACAGCGAGTTGCCCGCCGCCTTGAGGCGGTCCAGTACGTCCAGCAGCGGTTCCGCGTCAGCCGGGTGCAGGCCCGCGGAGGGTTCGTCGAGGACGTAGACGACGCCGAACAGCCCCGAGCGCAGCTGGGTGGCGATCCGCAGGCGCTGCGCCTCGCCCGGCGACAGGGTCGTCGAGCGGCGCCCGAGGCCGAGATATCCGAGGCCCAGGTCGAGCAGGACGTCGATCCGCGCGACCAGATCGCCGCAGATGCGGACCGCGACCTCGGTCGTCTCCCCGGATCGGGCGGTCGACGTGGTGGCGTCGGCCTCGGACCGCCCCGCGACGGGCCGCAGCAGCGTCACGACCTCGGTGAGCGGCATGGCGTTGACCTCGGCGATGGAACGTCCGGCGAAGGTCACGGCGAGCGCCTCGGGCCGCAGTCCGCTGCCGTGGCACTCGGGGCAGGGCACGCTCCTGACGAACCGGAGCGCCCGTTCTCGCATCCTCTCGCTCTTGGAGTCGGCGAGGACGTGCATGACGTGCTTGCGGGCGCTCCAGAACCTGCCCTGGTAGCCGTAGTCGACGCGGTCCTCCTCCGGCTCGATGTACACGGAGGGCTGCTCGTCCGTGTACAGCAGCCAGTCCCGGTCCTTCTTCCTGAGCCTGCGCCACGGCCGGTCGATGTCGATCCCCAGGGCGTTCACGACACTGCGCAGGTTGGCGCCCTGCCAGGCGCCCGGCCAGGCGGCGATCGCCCCCTCGCGGATGCTCAGGGAGGGATCCGGGACGAGCAGGTCCTCGGCGACGTCGTGCACGATGCCCAGCCCGTGGCATTCCGGGCAGGCGCCGGCCGCGGTGTTGGGCGAGAACGACTCGGCTTCCAGCCGTGCGGCCCGGGGCGGATAGGTGCCGGCGCGGGAGTACAGCATGCGCAGCAGATTGGACAGCGTGGTGAGGGTGCCGACCGTCGAGCGCGAGCCGGGCGACCCGCGCCGCTGCTGCAGGGCCACGGCCGGCGGCAGGCCGGTGATCTCCCGCACGTGCGGTGCGCCGACCTGTTGCAGCAGTCTTCGGGCGTACGGTGCCACGGACTCGAAGTAGCGTCGCTGGGCCTCCGCGTAGAGGGTGCCGAACGCGAGTGAGGACTTGCCCGAACCGGAGACGCCGGTGAAGGCGACCATCGCGTTCCGCGGAACGTCGACATCGACGTTCCGCAGGTTGTTCTCGCCGGCGCCCCGGACGTGCACGAAGGGGTCGGTCGCGTCCTCGTTCACCCTTCCTGATTACCTGATCGCGCCGGGAACCGCGCGACAGGCGCCGCCACCGGGCCCCGTCCGCACGAGCGTCGGGAGGGCCCCGGATCCGTTTCCGGTACGCGTCCCGGGCGGCGTCCGGCGGGGGAGCGCCCGGGCGCGTCATCGATTTCTCCCATCGGGGAACAGATCGCGCCATGTCCGCTCATCGCCCTCTGGACCGCGCTGCGGGACCGCGCTTCACTTCCGCCCCATGAGATCACTCAAGATCACGAGCGTGATCGGCGGTCTGGTGCTCGCCGCCGGCGCGCTGTTCACCGCCCACCCGGCCGCCGCCGACGGCCCGACCGGCCCGACGCCCCCGGCCGAGTTCACCACCGACTGGCACGACCCGGTCACCGCCGCCCCGCCCGTCGCCACCCCCGGCACCCGCACCTGCGAGGTCACCCTCGCCGCCGCGCGGTTCCGCGACTTCACCCCGTACCGCGGGAGCTACGCCCCGCCGAAGGAGTGCGGCAAGGACACCCGCTGGAACAGGGTCGTCCTGCGCCTCGACGGACAGGTCAAGGGCCGCCAGTACGACCGCCTCGGGTACCTCACCCTCGGCGGCGTCGAGCTCCTGCGGACCTCCACCCCCGAGCCCTCTCCCGACGGCATCACCTGGTCCGTCGAGAAGGACGTCACCCGCTACCGCGACACCCTCAGCCGTCCGCAGCCCGTCGAGATGCTCATCGGCAACGTCGTCAACGAGACGTACACCGGTGTCATCGACGTCCGCGTGACCCTCACCTTCCACACCGCCGAGGGCCGGGTGAAGCCCGCCGCCGACACCCCCGACCGGGTCGTGCCGCTCACCGGCGCCACCCTCACCACCCCGCGCAACACCGAGCGCGTCCTCGCCGAGGTGTACGCCACCGGCTCCGGCGGCGGCTGCGAGGAGTTCTGGTACCTCACCGTCCCCGATGCCGCCCCCTACTCCTGCAAGGCCGCCGACGGCCCCTACCGGGAGGTGCGGATCTCCGTCGACGGGAAGCCCGCCGGCATCGCGGCCCCCTTCCCGCACGTGTGGACCGGCGGCTGGTCCAACCCCTTCCTCTGGTACGTGACGCCCGCGCCGCGCGCCTTCGACGTGCAGCCGATCACCTACGACCTCACGCCGTTCGCGGCCCTGCTCAACGACGGCGCGGCCCATCGCGTCGAGGTCTCCGTCGCCGGCGTCCCCGCCGGGCAGTCCGGCTGGAGCGTCCCCACCAACGTGCTCCTCTGGCAGGACGAGGGCAGCGAGGTCGTCACCGGCGCCCTGGACCGGCACGAGCTCGGCACCCCGCGCAACTCCGCCGTGTACACCGCCGGCTCGCCGGACGTCCTGGAGACCACGGGCGGCGACACGCTCACCGTCGCCGGTCATCTGAACACCTCGCACGGCCGCGTCGCGACCACCGTCACCCGCACCGTCGACCACCGCTCCACCCACCGCTGGGGCGCCGACGAGAACCCCGACGGGCTGACCGCCCGCTGGACCGACGACGAGACCGTGACCGTCGGCCGGACCGCGACCCACACCCGGCGCACGTACACCATGGATGGCGAGATCTCCGTCGACGCCGCGAACCGGCTGCGGACCGTCCTCACCGTCGGCGACCGCGCCGCCGTCGACGTCGTCCGGGGAGGCAAGCGACTCTCCTGGTCGCGCCTGGACGACACGTACACCGGCGACGCCTCCTTCAACCTCGGCGTCCCGCGCGAACAGCGGCACGCGCTCGGCACCGGCACCGAGCGCTACCGCCTGTACGGCTCCGACGGCTGCTACGACCGCAGCCTGACGTCCGTCCAGGGCACGGTCACCGAGGACCTGCGCCGCTGCTGAACACGACGGTGCCCGGCCCCGGAGGCACCGGGGCCGGGCACCGGCCGGTCAGGCCGGCTTCGCGGAGTCCACGCCCGGGCGGGCCCTGCGCCACTCGCCGCGCGTGAAGTCGGGGATCTCCTGCGGCGCGCCGTTCGCCTTGATCGAGGCGTGGCTCAGCGGTACCGGAGCCGTCCAGGTGGCGGCGTCGTACACGTCGAAGTCCGGGGGAAGCCCCAGCTGGAGACACTGCATCAGGCGGTGGACCATGATGTAGTCCATGCCGCCGTGGCCGCCCGGCGGATTGGCGTGCTCCTTCCACAGCCAGTGGTCGAACTCGGCCGCGTACGCCGAGAAGTCGCCCCACACGTCGTCCTTGTGGTCCGGCTCCAGGTAGATCCGGGCCGGGTAGTCCTCGAAGACCCCCCGCGTGCCGCCCAGGCTGTTGATCCTGCTGTACGGGTGCGGGGTGGAGACGTCGTGCTCCAGGCGGATCAGCCGCCCCTTGGCCGTCCGGACCATGCTGACCGTCCGGTCGCTCTCGACGTACGTCTCCTTCCAGCTCGGGTCGCCGGGCGGCATGTGCGCCGCGCGGTACTCGGCGAGGCCGAGCGCCGGGGTGCCGAAGCTGCTGATGCTCACCGCCCGGTCGCCCCGGTTGACGTCCATGTAGTTGGCGACCGGGCCGAAGCCGTGGTTCGGGTAGAGGTCCCCGCGCAGCCGCGTGTGCCACAGCCGGCGCCAGGGCCCCTCGTAGTACGTCGGCGAGAACATCAGGGCGCGCAGGTCGTGGTTGTACGCCCCCGCGCCGTGCAGCAGCTCCCCGAACTTGCCGGCGTGCGCCATCCGCAGCACCCGCATCTCGTTCCGCCCGTAGCAGCAGTTCTCCAACTGCATGCAGTGGCGGCGGGTCTGCTCCGACAGGTCGACCAGCTCCCACAGCTCGGCGAGCTCCATCGCGACCGGGCACTCCACGCCGACGTGCTTGCCGTTCAGCATCGCCGACCTGGCGATCGCGAAGTGGCTGTCCCAGGGGGTCGCCACGTGCACGAAGTCGATGTCCGTGCGGGCGAGGAGGTTCTCGTAGTCGTCCTCGCCGTGGGTGTACAGGGCGGGGGCGGGCTGTCCGGCGGCGACGACGGCCGCGGCGGCCCGCTCGGCCTTCTCGCGCACCGGGTCGCAGACGGCGGTCACCCGGACCCAGGGGAGGGCGAGGTACAGGCGGATCATGCTGCCGCCCCGGTTGCCGAGCCCGACGAGGGCGACCCGGACGGTGGAACGGCGCTGGAACGGGACCCCGGCCATGGTGGCGCCCCGGCGCCGTGGCACGGCCGGGGCCTCCGGTCGGGCGGCGGGAGCGGATCCGGTGGCGGCCCGGGCGGTCTGCCCGCCCACGGCGGCGATGCCGAGCCCGGCCCCGGCCGCTCCCGCGGTGGTCCTGAGGACCGTGCGACGGCTCGGGGGGCGAGGTGTCTGGTCGTCCATGGAACCTCCCTGCTGACGGGTGGTTGGACTGTACTGTTCGGGCTCCTCCGTCGAGCCGCACCGGCCGCGGATGATCACCCGAACATACGAAGGGCCCCTCACCGTACGGGGTGAGGGGCCCTGGCCGCCCGGGGCCGCGGGAAGATTGACGGATAGTCAGGGTCGAGTGGCGCGTTCCAGTGCGAGGAGCACCGATCCGTAGCTGCGGCCCGTCGCCCGGTCCATCCCGATCTCGCACATCCGGTTGGCCGAGAGGTGCGCGTCGAACGGCCTGGCCGTGACCTCGGCCGCCTCGCGGGCCGTCGCCGAGGCCGTCAGCTCCGGATGCAGCATGCCCCGGTCCCCGGCGAAGGCGCAGCAGCCCGCGTCGGCCGGGACGACGACCTCCTCCGCGCAGGCCCCGGCGAGTTCGGTGAGCTTCTCCGCGTCGCCCAGGTGCCGCATCGAGCACGTCGGATGGACCACGGCCGAGGCGACGCGCCGCCGCACCTCCAGCCGGGGGAGCAGCTCGTCGGCCGCCCACACGACCGAGTCGAGGACGGTCAGTTCGGCGTGCAGCGCCCGGTTGTCCTCCGTCAGGTACGGCACCACCTCGTGCGCGATCCCGAGGGCGCACGAGGAGGCGTCCACCACGAGCGGCAGCCGCCCGCCGGCCGTCCACCCCCAGGCGGCCTCGACGATCCGGTTCGCCATCACCACGTTGCCCCGCTCGTACCCCTTGGAGTGCCAGATCGTCGCGCAGCACGTGCCCGCCACGTCGTCCGGGATCCACACCGGCCGCCCGGCCCGCGCCGACACCGCGACGACCGCCTCCGGGAGCGAGGGCCCGCGCTCGCCCTCCGGACCGCCGAAGACGCGGTTCACACAGGCCGGGTAGTAGACGGCGACCGCCGCCGGCCGGTGGGTGCGGGGCAGCCGCCGCGCCGCCGCGCCTGGGATCTCCGGCAGCCACTCCGGTACGAGGTCGGGGCGGACGGCCCGACGGGCGAGGCCCGTCAGCGAGCCCAGGACCCGGTCGCCGATCCGGTCCGCGGCGGCGACCGCGAGCCGCGCGGAGGCCTCCACCGCCCGGAAGTTCCGCGCAGCCAGGGCGGCGATCCGCTCCTCGCGCGCCGAGTGCCGTTCGTGCCGGAAGTCCTTCATGAGTGCCCCCGTGTCGATCCCGACCGGGCAGGCCAGCCCGCAGGTGGAGTCGCCGGCACAGGTGTCCACGGCGTCGTAGCCGTACGACTCCAGGAGCCGGGCCTCGACGGGGGAGCCGTCGGACTGGCGCATCATCTCCCGGCGCAGCACGATCCGCTGGCGCGGAGTGGTCGTCAGGTCGTTGCTGGGGCAGGTCGGTTCGCAGAAGCCGCACTCGATGCAGGGGTCGGCGGTCCGCTCCACGGTGGGGATCGTCTTCAGGCCGCGCAGATGGGCCTGCGGGTCGCGGTCCAGGACGATCCGCGGGGCGAGCACCCCGGCCGGGTCGAGGGCCTCCTTGACCCGCCACATCAGATCGGTCGCCCGCGTCCCCCACTCCAGCTCCAGGAAGGGCGCGATGTTGCGGCCGGTGGCGTGCTCCGCCTTCAGCGAGCCGTCGAAGCGCTCCACGGTCAGCTTGCAGAACTCGTCCATGAAGGCCGCGTACCGCTGGACGTCGGCGGGGTCGGCCGCGTCGAAGGCGAGCAGGAAGTGGAGGTTGCCGTGGGCCGCGTGGCCGGCCACGGCCGCGTCGAAGCCGTGCCGGGCCTGGAGGCCGAGCAGCGACTCGCAGGCCTCCGCGAGCCGCTCCGGCGGCACCGCGAAGTCCTCCGTGACCAGGGTCGTGCCGGAGGGGCGGGAGCCGCCGACCGCCGTCACGAAGGCCCTCCGGGCCCTCCAGTAGCCGGAGATCCGCTTCGGGTCCCGGGTGAAGGCGTTCTCCACGGAGGCCACCGGGGCGACCGGGTCGAGACCGGCGAGCACGGCCCGCGCCGCCCGCTCGTACGCCTCCAGGGCCGACGTGTCCGGGGCCCGGAACTCGACCAGGAGCGCCGCCGTCTCCTTCGGCAGCTCCGCCCAGTCGGCGGGCACGCCCGCCACCCGCACCGAGGCCCGCAGCGTGTTGCCGTCCATCAGCTCGACGGCGAGCGCCCCGGCCTCGTCGAACAGGGGCACGGCCGCGGCGGCGGCCGGCAGCGAGGGGAAGAACAGCAGGGCCGTGGACACCTCCCGGTCCAGCGGCAGGGTGTCGAAGACGACCTCGGAGATGAAGCCGAGGGTGCCCTCGGAGCCGACCATCAGGCCGCGCAGGATCCGCACCGGCGTGTCGCCGTCGAGGAAGGCGTCGAGCCGGTAGCCGTTGGTGTTCTTGAGGGTGTGCTTGGCGCGGATCCGCGCGGTCAGCTCGGGGTCCGCCTCGATCTCCGCCTTCAGCGCCATCAGCTCCGCGCACAGCCTCGGCTCGGCCCGCGCGAGCTCCTCGTCGGCGTCCGGGGCCGCCGTGTCGACCACGGTCCCGCTCGGCAGCACCACGGTCAGGGAGGCGACGGTCCGGTACGAGTTCCGGGTGGTGCCGGCCGTCATCCCCGAGGCGTTGTTGGCGACGACGCCGCCGATCGTGCAGGCGACCGCGCTGGCCGGATCGGGCCCCAGGACCCGCCCGTACGGGGCGAGCGCGGCGTTCGCCCGGACCACCGTGGTGCCGGGCCGGATCCGCGCCCGGGCCCCGTCGTCCAGGACCTCGACGCCCGCCCAGTGGCGGCGCACGTCGACGAGGACGTCCTCGCCCTGCGCCTGTCCGTTGAGGCTGGTCCCGGCGGCCCGGAAGACCACCTCGCGGCCCTTGCCGTGGGCGTACGACAGGACGGCGGAGATGTCGTCGAGGTCCTCGGCGACCACGACGACCTGGGGGACGAAGCGGTACGGGCTCGCGTCCGAGGCGTAGCGCACCAGGTCGGAGATCTTCGACAGGACCTTCCCCGGCCCCAGGAGCTCGGTGAGCTCCTCGCGCAGCCGCCGCGGTGTGCCCCGCGCCTGGAGCTCCGGCACGCGGTCCGGGGCGGGGGTCCGCTTCGTACCGGGACGCAGGGCCTGCGGGTTCGGCTCAAGCAGCGGCATGTCACGGCTCCCCTTCGGCGCGGCCCCGCGCCCGGCGGGTCAGCAGCCGCGCTCCGGACCGGGGTCGACCAGGGCGGACAGCAGACCCTCGAGCACCTCGCGCTGTTCGACGGTCAATGGAGCAAGGATGTCCTCTGCGGCGGCCCGGCGCGCGCTGCGCAGCTCGCGCAGCGTGGCGCGCCCCGCGTCGGTGAGCTCGATCCGCACCACCCGGCGGTTGCTCGGGTCGGGCACCCGGCGCACCCGGTCGCCCGCCTCCAGGCCGTCGACGAGACTGGTCACGGCCCTCGGGACGACCTCCAGGCGGGCCGCGAGGTCCGCCATCCGGGGCGGCTCCCCGAAGTGCGCGACCGTGCGCAGGAGCCGCGACTGGGCGGGGGTGATGCCCACCGGCTCCAGATGGCGCTTCTGGATGCGGTGCAGGCGCCGGGTGAGCCGCAGCAGCTGCTCGGCGAGGAGCCCGTCGGCGTCGGCCCCGCCCGGGCGGTCGGGGGTGCTCGGGCGCTCGGAGGTGCTCGGACGGCCGGGGGTGCTCATGGGGGAACAATATCAGGACCATCTTCATTGTGAGTATAGGTAACAGTGAGCTATGCTCCGATGGATCACCCCTCTTCGAAGGAGCCTATGCGCCCCCACGACCAGTCCGACTGGACGCCCCCGCCCCGCGACCCCGGCCAGCCCAGGGAGCCCGCCCAGGTGCGGCGGATCCTGCGGCTCTTCCGTCCCTACCGCGCGCGCCTCGCGCTCGTCGGCCTCCTGGTCGGCGCCGCCTCGCTCGTGTCGGTCGCCTCGCCGTTCCTCCTCCGGGAGATCCTGGACACCGCGATCCCCCAGGGGCGCACCGGGCTGCTCAGCCTGCTCGCCCTCGGCATGATCGCCACCGCCGTCCTGACCAGCGTCTTCGGCGTGCTCCAGACCCTCATCTCGACCACCGTCGGCCAGCGCGTCATGCACGACCTGCGCACCGGGGTCTACGAGCAGCTCCAGCGGATGCCGCTCGCCTTCTTCACGCGCACCCGCACCGGCGAGGTCCAGTCCCGCATCGCCAACGACATCGGCGGCATGCAGGCGACCGTGACCTCCACGGCCACCTCCCTGGTCTCCAACCTCACCGCCGTCGTCGCGACCGTCGTCGCCATGCTCGCCCTCGACTGGCGCCTCACCCTCGTCTCGCTGCTCCTGCTGCCGGTCTTCGTCTGGATCAGCCGGCGCGTCGGCCGCGAGCGGAAGAAGATCACCACCCAGCGCCAGAAGCAGATGGCCGCCATGGCCGCGACCGTCACCGAGTCCCTCTCGGTCAGCGGCATCCTGCTCGGCCGCACCATGGGCCGCGCCGACTCGCTCACCCGGTCCTTCGCCGAGGAGTCCGAGCGCCTCGTCGACCTCGAAGTGCGCTCCTCCATGGCCGGACGGTGGCGGATGTCCACCATCGGCATCGTCATGGCCGCCATGCCCGCCCTGATCTACTGGGCCGCCGGCATCGCCCTCGGCTCGGGCGGCTCGGAGATCTCGCTCGGCACGCTCGTCGCCTTCGTCTCGCTCCAGCAGGGCCTCTTCCGGCCCGCCGTCAGCCTGCTCTCCACCGGCGTGCAGGTGCAGACCTCCCTCGCGCTCTTCCAGCGCATCTTCGAGTACCTCGACCTGCCCGTCGACATCACCGAGCCCGACGAGCCGGTCCGGCTCCCGGAGATCCGGGGCGAGGTCTCCTTCGAGAAGGTCGAGTTCCACTACGACCCCGAGGGCCAGGAGCGCCCGACCCTGGCCGGCATCGACCTGACCGTCCCCGCCGGCGGCAGCCTCGCCGTCGTCGGCCCCACCGGCTCCGGCAAGTCCACCCTCAGCTACCTGGTGCCCCGGCTGTACGACGTCACCGGCGGCCGCGTCACCCTCGACGGGGTCGACGTGCGGGACCTGGACTTCGACACCCTCGCCCGCGCCGTCGGCGTCGTCTCCCAGGAGACGTACCTCTTCCACGCCTCCGTCGCCGACAACCTCCGCTTCGCCAAGCCGGACGCCACCGACGAGGAGATAGAGGCGGCCGCGCGCGCCGCCCAGATCCACGAGCACATCGCCTCGCTCCCCGAGGGGTACGACACCCTCGTCGGCGAGCGCGGCTACCGCTTCTCGGGCGGCGAGAAGCAGCGCCTCGCCATCGCGCGCACCATCCTGCGCGATCCGCCGGTGCTCATCCTCGACGAGGCGACCAGCGCCCTCGACACCCGGACCGAGCACGCGGTGCAGCGCGCCATCGACGCCCTGTCGGCCGGACGCACCACCATCACCATCGCGCACCGGCTCTCCACCGTCCGCGACGCCGACCAGATCGTCGTCCTGGAGGCGGGCGGGATCGCCGAGCGCGGGACGCACGAGGAGCTGCTCGCCCGGGACGGGCGGTACGCGGCCCTGGTCCGCCGGGACGCCCGTACCGAACAGGCGAACGTGGGAGCGGTTGTTCCCCAGAACGTGTGATCGTTCCGGGATTCGTTGCTCAACTCCCTTACGGCACCGGATGATTACGGAGTGCGAGCGACGGGCTGCAGACCGCGACCGCACACGTCCCACTGATGTACCTGTACGAGGAGAAGCACCACCATGAACGTCATCACCAACCTGCTCGCCGGCGTCCTCCACTTCCTGGGCTGGCTCGTCTGACGATCGCAGTGCCCGGCGCCGTCGGCCCCCCGTCCCAGGGGGTCGGCGGCGCCGCCGCGTGCGCGGGGAAGGGATGCCGCGCGGTTCAGGCGGTCGGCGCGGCGACCCGGTCGCGGTCGAGGAGGCGGCGGATGTCGGAGACGGCCGCGCGGCCGGCCCGGTTGGCGCCGATCGTCGAAGCAGAGGGGCCGTAGCCGACGAGGTGGACGCGTGCGTCGCGGACCGCGCGCGTGCCCTCCACCTGGATGCCGCCGCCCGGCTCACGCAGCCGCAGCGGCGCCAGATGGTCGATCGCCGCCCGGAACCCGGTCGCCCACAGGATGACGTCCACGTCGACGGTCCGGCCGTCGCCCCAGGCCACCCCGGTCGGGGTGATCCGGTCGAACATCGGCAGCCGGTCCAGGATCCCGCGCGCGCGTGCGTCGCGGATCGCGTCGTTGAGCGGAAGCCCGGTGACCGAGACCACGCTCTGCGGCGGCAGCCCGCGCCGTACCCGGTCCTCGACCAGCGCGACGGCCGCGCGGCCCTCCGCCTCGCCGAAGGGGCCCTCGCGCCAGACGGGCTCGCGCCGGGTCACCCAGAACGTCTCCGCGGCGACCTCGGCGATCTCCATGAGGTGCTGGGTGCCGGAGGCCCCGCCGCCCACGACCAGCACCCGCTTCCCGGCGAACTCCCCGGGACCCGGATAGCCGGAGGTGTGCAGCTGACGGCCCCGGAAGGTCTCCTGCCCGGGGTAGCGCGGCCAGAACGGACGGTCCCAGGTGCCCGTCGCGTTGATCAGGGCCCGGGCCGCGTACACGCCCTCCGAGGTCTCGACCCGGAGCCGGCCGCCCTCGCCCTCCCGGACGGCCGTGACGTCGACGGGCCGGTGGATCCGCAGGTCGAACGTCCGCTCGTACGTGTCGAAGTACGCGCCGATCACCTCCGAGGAGGGGCGCGAGGGATCGGCCCCGGTCAGCTCCATGCCGGGCAGCGCGTGCATCCCGTGCACCTTGCCGTAGGTGAGCGAGGGCCACCGGAACTGCCAGGCGCCGCCCGGGGCGGGGGCGTGGTCCAGGACGACGAAGTCCCGGTCCGGCTCCAGGCCGGTGCGCCGCAGGTGGAAGGCGGCGGAGAGCCCCGCCTGTCCGGCGCCGATGACGACGACGTCCACCGTCCTGACCTCTTCGAACCCGAAACCGTTCACGCTTCCACCAACCGGGGCGGGGGCGGGGTTCTTCCCGCGCGTCCCCCGCCCCGCGGTGGCGTCTACCGCCCGCCGGACACCAGCAGCGGCGCACCGCCCGGGGCCGAGGCGGGCCGCCCGTTCGCCGCCGGGACGCCGAGCAGCGGGGAGGCGGGCACCGACGGCAGCAGCCCGCGCGCCGCCAGCTCGGGCGTCACGCCCTCGCCGAACCAGTACGCCTCCTCCAGGTGCGGGTAGCCCGACAGCACGAAGTGCTCCACCCCCAGGTCGTGGTACTCCTCGATCCGGTCCGCCACATCGGCGTGGCTGCCGACCAGCGCGGTCCCCGCCCCGCCCCGTACCAGGCCGACGCCCGCCCACAGGTTCGGCGAGATCTCCAGCCGGTCGCGGTCGAGCGAGCCGCCGCCGTGCAGCGCCAGCATCCGCTGCTGGCCGACCGACTCGCTCCGGCCGAGCGCCTTCTGCGCCGCGGCCACGGTCTCCGCGTCGAGGTCCGAGAGCAGCCGGTCGGCCGTCGCCCAGGCCTCGCGCGCCGAGTCCCGCGAGATCGTGTGCAGCCGGATCCCGAACCGGACACGCCGGCCGCGCTCCTCCGCCAGCCGTCGGATCCAGTCGATCTTCTCCTTCACCTGCCACGGGGGCTCGCCCCACGTCAGGTACACGTCCGCGTGCTCCGCGGCGACCGGACCGGCCGCCGCGGACGAGCCGCCGAAGAAGATCTCGGGCAGCGGGTCCGGCGGCAGCGCGGTGAGCCCGCCCTCGATCCGGAAGTGCTCGCCGTCGAAGTCGAACGGCCGCCCGCCCCACACGCCCCGCACCACCGAGAGGAACTCGGCCGTGCGCGCGTACCGCCGGTCGTGGTCGAGATGGTCGCCGAAGCGGCGCTGCTCGGCCGAATCGCCGCCGGTCACGACGTTGAGCAGCAGCCGGCCCCGGGTGATCCGCTGGTACGTGGCCGCCATCTGCGCCGCGAGCACCGGCGAGACCACCCCCGGCCGGAACGCCACCAGGAACTTCAGCCGCTCGGTGTGCTGGGCCAGCGCGACCGTCGTCAGCCAGGCGTCCTCGCACCACGTGCCGGTCGGGGTCAGCACGGCCTCGAAGCCGAGCCGTTCGGCCGCCTTGACGATCTGGGCGAGATAGTCGATGTCGGGCGCGCGCACCCCGGACACGGCCCGGTCCCGGGTGATCCCGCCGTCCGTGTAGGCGTGCCGGTCGACGAGGGTCCGGCCGTCACCGCCGGTCGGCAGGAACCAGTGCAGATGGACGGTCATCAGGAGGCCTTTCCGAAGCTGCGCGCCGGGGTCGTGGACGGCGGCAGGTCCTTGTTGAAGCGGGTGTCGACGTAGTCGGCGAAGCGGAACGTGCGGGGGATCAGCTTGAGTTCGGCGAAGGTGTCGGCGATCTTCTGCTCGGAGGCGATCGCCGCGTCGTCGAGGGCGACGGGGATACGGGTCCCGTTGCTGCGCTTCACGGCGGCCAGCGCCACCTCGTACGGCAGCCCGGTCTCCTTCGCCCAGGCCTTCGCCCAGTCCTCGGGGTGGTCGAACACCCAGCCCTGGGCGCGGCGCAGCCGCTCGACGAGGTCGCCGATCGCCTTCGCCTTCTCCCGGTCGGCCAGCGCCGAGGGGGCCGCGACCTGGAAGCCGAGGCCGTTGACGAGGCCGCGCCCGTCGGTCAGCACCCGGCCCTTGCCGCTCAGCAGGACCTGGGAGGTGTACGGGTCCCAGACCGCCCAGGCGTCGACCTTGCCGCTGGTGAACGCGGCCAGGGCGTCGGCCGGCTGCAGCAGGCTGACCTGGACGTCGTCCAGCCCCAGGCCGGCCTGCCGGAGCGAGGAGATCAGCTGGAAGTGGGCGGAGCTCCCCTGGGCGACGGCGATCCGCTTCCCCTTCAGGTCCCGCGCGGTGTGCAGCGGCGAGTCTTTCGGCACGAGGACGGCCTCGCCCGCGGAGTCGCCGTGCGTCGACGCGACCACGGTGATCTTCGAGCCGGCGCCGGCCGCGAAGACGGGCGGGGTGTTGCCGACGGAGCCGAAGTCGACGGCCTTGGCGTTGATCGCCTCCAGGAGCGGTGGACCGGAGGTGAACGTCGACCACTTGATCCGGTACGGGAGGTCGTCGAGCTCACCGGCGGCACGCAGCAGGGCCTCGGAACCGCCCTTCTGGTCGCCGACGTTCAGGACCAGGGAGCCCTTGCCGTCGGAGTTCGAGACGTCACCGGCGGCGGAGGCGCCGGAGCAGGCGGAGGCGAGCAGGGCGAGCGGCACGAGCAGCGCCGCGGCGGACAGACGGAAGGACTTCACGGTTTTCTCCTCAGGGGTAGGGGTGATCACGCCGTCGTGCTTACGGCGAACCCACCGTCGGTGACGCCGAGTTCGGCGAGCAGTCGGGTGCGGAGCGCGGCGAGCGCGGGATCGCCGGGGGAGCGGGGGCGGTCGAGGTCGACGGCGGTGTCGTACGCGATCGCGCCGTCCCGCATCACCAGCGCCCGGTCCGCGAGCAGCAGCGCCTCGTCGACGTCGTGCGTGACGAGCAGGACCGTGCAGCCGCGCCGCTGCCACAGCTCGGCCACGAGCCGCTGGGCCTTGATCCGGGTCAGCGCGTCGAGCGCGCCGAACGGCTCGTCGAGCAGCAGCAGATCCGGATCCCGTACCAACGCCCTTGCGAGCGAGGCGCGTTGGGCCTCGCCGCCCGACAGGGTCTTCGGCCACGCCCCCGAGCGGTGGGCGAGCCCCACCTCCGCGAGCGCCCTCTCCGCCACCGCCCGGTCCGGCCTGCCCGGCAGCCCGAGCAGCACGTTCCGCCAGACCTTCTTCCAGGGCATCAGGCGCGGCGCCTGGAAGGCGACCGCGCGGCGGCGCGGCACGAGGACCGTGCCGGAGACCTCCCGGTCGAGGCCGGCGAGGATCCGCAGGAGGGTCGACTTGCCGCAGCCGCTGTGCCCGAGCAGTGCGGTGAACTGACCCGCACGCAGGGTCAGGTCGAGCCCGTCGACGACGGGGCGCCCGTCGAAGGAGCGGGTGAGCCCCTGGACGGTCACTGCCCCGTGAAGGTCGGTCGCCATTGCAGCAGCAGCCTTTCGAGAGTACGGACGAGGGCGTCGGCGAGCAGGCCGAGGAAGGCGTAGACGACCAGGCAGACGACGATCACGTCTGTGCGGAAGAACTCCCGCGCCTGGTTCATCAGGAAGCCGATCCCGGCGTCGGCGTTGATGGACTCGCCGAAGACCAGCGCGAGCCAGGCCGTGGCCAGGGAGTAGCGCAGCCCGGTCATCGCCCCGGGCAGCGCGCCCGGCAGGACGACGTGCCGGACCAGCCCCCACCGGCCGAGCCCCAGGGACTCGCCCGCCTCGACGAGCCCCGCGTCGACGCCCCGGATCCCGGCGTACACGTTCAGGTACAGGTGGAAGGCGACGCCGAGGGCGATCAGCGCCACCTTGGGCGCCTCGCCGATCCCCAGCCAGATGATGAACAGCGGGATGAGTCCCACCCACGGCACCGTCCGCAGCATCTGCACGGGAGCGTCGACCAGGTCCTCGCCGAGCCGCGAGAGCCCGGACAGCAGGGCGAGCGAGATCCCCACCACCCCGCCGAGCAGCAGCCCCACGGCGACCCGGCGCAGCGAGACGCCCATCGCGGTCGGCAGCGTCCCGTCGCCGACCAGCTCGCCGGCGGCCCGGGCGATGGTCCCCGGCGAGGCCAGTACGTCCGCCGGCAGCACCCCCGTCGCGCTGCACGACTGCCAGAGGACGAGCAGCAGCACCGGGCCCACGGCCCGGCGCAGCCAGCGCGGGACGGCCGGGCCACGGCCCGGCCTCCGGGCGGGAGTCAGGGCCTCGACATCCGGCAAAGGCGATATGTCGGGCGGGGAAGCGGGAGGGGCATGGTCGACCGTCATGACGGACTCCGGGGGAGAGGGAGGGGAAGGTACGCCTCAGCGGCCGTGGGCGCGGAGCGGGCACGCGCGCACGACGATCAGGGCGTCAGAGGTGTGATGGGGGTGAAAGGGCGTCAGCGGCCGCGGCGACACGCGGCGGAGGCCACCCGCAGCAGGTCGATGTGACCGCGCGTGGTGAGCAGGGCTGTACGCAACATGGCGTGAACGTAGCGGCCGACACGCCCCGGGTCAACGGCGTCTCGGCCCCTGGACGCGCGGTCCCCGGACCGTCCCGCCCGTCGAACCGACGCGTCCCCGTGGCCGGCGCGTGATCGGCGGATCCTAGGCTGCGACGGGGGCACTCGGACAGCACGTTCACGACGGGGGACAGGACATGACGTACCGGCGCGCGGCGATACCCGCACTGATCGGCGGGCTGCTGCTCACCGCACTCCTGTGGTGGGCGGGGGCGAGCGCCGACGCGCTGCACCTGCCGGGCAGCGGCGGGACGCTCGGCACCGATCCGGTCGCCGAGCTCCAGCGCTGGCTGGCCCCCTGGGCGTACGACCCGCCCGTCTTCCTCGACTCCGGCGCGCAGGTCTCCGGCTACGTGCCCCTCGACGGCGGCGACGACCGCGACCGCTACAACGGCCTGTACACGACCGGGCTCCAGATCCGGTACGGAGCCGTGTTCGTGTTCTTCGTCCTCGGCACCCTCCTCCTGATCCGCAGGCTCCCGCCGGTGCGCGGACGCGCCACCGCTGCGTTCCTCGCCCTGTGGGCGTGGGGCGCGGTGGCCGGGACCCTGGCGGTCACCGTGTCCGCGCCCTGGTTCATCGCCTCGTCGGGGCACGGGAGCTACCGCTTCCTGCCGCAGCTGGCGAACGTGATCGCCGGCGGACGGCAGCTCCCGGTGGCCGTCGGACTCGTCGCGGCGGGAGCGTCCGTCCTCGTCGCACGGATCACCGCCGAGGGCGCGGAACCGCCGCCCCGCACGGACGTTCCGGTCCGCGCCGCGCGCCTGGCCGCCACCGCGGGGACCGCCGTGATCGCGCTGTCCGTGGTGGTCCTCTCGTACCAGCCGGTCGCCGCCGCCCTCCAGGCGTACTCCCCGGCCGGCGGCCTCCTCTCCGAACCCGGCGACCTGCTGCGCCAGTGGCTGCTGCTCGGCGCCTGGGACGTCCCGGCGGGCGGCCCGGTCCTCGAATGGCTCCTCCACCGGGCCTCCGACGTCCTCCTCCTCGCCGTCGTCTGGTGGACCCTGCGCCGGCTCCCCGGGCTCCTGACCCGGGCCACGCTCCCGGCCATGGCGGCCGGCGCGGTCTGCGCCACCGTCCTCGGCCTCCTCGCGGGCCAGGTCCTGCGGATCGCGGTGGTCCAGGCGGGCCCCGAGCAAGGCCTTCCGTACTTCTCCGCCGGCCTCGGCAACGGCATCCCGGCCGCCCTGACCTGCGGCCTGGCGGCCGGGGTCCTCGCCGCCGTGGTGCTCCGGACCGTCCTGAGGGGCGCGCCGGACCCCGGCCCGGCCGGACCTGCACAATACGGGGATGACCGATGACGACCCGTACCTGTGGCTGGAAGACATCTCCGGCGAGGCCGCCCTCGCGTGGGTGGCCGAGCGGAACGCCGAGACGGCGGACGTGCTGGCCGCCGACGACGGGTTCGCCCCGCTGAAGGCACGCCTGAGGGAGGTGCTCGACGCCTCGGACCGCATCCCGTACACCGTGCGGCGCGGCGCGTACCTCTACAACTTCTGGCGCGACGCCGAGCACGTCCGCGGGGTGTGGCGGCGCACGACCCTGGAGCAGTACCGCAAGGACGAACCCGCCTGGGAGGTCCTCCTCGACGTCGACGCGCTCGCCGCCGCGGAGGGCGAGAAGTGGGTGTGGGACGGGGCCCGGGTGCGCCGCCCCGCGTACGACCGGGCCCTGGTGCGGCTCTCCCGGGACGGCGGCGACGCCGTCGTGGTCCGCGAATTCGACCTGGAGGCGCGGGAGTTCGTCGCGGACGGCTTCGCGGTGCCGGAGGCGAAGACGCGGATCGGGTGGATCGACGCCGACACCGTCTTCGTCGGCACGGACACCGGACCCGGCTCGCTCACCGACTCCGGCTATCCGCGCACCGTCCGGCGGTGGCGGCGCGGCACGCCGATCGAGGAGTCCGAGCTCGTGTACGAGGCCGAGGACACCGACGTGTCGGCCTGGGGGTACCACGACCCCACCCCCGGCTTCGAGCGGGACTTCGTCGGCCGCTCGCTGGACTTCTTCCGCAGCGAGACGTACCTCCTGGAGCCCGACGGCACGACCGTGCGCCTCGACGTCCCCGACGACGCGCTCGTCGAGGCCCACCGCGGGCACCTGCTCGTCACCCTGAAGTCCGACTGGCTCGGGCAGCCCACCGGCTCCCTCCTCGCCTTCGGCTTCGACTCCTTCCTCGCCGGCGACCGCACCCCCGAGGTGCTCTTCACCCCGGACGCGCGGACGGCCCTCGCCGGGCACTCCTGGACCCGGCACCACCTGATCCTGGAGACGATGCGGGACGTCAGCGCCCACATCGAGGTCCTCACCCCGGGCCGCGACGGCACCGGCTGGACCCGCACCCCGCTCGTCGGCGTCCCGCCGCTGTCCGCCGTCGGCGTCGTGGACACGGACCCGGACGTCTCCGACGAGTACTTCCTCGACGTGTCCGGCTTCCTCCAGCCCTCCAGCCTGCACCGCGGGCACATCGGCGCCGACACGGAGGTCCTCAAGCAGGCCCCGGACCGCTTCGACACCGCCGGCCTCACGGTGGAGCAGCACTTCGCCACCTCCCCCGACGGCACCCGCGTGCCCTACTTCGTCATCGGCCCCGACCACGCCGTCACCGGCCCCGGACCCGCCCTGCTCTACGGCTACGGCGGCTTCGAGGTCTCCCTCACCCCCTTCTACGGCGCCGTCACCGGCCGGGCGTGGCTGGAGGGCGGCGGCACGTACGTCATCGCGAACATCCGGGGCGGCGGCGAGTACGGCCCGGACTGGCACCAGGCCGCGCTCGGCGCCGAACGGCCGCGGGCCTTCGAGGACTTCGCGGCCGTCGCCGAGGACCTCGTCGCCCGGGGCGTCACCACCCCGGACCGGCTCGGCGCCTCGGGCGGCAGCAACGGCGGCCTGCTCATGGGCGCCATGCTCACCCGGTACCCGGAGCTCTTCGGGGCGATCGTCGCGCAGGTCCCGCTGCTCGACATGACCCGCTTCCACAAGCTCCTCGCGGGCGCCTCCTGGATCGCCGAGTACGGCGACCCCGACGACCCGGCCGACCTCGCCCACCTGCGCGAGATCTCCCCGTACCACCGGCTCGACGCCGACCGGACCTACCCGCCGGTGCTCCTGATGACCTCCACCCGCGACGACCGCGTCCACCCCGGCCACGCGCGCAAGACGGCGGCGCGGCTGCGGGAGCTCGGCCACCCCGTGCTGTTCCACGAGAACACCGGCGGCGGCCACGCGGGCGCCGGGGACAACGAACAGGCCGCCCACAACAGCGCCCTCGTGCACACCTTCCTCCGGCGGCACCTCACCTGAGCCCTCAGAGCCACCCCTGGCGCTGCGCCTGCAGCGCCATCTGGAAGCGGCTCGTGGCGCCGAGCCGGGCCATGAGGACCTGGATCCGGCGGAAGAGCGTGCGGCGGCTGACCCCGATCTCCCGGGCGATGACGTCGTCGCTCGCCCCGCCCGCGAGCAGCCGCAGCAGTCGGCGGTCGGCCGGGAGCAGCCCGGCCGGCCGCACGGAACGGCCGTGCAGCGGCAGCGCGCTCTGCCAGGCCTGCTCGAACAGCGCCACCAGCGCCGACAGCAGGCCGCACGGCTGCACCACGAGCATGCTGTTGTGCACGTCGGCCTCCTTGATGGAGAGCGAGACCATGGCGTACGCCTCGTCGATGATCACCAGCTTCACCGGCACCGACGGCAGCACCCGCGCCTGCTCGCCCGCCTCCACGCACGGCTCGATCGCCTCCTCCAGCTGCCCCGGGTACTCCAGCGACGCCTGCGAGTAGACGACCCGCTGGGTCACCCCGCGCGCCAGGGTCGCAAGGGCGTCGTCGGTGGCGCTCGGCAGCGGGAAGTACGGGGGAGAGTCCAGCTGCCGGATCTCCTCGCGCGCGCTGGCCCAGGCGTGCCGCATCCGGGGGCCCACCGCGTCCCCCGTCACCACCTCGACGAGATCGTCGTGGTACGCGGCGAGCCGCTGCCGCCGGAACGACTCGAAGGCGCCGCCGACGGTGATCCGCGACTCGTCGAGCTCGGCCGCCCGGTGCCGTCCCAGGATCTCCAGACCCGCGGCGGGCGGCACCGGGGCCACCGGGTCCTGCCCGGCGGGGCTCGCCAGGCCCGCGTCGACGAGTTCCCCGTACGCCGCGGCCAGCTCCGCACCGGCGAGACCGGCCGCGGAACCGATGGCGCTCAGCGGCGCGGGGCCGAGCTCCAGGAGCCGGACGTAGACCCGGCGGGCCTCGTCGCCGATCCCGAGCAGCCGGAGCGCCTCACCGAGCTTCGCGTTCGCCATGGACAGCATTATCGGCCCGGCCCGACGGCCTCCGCCGCCCTGGGTTGGCCGATCCGTGCCACTGGCCGATCCGGGCACCCGGCGGGCCCGGGGCGCAGTACCGTCCGGGTGCCGTCGACGAGCGGCGGCCGAGAACGTACTGGGAAGAAGGTGCAGGACGTGGCGAAGGGTCGCAAGAACGGCCTCTACAACGGCGTCTCCGAGGAGCTCTCCGCTCTGATGAGGACGGGGTGGGCGGACACCGAGCGGCACGATCTCGAACCGGCCGAGCAGGCGCCGTACGCGGCCGAGCGCCGTCTGGCGCTCTCCGCGCTCTTCCCGGGCGAGCGCCTGATCGTCCCCTCGGGGAAGCTCAAGTACCGCTCCAACGACGACAACTACCCGTTCCGCCCGTACTCCGGCTACGTGCACATGACCGGAGACCAGGCCCGCGACGGCGCGCTCGTCCTGGAGCCCCGCGCCGACGGCGGCCACGACGCCTACTGTTACCAGCTCCCCCGCGACAGCCGCGACAACGACGAGTTCTGGATCGGCTACACGGCCGAGCTGTGGATGGGACGCCGCCGCTCCCTCGCCGAGTCCGCGACCGTCCTCGGCCTGCCCTGCCGTGACGTCCGCACCATCACCGAGGACCTGGCGGCCGGCTCCGGCGTGCCGACCAGGATCGTCCGCGGCGTCGACCCGGCCCTGGAGGCCGCGGTCACCACCGACGAGGAGCGCGACATCGAGCTGGAGGGCGCGCTCAGCGAGCTCCGCCTCGTCAAGGACGAGTGGGAGCTCGGTGAGATGCGCAAGGCGGTGGACTCCACCGTGCGCGGCTTCACCGACTGCGTCGCCGAACTCTCCCGGGCGATCGCCTCGTCCGAGCGGTGGATCGAGGGCACCTTCTTCCGCCGCGCCCGCCTGGAGGGCAACCACGTCGGCTACGGCTCGATCTGCGCCGCCGGCGACCACGCCACGATCATGCACTGGACGGACAACGACGGACCGGTGCGCCCCGGCGAGCTGCTCCTCCTCGACGCCGGCGTGGAGACGCACTCCCTCTACACCGCCGACGTCACCCGCACGCTCCCCATCAGCGGCACCTTCACCCCGGTCCAGCGCCAGGTCTACGACGCGGTGTACGAGGCCCAGGAGGCGGGCATGGCCGCGGTGAAGCCGGGCGCCCCGTACCGCGACTTCCACGAGGCGTCCCAGCGCCACCTGACGGCCCGGCTCGTCGAGTGGGGCTTCATCGAGGGCCCCGTCGACCGCGCGTACGAGCTCGGCCTCCAGCGCCGCTTCACCATGGCGGGCACCGGCCACATGCTCGGTCTGGACGTCCACGACTGCGCGCAGGCCCGCACGGAGGAGTACGTCGACGGCGTCCTGGAGCCGGGCATGGTGCTCACGGTCGAGCCCGGCCTGTACTTCCAGCCGGACGACCTGACCGTGCCCGAGGAGTGGCGCGGCATCGGCGTCCGGATCGAGGACGACCTGGTCGTCACCGAGGAGGGCCACGAGAACCTGTCGGCCGGTCTGCCGCGCTCCTCGGCCGAGGTCGAGGCGTGGATGGCCAGGTACGCGGGCTGAGGTTCCGCGGACCGCCCGCCGTGGCCCGGACGCGCGTCCGGGCCACGTGCGCCCGAACGAGAGAAAGAGGGGCGGATCTTCACCGATTCAGGTGACAGCGGTCGAGGCGAAACGTCCCTCCCGACGCGGGGACGGCCACGCTCGACGTGACACATGGAGCCACCCTGTGGAGCGTCCGATGCAGCTGATCCCCCGTCACGACCCGTACCTCGTCGTCCGCTCGACCGGCGGCCTCACGGTCGCCGCCCTCCGGGGCGAGCTCGACCTCGTCCTGGTGCGGCACCTGCGGCCCGAGCTCGACGCCCTCGTCCGGGAGTCCGACGCCCTGACCGTCGACATCCGGCGCCTCTCCTTCTGCGACGCCACGGGACTGGGGCTCCTCGCCCACTGCGCCGGGCGCATGCACCGGCGCGGTGCGCCCTGGCGGCTCCTCTGCGACCAGCCGTGGATCCTGCGGCTCATCCGGCTGACCGCGCTGACCGACGTCCTCCACCCCGAGCCCGGACCGCCGGACCTCCTCGACGGGCCGGACCTCCTCGACGGGCCGGACGCCGTCGTCGGTCTGCCCGGCCCGCTCGGTCTGCCCGGCCGGCCGGCCCCGCTCGGAAAGCCGGGCCCCGCGGTCCGGCCGGACCCCCTCGGTCCGCCGCGGCCGGTCGCTCAGCCCGCCCCGCCCGGGCCGGCGGTTCCGCTGCCGTCCGAGCCCGGCGTGACGAGACCCGTCTCGTAGGCGGCGATCACCGCCTGGGCCCGGTCGCGCAGCCGGAGCTTCTGGAGGACGCGGGCGACGTGCGTCTTCACCGTCGCCTCGCTCAGCCCGAAGCGGGCCGCCAGCTCGGCGTTGGTGTGGCCGCGCGCCAGGGCCTCCAGGACCTCCAGCTCGCGCGGGGTGAGCGTGGCCAGTTCGCGGTGCGGTGCCGCCGGACGCGTACGGGAGGGCGCGGCGAAGCGCTCCACCAGCCGCCGCGTGATCGCCGGGGCGAGCAGGGCGTCCCCGGACCGGACGAGCCGCACCGCCGCCGTCAGGTGCTCGGGGGTGACGTCCTTGAGCAGGAAGCCGCTCGCGCCCGCCGCGAGCGCCGCGTACACGTACTGGTCGAGGTCGTACGTGGTGAGGACGACGATCCTCGGCGGCGCCGTCCCGTCCGCGAGGATGCGGCGCGTGGCCTCCAGACCGTCCGTGCCCGGCATCCGGATGTCCATCAGGACCACGTCCGGCCGGGTCCTGCGGACCGCCGCCACCGCCGCGTCGCCGTCCGCGGCCTCCGCGACCACGTCGATGCCGTCGGCGGCGAGGATCATCCGGAAACCGGTCCGCACCAGCGCCTGGTCGTCGACGATCACCACGCGCGGGGCGTCGGCCACGGTCACGGAACCTCCCACGGAATCACCGCACGGACCCGGTACCCGCCGTGCGGGCGGCTGCCGGCGTCGAGCGTACCGCCGTACACCGCGAGCCGTTCCCGCAGTCCGAGCAGCCCGTGCCCCCCGCCCGGCTCCGCCGTCCGCAGCCGGCGCCCGCCCGTGTCCGACACCTCCACCCGCAACCGGTCCGTCCCGTACTCCACCGTCACCGACACCCGCGCGCCGTCCGCGTGCTTCACCGCGTTCGTCAGCGCCTCCTGCACCACCCGGTACGCGGCCAGGTCCACCCCCGCGGGCAGCTCCACCGGAACACCCCGCACGGCCACCTCCACCGGCACCCCGGAGGAACGCACCCGGTCCGTCAGCTCCGTCAGACGGTCGAGGCCGGGCTGCGGGGCGAGCGCCACGCCGGCGGCCGGATCGGGACCGTCCGCGGCCATCGCGAGCAGTCCCATCACGTGCCGCAGCTCCGACAACGCCGTCCGCCCGGCCGCCTCCACCGCGAGCATCGCCTCCCGGGCCTGCTCCGGCGAGGTGGCCAGTACCGTGCGCGCGGCCCCGGCCTGGATCGTCATCATGCTCACGTTGTGGGTGACCACGTCGTGCAGCTCCCGGGCGATCCGGGACCGCTCCGCCTCCACCGCCCGGCGCAGCTCCGCCTCCTGCTCCGCCCGCAGCGTCCGCTCCCGCTGCCGCCAGAGGTGGACGCCGTGCGACACGAGGGCGAGCGGCAGCAGGACGAGGACGGGCACCAGGTCGCCGTCGACCTCCGGGACCAGCGGGAAGACCGCGTGGAGCAGGACGCCGGCCGCCAGCGAGGCCGCCACCGACCTGCGGTGCGGGCTGTACATCGCCGCGCTGTACGCCGCGACGAGCCCCGAGGCGAAGGTGCTCCGCGTGGCGTCGGCCGCCGCGTCCCCCAGGTGCAGGACCACCGCGGCGACCGTCACCGTCCAGTAGACGGCCAGCGGGTGGCGGCGCCGCAGCACCAGCGGCAGCGCGGCCAGCACCGCCGCCGCCATCTCCCAGGCCTCCACCGGCGGCAGCACGTGCTCCACGGCGGGCACGGGGCGCGGACCGTCCGGCACCCCCGGCAGGTCCGGCAGGGCGGGCGGGGAGGGGAGCCGTCCGGGCACGGGCGTCCTGCTCCCGGCCGGATCGGGCCGGAGCTCCACGTACGAACGGTTCAGGTTCCCCGCGATCACGGCGACCGTGAGCGACAGGGCGAGCAGCCCGTCGGACGCCCACGTCCAGCGGGACGGCGGGGGCGGCGCGCCGATGGTCCGCGCCCCGCGTATCCGGCCCATGAATTCCTCGTACCTGCTCACCGGGGCAGTGTGCCAAGCGTGCCGCCGGGGCGGATCGGCCCCGGGGACCAGGGTGCCGTCCCCGCGGAGTACATCGCGCGGATGACCCGCCCGCGCCTCCGCCGCGCACGGTACGGATCTTCGCCACCACGGCCGACGCGGCCCCGGCCTGGCCGCTCCTAGCGTCGGGGCGAACCCTTCCCCCACCGAGCCCTGGAGGGCCCATGACCCCATCCGAAGCCGAGCCCCTCATCGACCTGAGCGAGGTCGGCAGGACGTACGAGGACGGGCCGGCCGCGCTCGCCGGTCTCGACCTCCGGGTGGCACGGGGGGGAGGCGCTCGCCGTCCTCGGCCCCTCCGGCAGCGGCAAGTCGACGCTGCTCAACCTCCTCGCCGGACTCGACCGGCCGAGCACCGGCCGGGTGACCGTGGACGGACTGCGCGTCGACAGGCTGAGCGAGACGGCCTCCGCCCGCTACCGGCGCAGCCGCGTCGGCATGGTCTTCCAGTTCTTCCACCTCCTCGACGACCTCACCGTCCTCGACAACGTGCTGCTCCCCGCCCAGCTGGCCGGGACGCCCCGCCACCGGGCCGCGGCGCGCGCCGCCGAACTCCTCGACCGGCTCGGTGTCGCCCGGCACGCGCGCGTGCACCCCGGCCGTCTCTCCGGGGGCGAGCGGCAACGCGTCGCCGTGGCCCGCGCCCTGATGAACCGTCCGCCGCTGCTCCTCGCCGACGAGCCCACGGGAGCCCTGGACACCGCCTCCGGCGCGGAGGTCCGCGACCTCCTGCGCGGCCTCAACGCCGACGGGCAGACGATCGTCCTCGTCACCCACGACCTCGCGCTCGCCGAGGCCTGCGCGACCCGCACGATCGAACTCGTCGACGGCCGCGTCACCCGCGACGTCCCGGCGGCGACCCGATGAGCGCGCGTCGCCCGGGCCCGGTCGACGGCGGTCCGGTCGGCAGTGGTCCGGGCGGGCCGGGCGGCGATGGTCCGGGCGGGCCTGGCGGCGGTGGGCCGGTCGGCAGCGGTCCGGTCAGGTCAAGCGGCGGTGGTGCCCTGGGGCGCGTCGTGCGTGCCGGGGTCGGCCGGCGTCGTACGCAGACCGCCGTGATGGTCCTGACCACGCTGCTCTCCGTCGCCTCCGCCGTCCTCGCGCTCGGCCTCCTCGTCGCCTCCGGCGCGCCCTTCGACCGGGCCTTCGCCCGGCAGCACGGCGCGCATCTGACCGTGCTGTTCGACGGCTCGGCCGTCACACCGGAGCGGCTGGCCGCCACCGCCCGCGCGTCCGGAGTGGCCGCGGCCTCGGGCCCCTTCGCCGTCACCTCCCTGCGCCTCGGCACGGACGGGGCGGCCCCGCCCGGGTTCGCCCCGCCCCCGCTGACGGTCGCCGGCCGGGCCTCCGCCGCGGGGCCCGTGGACGCGGTGGCCCTGACGGAGGGCCGGTGGGCCACGGCCCCCGGCGAGATCGTCCTGGAGCGGGGCTCCGTACCGCCGGCGTCCGGCCTCGGGACCCGGCTGTCCGCGGACGGCGTCGACCTCAGGGTGGTGGGCGTCGCCGAGTCGGTCGGCGAGAGCGCCGACGCCTGGGTCGTACCCGGGCAGCTCGCGGCGCTCTCCGGCGGCCGGCCCCCGGCGCTCCAGATGCTCTACCGGCTCACCGCGGCGGGAACCGCCGCCGACGTGGCGGCCGGCCGGAAGGCCGTCGCCGCCGCCGCGCCGGCCGGAGCGGTCACCGGCAGCCGCTCGTACCTCGACGTGCGGGAGACCGCGCGCGAGAACACGGCCGCCTTCGTGCCCTTCGTCACCGCCTTCGCCCTCCTCGGCCTGGCGATGTCGGTCCTGGTCATCGGCATCGTGGTGAGCGGCGCCGTCGGCGCAGCGACCCACCGGATCGGCATCCTCAAGTCCCTCGGCTTCACCCCGCTCCAGGTGGGACGCGCCTACGTGGCCCAGGCGCTGATCCCGAGCACGGTCGGGGCGGTGCTCGGCGTCGCCCTCGCGAACGCGCTCGCCGTCCCCCTCATGGCGGAGGTGGCCGAGGTGTACGGCACGGCGGAGGTCCTCGTCCCCGTGTGGGTGGACCTCGTGGTGCCGACCGGAGCCCTCGCCCTCGTGGCCGGCACCGCCTTCGGGCCCGCCCGGCTGCCGACCGCGACCGTCCTCCGCCTCGGCCCCGCCACCGGCGGCGGCCGGGGGCTCGCGATCCGCGGCCCGCTCGGCCGGCTGCCGCTGCCCCGCCCCCTCGCCCTGGGCCTCGCCGCTCCCTTCGCGCGCCCCGCGCGGGCGGCGAGCACGGCCGCGGCGGTGACCTTCGGGGCCCTCGCGGTGACCTTCGCCGTGGGACTCGGCAGCACGCTCGTCGCCGTCAGGGCCGACGGCGATCCGGACCGGGGCGGCGACGTCACCGTCCGCACGGTCGCCTCCCCCGCCGAGGGCGCGAGCGGACCCGGTGGGGCACCGCCCCTGCCCGGGAAGCCCGCCGACCCGGCCGCCGTCGCGGCGGCGATCGCCGCGCTCCCGGGGACGGACTCGGCGTACCGGACCGCCCGCACCCGGCTGGAGGCGGCCGGGCTCAAGGGGGGCGTACCCGTCGTCGCGTACGAGGGGGACACGGCCGGCAGCCGCCACACGATGGTCTCCGGCCGCTGGTTCGGGGCCACCGGGGAGGCCGTCGCGGCGACCCGGTTCCTGCGCGCCACCGGGGTCCGCGTCGGGGGCGCGGTCACCCTCGCCGAACGGGGCCGCACGGTCCGGCTGCGGATCGTCGGCGAGGTCTTCGACCTGGGCGACGACGGCATGGCCCTGCGCACCGGAGCGGCGTCCGTCGCCGCGCTCCGGCCCCGCTACCAGCCCGCCGACTTCGCCGTGACCGTCGCCGCCGGCACGGACGCGGCGCGCTACGCGGAGCGTCTCGACGCCGCCGTGTCACCGCTCGGGGCGGAGGCCGCCGTCACGGAGGGAGGCGAGTCGGGCGTCATCCGGGCGATGCAGGCTCTGATCGCCATGCTGACCCTGATGCTGGTGGTCGTCGCCTGCCTCGGCGTGCTGAACACGGTGGTCCTCGACACCCGCGACCGCGTCCGCGACCTGGGCGTCCTCAAGGCCCTGGGGATGACCCCGGCGCAGACGGTCGCCCAGGTCCTCACCTCGGTCGGCGTCCTCGGCCTCGTGTCGGGCGTCGTCGGCGTGCCGCTGGGGGTGGCCCTCCACGGCCGGGTGATGCCGGCGATGGGCCGTGCGGTCGGCACCACGATCCCGCCCGCCGACATCGACGTGTACGGGACGCCGCTGCTCGTGCTCCTCGCGACGGCGGGCGTCGTGATCGCGGCGGCCGGCGCGCTGCTCCCGGCGGTCCGGGCGGCCCGCACGGCCACGGCGCGGGCGCTGCGGGCGGAGTAGGGCGGAGCGGGGCGGGAAGGAGGATACGGTCGCCGCATGTCTGAAGTCCGGTTGACCACGCCCTCCTTCCTCGTGCTCGGCATCATCGACAAGCTGGGCGAGGCCAGTCCGTACGACGTGAAGGTGGAGGCCGCGCGGACGGTGGCGCCGTTCTGGTCCGTGCCGCACGCGCAGGTGTACGCGCAGTGCGACCGGCTCCTGGAGGCGGGGCTGCTGTCGGAGGTGCGGCAGGCGGGCGGCCGCAACCGGCGTCTGATGAGCCTCACGGAGGCGGGGCGGGAGGCGCTGCGCGGCTGGCTGGCCGACCCGGCCTTCGTCCCGGTGGAGGCGCGCGAACGGGGCATCCTCAAGCTGTGGTTCGGCGCCAGCCCGCGCGTCCACGCACCGGTCCAGATCGACGAGCACCGCAGGACCCTCGACGCGTACGAGGGACTGGCGCGGGACGTCGGCGAGCTGCTGACGCGGGGGCAGCGCGAGGCGCTGGAGTTCGGCATCCGGTACGAGCGGATGATGGTCGACTTCTGGCAGTGGGTGGAGAGCCGGGAGCCCTGAGCCCCGCAACGACGTCGTGTCACCGGCCGGTTGACCCCGGCGGTGCGCGGCCCTACCTTCACCCATGGTCCAGAAAGGACTATGGGTGAAGGGGGAACCGCCATGGGGCGTCCGACCGGCACGAGGTGGGGGTGGGGGCGGGCGTCGGCCGTCGCGGTGACCGCGGTCTGCCTGGCGTACGCGCCGATCGCCATGACCGAACTCTGGCCGTACGCCAGGCCCGGAGCCCCCGCCGTCGGCGAGTGGCTCCTCGGCCGGTCCGTCTCCCCGGAGTTCGTCGCCGAGGCCGTGCGCGACCGGACGGGACCGTACGGGCGCAGCCTGGCGCCCCTGATCGTCCACTCGGTCCTGGGCGGCCTCCTGATGCTGCTCGGTCCCGTGCAGCTGCTCTCCGCGGTCCGGCGCCGCGTCCGGCTGCACCGGATCGCCGGGACCGTCTTCGCCGCCACGGTGTACGCGTCGATGGCGGGCGCCGCCCTCTACCTCGTGCGCACCCCGCCCGCGGAGGCCTTCAGCGGGGCCGCGTTCTGGATCGTCCTCGCCACGATCCTGGCCGGCACCGTCGGCAGCCTGACCTTCGGCGTCCTCGCCGCCGTCCGCGGCCTCCCCGACCTCCACCAGCGCTGGCTGCTGCTCTGCTACGGCTTCCTGATGACCGCTCCGCTGCTGCGGCTCGAATGGGGCGTGCTGCCCTCGCTCTACCCCGGGCTCGACCTGCGCGACATCAACCGCGTCGCGATCATGCACCTCGGCGCGCTCGTCTCCTTCGGCGCGCTCCTCGCCTCCCGCGCCCTCGACCGGCGCGCCGCCGTCCCCGGCCTGACCGGCACCTGGTGCCCCCTGCCGGTGCGGGTGGCCGCCCGTCTCGCGGGCGCGGCGGGCCTGGTGTGGCTCACGGTGGCGTTCCTCGACGGGGAAACGGCCGGGCGGCGACTGCTCCTCGCGTACCTCGTCCCGTACGCCGTGACGTACGCCGTCATCGCGGTGCGGGCGGCACGCGCCGGCGCCCGGGGCGCCGACTGGGCGCGCGAGGAGTGGTCGCTGCACCTCACCGCCCTGTGCCTGGCCCCCGCCTTCTCGGCGGCGACCGTGCCCGTACTGGAACGGACCCTCGGCCTCGACCGGGCCACCGCCCTCGTCGCGGGCGTCGGCATCGGCTGCGGGATGCTCGCCTACGCGGCCGTCACGGTGGTGAGCCTGCGGATCCTGTACGCGCGCGAAGTCCTGCGACGGCGGCGGGAGTCCGCGGACCCGGCGGCGGATCCGGCGAAGGACGAGGACGCCCTGGAAGAAGCCCGCGGATGAGCGCGGCCCCGAAGGGGACGGCGGCGAGGACCGGGACCCCCGACGGCCGCGCGCTCTCGCCCGCCGTCGTGGTCCTGAGCGGCGTCGTCGGAGGCATCGGCGCCACCGTGGGCGCCCTGCTCGCCGTGGCGGCCCTGACCGGACGCGCGGCGGGCGCCTGGGTGTCGCCCGAGGCGCTGAGCCCCGGTCTCCTCGGAGCGGGCATGGCGGGCGTGGCGCCCGCGCTGTTCACGGTCGGCCGGGCCCGTGTCTGGGAGGAGGTCCGGTGCCTGGTGCTGCCGCTCGTGATCGTCCTCACCGGCCTCTTCGCGGTGACCCTGCTGAACGCCGGAAGCCTCCGGGCCGTACGGGGCGGCCCGCTGTTCCCGGCGCTGTTCAGCCTCGGCTGGGTCGCCGTCCTCGGCGTCCTCGCCCTCGCGGCGGTCGGCTGCCTGGCCGCGCAGTACCGCGTACGGCCCGGCGGCGCGGGGGCGGGGGAGCGGCGGCCGGTCGTCCCGCTGCCCGGCTGGTCGAAGCCGCCGCTCGCCGTGCTCGGTTCGGGATGGCTCGGCATCGGCGCCGGGCTGCTGTTCTTCCCCGCCTTCTGGGGCGCCCTGCTCCCCTGGACGGTCGACCGCGCCGACGCGCAGGGCCTGGGCGTGTGGGCGCTCGCGCTGGGCGTCGGCGTCCTCGGCTCGCTGGCGGAGGACGACCTGACCCGTGTCCGTCCCGCGCTCCACGCCGTCCCCGTCGTGGCCCTCGCCCTCGCCGTGGTCCTCGCGGTCCGCGCCTCCGCGGTCGACTGGACCTCGGGCCCCGGCGCCGCCCTCGTCACCCTCGTCGCCGGGCTCCTCGCGACGGGCGTCTCGGGCCGGTGGCTGCTCGGCCGGGCCGTCCGCGAAGGCGACGCCTGATCCTGCCGGACACCCCTTCCGTCCCCGGCGCCCCACTACGCTGGCGGATTCCAGGGGCACGGCCGAGAGCGAACGAGGGGGCACACCCATGCCGTACGAGACAGGCGCGAAGGTGAGACTGACCAGGGACGTGCAGGTCACCGCGGACGACACGGCGGCCAGGAGCGGCCTCCCCGGTCCGCTGTTCCTGGCCGAGGGCCTGAGGGGCGTCGTCACGGGCGCGGCGGAGCGGACCGGCGGCGGGGTCCAGGACCCGCTCGCGGCCTTCGACCACGAGGTCCGCGGCGTCCGGTTCGACCCCTTCGCGGCCGGCCTGATCGACGACCTCCGTCAGCGGGTCATCCGGCACGGGGCGTCCGGCGGCGGAGCCGGCGGTCGGATCGGATACAGGGTGCGCTTCGAGAACGGATTCGTCCTCGACGGTCTGCGGGAGGACTGGCTGACCGGAGCCTGAGCCCCCGCCGACCGGCGGGGGCGGGGCGCGGCCTTCCTAGCTCGGGTAGGCGATCGAACCCAGGGGCGGGCACGGGACGAGCGCCGTGCCGGCACCGGGGCGCTCGACGAAGGCCCGGGCCTCGGCCGCCCGCCGGCGCCGGGCCTCCAGTTCGTCGGCGTCCCGGGCGTCGCGCCTGGCCCGGGCGCCGTCCCACGAGTCGTCGATGAGACCGAGGCTGGTGTTGCCGGCGCTGCGCTGGAACTCCGCCTTCAGGGCGGCCTGCTGGAGCGCGGTCTGGACCGCGGCGAGGTCGACGCGGGTGATCAGGACGCCGGGGGTGTCCGGCTCGCGGGTCGGCAGGGGGGCCTGCGGGAGCAACGACACCCCGGTGTCGAGGCGGCCCATGCCGTCGACGCTCGCGTCCTGGGCCTCCCGCACCGCGATCTGCATCTCCTGGTGCAACCAGAAGAACTCGTCGAGGTCGGCCTGGGTGACGCGCATCCGCTGGTACAGGGCCCGGAAGCGGGGATCGTGGTGCAGCGGGCGCATGGGGGCGACGTGGAGCGCCACGCAGTCGTTGTAGCCGGCCTCCACCGCGGCGTCGAGGTGGGAGACGGCCAGGTCCGCCTGCCCCTGCACACAGGCCACTTCGCCGAGGCACGCATGGCCCGCGGCGACGAGCCACCTGCCGTCGGGGCCGAGCGCCCCGGCGCGCGCGATGACGTCGTGGACGCCCGCGGTGCCCACCGCGGCGGGACCCTCGGTCAGGAACGCCACCAGCAGTTCGTGCACACGGGCGGCCAGTGAGTTGACGGTGTCGACCATGGTTCTCCTCGGACCTCGGCGGTGAAGAGCGAAAGGGATGTCGAGTCTGCGGCAACCCCCTGCAGATGACGGGCGGTCGGGACGGGTGGTTCCTGTTCCCGGCCCGTGAGGCCCCCCCCGTGGGGCCGGGGCGTGCGCGCGGGGGTTTCCCCGGCCCTCCGGCGGGCCGAAACTCCGTGGCGGGCCGGGCCCGTGGACGTGATGATGACCGGATGACCCAGCGCGCGCAGCCCGTGGATGCCCTCCTCGTCGTCGACGTGCAGTCGGCCTTCGTCACCGGCGACGGGGCCGTGCCCGCCGCCGACCGCCTCGTCGACCGGACGGCCGACCTGATCGCCCGGGCCCGGCGGGACGGGGCGTTCATCGCCCACCTGCAGAACGACGGGCCGCCCGGCGCCGAGGACGAACCGCACACGCCCGGCTGGGAGCTCCACCACCCGGTGGAACCCGGACCGACCGAGGTCGTGATCCGCAAGCCCCACGACGACGGCTTCGAGGAGACCGGGCTGGAGGCCGTGCTCACCGGCGCGGGGGTACGGGCGGTCGCCGTCTGCGGCGTGATGTCGGAGATGTGCGTGCAGGCGACGGCCCGTACGGCCCTGGCCCTCGGCTACCGGGTCGTCGTCCCGCACGACGCCCACGCCACGCAGGACATCCCGGCGGCGCCGGGCATCGGCGGGGCCGTGCCGGCCGCGACGGTCTCCCGCGTCGCGGCGTACGCCCTCGGGAGCGACGCCGAGACCACCGTCACGGCCGCCGACGTCGCTTTCACGGCCCCTCGGCGACCCTAGGGCCTGTCCGCTCGGGCCGGTCTCCGTCAGCCCTCGTCCCGTGGCTGGATGCCCGCGAGGAGGTTGAAGGCGCCGGTGAGGAGGTTGAGGGTGACCACGCCGACCACTTCGGCGATCACCCGGTCGCTCCAGCCGTGCGCCCGCACCCCGGCGACGTCCTCGTCCGAGAGGGAACCCGGTTCGGTCAGGACCCGCAGGGCGAGGCCGATGAGGGCGGCCTCGCGCGGGTCGGCCGACGTGCCCTGGCGGGCGAGGTCGATGTCGGTCTCGGTCAGCCCCGCCGCGCGCCCGGCCTCCCGGTGCGCCTCGCGGCAGGTGCCGCAGCCGATCCACTCCTGGACGGCGAGGGAGAGCTTCTCGCTCAGGGCACGGGGGATCTTCACGCGCTTCATGGCGCGCGAGAGGCTCAGATAGCCGTCGAGCAGCGCGGGCGAGTGCGCCATCGTGGACACCATCTCGCCGACGGAGCCGTGCCGTTCGACGATGTCGGTCAGCAGCTCGCGCGCACGGCCGGGCGCCTGCTCGGGGGCGAGCGCGGTCAGTCTTCTCGTGGTCACGGAACCTCTCCTCTGTATACCCGTAGGGGGTATAACGCCGTGAGGTGGGGAGAGGTTCCCGGGCCGCGGGGACTCCCTGTGGAGGGGATGGATCACGAGAGGGGCGAGGGCCTCCCGGGCGTCCGGGCGAAGCGGCCCGGGGTGGTGCCCACGATCCGCTTGAACGAACGGTTCAGATGCGACTGGTCGTAGAAGCCGGTCGCGGCCGCCACCTCGACCGGCGGCCGTCCGTCGAGCAGCAGCCGCCGCGCCCGGTCGACCCGGCGGGCCGTCAGGTACTGGTGCGGCGCGATGCCGAAGGCGCCGCTGAACGCCCGTACGAGATGGGCGGGGTGGGCGTGCAGCAGCCCGGAGGCCTCGTCCAGGGTCACGCCCTCGACGAGACGTGCGTCGAGGAGCTCCCGCAGGCCGCGCGCCACACCGGGATCGTCTCCACGCGCGCGCGTGACGAGCCGGGGCCGCAGGTGCCCGCGCAGCCGTTCGCCGATGAGGGCGAGACGGCTCTGTGCCTCCAGCTCGTCACCCGGCTCCGCGAGCGCGGTGTGCAACTGCCCCACACGACGCCGCAACAGCGGGTCGACGAGGTCGGGCGCGTCGACCGCCGGACCGATGAGGCTCTCGTCCAGCTGGGTCGAATCCAGATACAGGACCCGCTTCCGGAAGCCGTCGGAGGTGGCGGGCGAGCCGTTGTGCGGGACCTGCGGCGGGAGCAGGGACACCGTGTCGCCGGGAGTGCCGCGCTCGTGCCGGTCGAGGTCGTAGCGGACCGCGCCGTCGTCGACGATGAGCAGGGTCCACACGTCGTGCACGTGCATCGGGTACGCGTGCTCGGTGAAACGGGCGTGGAACACCTCCACGACCCCGGGGACGCGCGGTCGCCACGCCGTGACCTGCTGCCCGGCCACCGTACGGACCACCATGCAAGGAATGTACAAGACCGCGCGACGGGGCCGGCGGCAGTCTCGGGGCATGACGACGACCGACGACACGCCCGTACGTTTCGACACCAAGATCGCCGTGCTGCTGCGCGAGGACCTGGAGACCTGGCAGCGGCTGAACGTGACGGCCTTCCTGGTCAGCGGACTCGGCACGCAGCTCCCCGAGGTGATCGGCGAACCGTACGCCGACGCCGACGACACCCCGTACCTGCCGATGTTCCGCCAGCCCGTCCTGGTCTTCGAGGGGACCGAGGAGACGCTGACCGCCGCGCACGGCCGCGCCCTCTCCCGCGCGCTGCCCCGGGCGGTCTTCACCAGCGACCTCTTCGGCACCGGCAACGACCGGGACAACCGCGCCGCCGTACGGGCCGTCGGCACGGATCGGCTTGATCTGGTGGGCCTCGCCGTGTACGGGCCGCGCAACGCGGTCGACAAGGTGCTCAAGGGGGCCCGGATGCACCCCTGAGTCCTGTGCACCCTGAGTCCTATGGGCCCCTGATCTCCGTGGTCTCCGTGTGCCCCTGATCTCCGTGGGCCGAGGGGTCCGGCCCCGGTCCCGCCCACCTCGCCGTACACGTCCACCTGGTAGCGGCCGGGAGGCCCGTACGGCTCGGGCAGCCCGCGCAGCCACGCCCGGGTGCCGCCCGGCCCTTTGCCGTCACCCGGCCGCGCGCGCCCCGCCGCCCGTGCGAACTCCCGTGCCGCGCGGCCGGGTTCGCCGAGGCCCTGCGCACAGAACGCGAGCCAGGCCCCGGCCCGCACTCGCGCCGCCTCGGCGAGACCGGACAGGGCCTCCCGCAGTACGGCGGAGGCCTGCCGCCGGCGGCCGCGCTCGGCCCGCGCGATGCCGAGCGCGAGGCGGGCGAGGACGCTCAGCCGCCCGTCCCCGGCCACCGAGTCGGCATGTCGGACGGCCTCCCCGAGGAGGGAGACCTCTTCGTCCCCGGCCGGGCGGCCGGGGGCTCCGGCGAGCGTGCGCGCAAGGGCGAGACAGAGCCCCGCCCGGTCGGCACGGCACCCCCTGGAGGTCGTGGTGCCGAGAGCGGTACGGAGGAGCGCGGCCGCGTCCAGGGCGGCGGCGTGGTCGCCCGGCGTGAGGGAGCCGCCGGCGCGCCGCAGGGCCGGCGCCGTCCGCTCCCAGGCGCCGCCGGCCGAGGGGTGTCCGTCGGCGGTGAGCCGCCGGGCCCGGCGCAGCAGCTCGTAGGGGTCCTCCGGCTCCTCGGCGCGGCCGGGCCCCCGGTCGTACGGAGACGCGCCGAGACGGAACTCGTCGGGCGAGCGGCTGCTCATGCGGGCTGCTCCGGGGGACTGGACAGGGGATCCCGTATCCGTGGCCGGGATGTGGATGCGGACATCGGACCCTGAAGACGAAGGGGAAGCGAGCGAGACAAGGACGCGGAAGTGCGCCCGTACGCACAGGTCGGACCGACTCCCGCACCCCCGCCCCGACCCGCACATCCGTAGAACTGCGGAATCCCGCACCGCCCCCCGGCAGAGCCCCCTCAGTTCAGTCCGCCGACAGAGTCCCCTCAATACCCCGGTGCGCCCCCAAGCCCCGCCCCGCCCCCACCACCCCGGACGAGGACGGCGGGCCCCTACCGATCGGCCGCACTGCGGGGCGCCCGCCCCCGGCTCCTCGGCTAGGGTGATTCGGTAGGGATTGCGCCCCCCGGGGCCGGGCCGATGCGTAGGTCGATGCGTGGAGACTCATCAGTCGTCGAGCAGGGTCCCGCAGCCGCCCCGTGCGGCCGTCGGGGACGCGGGCGTGCTCCGCGAACTGCTGCCGATCGCCCTCTGGCGGGAGGACGCCGAGGGCCGCATCGTCGAGTGGTCGCTCGCCGCGCAGGACCTCCTCGGCCACCGGCCGGAGCACGTCCTCGGCAGGCTCGCGACCCCGCTCCTCGTCCCCGACTCCAACCGTGAGCTCGCCGACCGGCTCACCGACCGCGTCCAGTCGGGCGAGACCATGGTCGGCACGCTGCCCGTCCGGCACCGCGACGGCCACACGGTCGCCATGGAGATGTGGATCGTCCCGGCCGCCGACCCGGAGGGGCGCCCGGGAGCGATGCTCATCGCGGTGGAGACCTCCGAGGTCCTGCGGATGCGGGAGAACCTGGCGGCGATGGAGAGCCTCTTCACCCAGTCGCCCATAGGGCTCGCCCTGCTCGGCCCCGACCTGCGCTTCCTGCGCGTCAACGACGCCCTGGCGCGGATGAACGGCGTGCCGGCCGCCCGGCACGTGGGCCGCCGGCTCACCGAGGTCGTGCCCGGCGTCAACGCCGCCGGGCTCGAATCGCTCATGCGGCAGGCCCTGGAGAGCGGTACGGCCGTGGTGGACGCCCGCCGGGTCGGCCGCACCCCCGCCGACCCCGACCGGGACCACATCTGGTCCTGCTCGTACGCCCCGCTCGTCGACCGCAACGAAGCGCGGCCGCTCGGGCTCATCGCCTCCCTCGTCGACATCACCGAGAGCCAGGAGGCGCACATCGAGGTCGAGCGCGCCCGTCGGCGCTTCGCCCTGCTCGCCGAGGCCGGCGCCCGGATCGGCACCACCCTGGACCTGAAGCAGACCGCCGAGGAGGCCGTCGACTTCCTCGTGCCCCAGCTCGCCGACTCGGCCGACGTGCAGATGCTGGAGTCCGTCCTCGAACCCGACGATCCGGCCGAGTCCAGCCGGGGCGTGCTGCGGCGGCTCGCGGCCCGCTTCCCCGATCCGACCGCGCCCACGGCCCTGCTCGCGCCGGGCCAGACCTTCCAGATCCCCCTCGACTCCGTGTACGAGCAGGTCATCGACCGCGGACTGCCCACGAACCTCTACACGACCGACATCCCGAAGCTCTTCACCGATCCGCGCACCGAGGCGCTCCAGACGTACCTGGCCACCCGCATCGGCTCGTCCCGGCTCGTCCCCCTGGTGGCCCGGGGACAGGTGCTCGGGGCGGTCACGGTGACCCGGCTGAAGACCCGTGAGCCCTTCGACGCGCAGGACCGCGTCCTCATCGACGAGGTCGTCGCCCGGGCCGCCCTCAACATCGACAACGCCCGCCTCTACACCACCCAGCGGGAGGCCGCCCTCACCCTGCAGCGCAGCCTCACCAACAACGAGCTCCCCGCCGTCACCGGCCTCGAACTCACCGGCCGCTACCTCCCCGCCAGCTCCCACGACGTCGGCGGCGACTGGTTCGACGTCATCGCGCTGCCCGGCGGCCGGACGGGCCTCGTCATCGGCGACGTCATGGGCCACGGCATCCACGCCGCCGCCGTCATGGGCCAACTGCGCACCGCCGTAAGGACCCTGGCCCGTCACGACATCCCACCGGCCCGCATGCTCAGCTCCCTGGACGCCGTCGTGGCCGACCTCGGCGAGGACGAGATGGCGACCTGCGTCTACGCGGTGCACGACCCCGCCACCGGCGGCTGGGTCATCGCCCGCGCCGGACACATGCCACCGGCCGTCGCCACCCCGGACGGCACCATCACCTTCCTCGACGGACCGCCCGGGACCCCGCTGGGCACCGGAGCGCACGACTTCGGCACGGAGGAGGTCTTCCTGCCCGGGGGCGGACTCCTCGTCCTCTACACGGACGGTCTCATCGAGGCCCGCGACCGCGACCTCGACCAGGGCATGCGGCAGCTCGCCGAGGCGCTGCGGCCCCTGGACCGGCCGCTGGACACGCTGTGCGACGACGTCCTGGGACGGCTCCTCGCGGGCTCCGCCCAGGACGACGTGGCGATGCTCCTCGCCCGCACCATCCGCTGAACCAGGGCCCGTCGTTCGGATCAGACCCCGCGAGCCCGGCCTGATCCGGAAGACAGGCCCTGGGCGCGCAGCCGGTGCAGATCGCGGAGGAGGGCGATCTCGGCCCCGTGGTGCAGGAGTTCCTGGTTCATCCACCAGACGATCTCCAGGAAGGGCTCCTCCGGGTCGCTGCCGTGCGGGTAGGTGCAGTGGCCCACCCTGTCGAGCGCCTCGTCGTCGACGGACAGCAGCGCCTCGCGCCACGCGGTCGCGGCGGCGTCGAAGGCGGGCAGGGCGGTGGCGACGTCCCCGGCGACGGGGAAGTCGTCACGGGTCAGGCGGCGGCTGCCGTTGGTGTGGTCGGCGCGGAGCGCGAGCATCTCGGAGAGGTGGTTCAGCCGCCAGGCGATCGTCGTGAACGGCGGCGGCGCGGGGTGCGGCGGGGGCGTCGTGTCCCGGCCCCACTCACCGGCGCCCACCAGGACGGTCGCGCGCGGCCCCGGGCCGTCGGCGTGCCGCCGGACGGACCAGCAGTCGGGCACCGGCTCCCAGAGGTACTCCGCGTCGGTGACCGGGCCGACCTCGACGTCCGTCCCGTTGCCGCTGTCCATCACCGGTCCCGTCAGCCGGTCGGTGAGCCGTCGTCGGGCGAAGTCGAACTGGTCGAGGAGGGGGACGAGCCGCTCGGGCAGGGACACGGGACGCTCCGGATCACACGGGGACGGGACCGTCGCACCCTGCCACAGAAGCCTCCCGGACGCCCGCGAATATCCCTGCGGGGCGACCTGAACGCCCTTGCCGGACAAGGCCGTCGGGGCTCAGGACCGGTCGATGTGCACGCTGGTCGACTTCACGCGGGCGGTGGCCTGCACGCCGACCTCCAGGCCCAGTTCCTCCACCGCCTCGCGGGTGAGCAGCGAGACGATCCGGTGCGGGCCGGCCTGGATCTCGACCTGGGCGGCGACGTCGCCGAGCTTGACGGCGGTCACGATGCCGGGGAAGGCGTTGCGGGCCGAGGTGTACGGCTCCTCCTCGTCGCCGGCGGCGCCCTGCCCGACCTCGACGGAGAAGGCGGCCAGATCGCGGCCGTCGATGAGCCGCCGGCCGTTCTCGTCGCGGTGGGTCGCGACCCGGCCCGCGTCGGCCCAGCGGCGTGCCGTGTCGGGGCTGACGCCCAGCAGGCGTGCCGCCTGACCGATGGTGTAGGACTGCATGCCGGCCACGCTAGGCCGTACGGAATCCCCCCTGCAAGGCGCGGAGGACCGGCCCGCGCCGGCCACCGGACCACGGGACGGCCCCGGGGACGGACCGACGGGACGGAGCGGTGGCCCTGTGGGGCGGACCGGCCGGACGAGCGGCGGCTCAGGGAGCGGACCGACGGTGCGGACCGACAGCGCGGACCGACGGGACGGAGCGGTGGCTCAGGCTGTGCCCGACCGCCGCCCGACCGCCTCGACCAGCGGCAGCAGTCGGTGCGCCACCCGCTCCCGCAGCGCGATCTCGGTGCGGGTGCGGACCACCCCGGGCAGCTGGATCAGCCGCTGGATGACGTCCTCCAGGTGCCCCGCGTCCCGCGCCACCACCCGGGTCAGGAGATCACCGCCGCCGGTGATGGAGAAGGCCTCCACGATCTCCGGCACGCCCGCCAGCGCGTCGCCGACCTCGTCCAGGTGGCCCTGCGTCACCTCGACGTGCACGAAGGCGAGCACCGGGTGCCCCAGTGCGGCGGGGGAGAGGACCGGCCCGGTCGCCGTGATCACCCCGTCCCGCTCCAGGCGGTCGATCCTCGCCTGCACGGTGCCCCGGGCCACCCCCAGGATCCGCGCGTACTCGCGCACGCTGGTCCTCGGCTGCTCGATCAGCAGCCGCAGGATCCGCGTGTCGAGCTCGTCCACCGCCATGCTCCGTCGGCCTCCTCCGCCCCGGTCCGTCCCGGTTTCCGACTGTACCCACGCCCCCGGGGCGTGCCGCGCCCCCGGGCCCGCCAGGAGTGCGCACCCCGCCGGGGCGGTCCCCCGGTCGGCCGAAGCGGCGGAGACGACGGCCGTGCCGGGAGCCGCCCCCCGAAGCCCGTCCCCCGACGCCGTCCCCGATCCCGGCGCGATCAGGCTCCGTTCGCGAGGCGGCGCGATCTGGGAGAGGCTCGTCGGGACCGGCTGAGGCACGGCCGGACACTTCCGGCGGGAGCGACGACGAGTGGACACGGACGGCGGGCAGGATCCGGCGGGCACGCCCCCGCCCGGGGCGGCCGAGCCCTGGAGCGCGGAGACCGCGTGGGGTGACGCCGTCCTGGACGCGGTGTTCACCCAGTCCGACATCGGGGTCCACGTGCTCGACACGGACCTGCGGGTCGTCCGGGTGAACGCCGTCGCCGCCGGACTCCACGGCATCCCCGCCGACCGCATGCTCGGCATGCCCGCCGTCGAGGCGTACGCTTCGCTCGCCGGCGTGCACGTCGACGAGGCCGTCCTGCGCTCGGTCCTGGAGTCGGGCCGCTCCATGACCGAGCGGCTCGTCACCGGCCACCCGCCCGGCGCCGAACACACCGAACACGTCTACTCCGCCTCCGCCCACCGTCTCCAGGACGACACGGGCCGGGTGCTCGGCGTGGTCGTGACCAGCACCGACGTCACCGACCGCGAACAGGCCCACGCCCGCCTGCGGCTCCTGCACGAGGCGCACGAGCGGATCGGCACCAGCCTCGACGTGGAGCGCACCGCACGGGAGCTCGTCGACGTGACCGTGCCGGCGTTCGCCGACTCCGTCGTGGTCGCCCTCACGGACGCCGTCCTCCGGGGGCGGGATCCGGCCCTCCAGCCCCCGGACACGGTCCCGCTGCTGCGCTGCACCGCCACCGGCGGCACGGGGACCGGACCGGAGTGCCCGCCGGCCGGCGCCGTGCTGCTGCCGGGGATCTTCGGGGACGGGGAGCCGACGCCCGCCCGTCCGCTCCCTCCGGCGGCGACGAGCGACGAGCGGGCGACGCGCCTCGTGGTGCCGCTGACCGTGCGCGGGCAGATCTTCGGCGCGGTCGCCTTCCAGCGCCTCGCCGACGCGGAGCCGTACGGTCCCGAGGACCACGCCCTCGCCGACGCCCTCGCGTCCCGTACCGCCAACTGCATGGAGAACGCCCTCCGGTACACCCGCGAGCACATCGTCATGACCGCCCTGCAGAGCTGGCCGCCGCCCAAGGAGGAGGCCACCCAGCGCGCCGTCGACGTGGCCGGCCGCCACCGGCCCGGCGGCAGCGGCGCCGGCTCCTGGTGCGACGTGATCCCCCTGCCGGGTGCGCGCGTCGCCCTCGTCGTGGGACAGGTGGAGTCCCCGTGGTCCGGCGGCGTCGCCACCATGAGCCGGCTGCGCACCGCCGTCCACAGCCTGACCACGCTCGACCTCGACCCGCACGAACTGCTCGCCCGCCTCCACGCGACCACCCTCCGGCTCGCGGCGGAGGGCCTTGCCGCGGAGCACCTCGCCGTGGCGGGCCTGGCGGCAGAAGGCCTCGCCACGGAGGGCCTTGCGGCGGAAGGCCTGATCGGGGGCGGTCCGGGCGGGGGCGGCCCGGCCGGGGGCGGCGAGGCGTCGCCCGGCGGCGTGTCCGGCGTGCCGCCCTCCGACGCCCACCCCACCGCCGGCTGCACGGTCGCCGTCCACGACCCCGTCGACGGGCGGCTCGACATCGCGCGCGCCGGCTCCTCCCTGTTCGTCGTCGTCCACCCCGACGGGACGGCGGACACCCGGCCGCTCGACGACGGGCCCCTGCTGGGTGGCGAGGGCCCGCCGTTCGCCTGCGCGACGCTCCACCTGCCCGAGGGCAGCACCCTCTGTCTGGCGTCCGACGGCGAGGAGCCCCGGACGGAGGACCTCATGGCCGCCCTCGCCCACCCGGGCCGCGACCCGGAGGCGATGGCCGACGACGTGGAACGGCTCCTCGCCCCCGACCGGGTCCTGCTCGTCGCCCGCACCCGCCACCTGCCGCCGGACGAACTGGCCCGATGGGAGATCCCCCACGACCTGTCCGCCGTGGGGACGGCGCGGGCCCACGTCGAGGAACAGCTCCGGCGGTGGAACCATCCCGCCGACCCGTTCGCGGTGACGCTCGTCGTCAGCGAGCTCGTCACCAACGCCCTCCGCCACGGCGCCGCCCCGGTCGTCCTCCGCCTCATCGCCGACGGCCCGTCCCTGACCTGCGAGGTGAGCGACGCCGGCCAGGCCGCGCCCCACCTCCGCCACGCCAAAGCCGTCGACGAGGGCGGCCGCGGCCTCCTGATCTGCGCTTCCCTCGCGGACAACTGGGGCGTGCGGTACGTCGACGGCGGCAAGACCGTCTGGGCCGAACTGAGCGGGGACGGCGTCCAAGACGGGGACGGGGACGGTGTCTGAGAGCTGAGCGGGGACGGTGTCCAAGCGGGGGCGGCATGCAGGGGACGGCGGCCGGGGGCGACGCAGGGTCGAGAGGGGACGGCGGTCGGGGGATCCGCGTGTCGTCGGCCGACCGGTCCGGGGGTGTGGGCCAATGGCTCCTTCCGGTCACCCTTCCCGCCGTTCCGGTGGGCCGTTGGCCCACCCTTTCGTCCGTCGGTTGAGCCGCCGCACCCTCCTCCGTCTATCCTTGTAGCCATCACACATCTTCGGCGCCGCAGCGCCGTCCGGCGACGAGGCCGGACCGGCCCGCGGTGCTTTCGTCGTGCCCGAGCCCCCACCACCCCAGGGGAACCTCGCGCGCGGTGAGGGACAGATCAAGGGGGGCGGAATTGGCCGCCGTGCAGAAGTACTTCATGGCCCCGGATCCGGGGCTCGTCCGGCTCCGGACCTCGCTCCGCGCCGTCCTCGGCGTCGCGCTCGCGGTCGCCCTGGCCGAGTTGTCCGGCCTGTCCCTCATCGCGTCCATCACCGCCGGCCTCGCCGCGCTGCTCGCCCTCTTCACGGTCGCCGACCCCTCGGTGCGCCGTCAGGCCGTCACCACCGCCCTGCTGCCGACGGTCGGCTTCCCCGTGCTGGCCCTCGCGGCCCTCCTGCACGGCGTGCCGCTCCTGCGCGACGCGCTCTGGCTGCTGGTGATCTTCGCCGGCGTCTACGCGCGCCGCTGGGGACCGCGCGGGCACGCGCTCGGCATCTTCGCCTTCATGCAGTTCTTCGTGACCCAGTTCCTGCACGCCCTGCCCGCCCAGCTCCCCGAGCTGTACGCGGCCATCGGCATCGCCCTGGGCGCGGTCGCGGTCGTGCGCTTCGTGCTGTGGCCCATCGAGCGCCGGGTCCCGCCGCCGGCCGTGCCCGCCGCCCTGCCCGGGACGGGGCTCGCCCGGGCCACCACCCGCCAGGCCGTCCAGGTCTCCGTCGCCTCGGGGGCGGCCCTCGTCATCGGCCAGTTCCTCTCGGAGGAGCGCTGGTACTGGGCCGTCGGCACCGTCTGGTGGATCTTCGTCAACACGGCCTCGCGGGGCGAGACGCTCGTACGGGGCTTCCGCCGCGTCCTCGGCACCGTCACCGGCATCGCCGCCGGATTCCTGATCGCCGTCCCGCTGGGGGGCGCGCCCGTCGTCACCGCCCTGCTGGTCGCCCTGTGCGTGTTCGGGATCTTCTACGCCGCCCCCGTCTCGTACAGCTGGATGATCCTGGCGGTCACCGTCATGGCCAGCCTGCTCTACGGCCTGCTGGGGGTCCTGGACGGCGCGCTGCTCCTCCTGCGCGTGACCGAGACCTGCGTCGGGGCCGTGTGCGCGGGCCTCGCCGTGACGCTGGTCCTGCCCGTCCGGACGCACACGACGAACGACGCGTGGATCCAGCGAGCGCTCCTCTGCGTCCGGTCCGCCACCTCGGCGGCCGTCCGCCGGCTGGCCGGCGAGGAGGCCGCCGACCCGACGCCGCACGCCGCCGAGCTGGAGGCGCTCCTCGGGCGCGTGCGGCTCTCGCTGGCCCCGCTGGTGCACCCGCTGACCCCGTTCAGGGGGAGGAAGGAGCGGGCGCGCCGAGTCCTCGCGCTCCTCGACGAAGCGGCCGGCGAGGTGCGGGGGCTGGTCGCCGTCGCCGCCGACCCGGACGCCGGTCACGACGCCCGCCTGGCCGCCGCCTGCTGGCGGGTCGAAGCCGCCGTGGAGGCCCTCACCTCTCGCGGAGGGGCCGCGGTGGAGCCGGACGGTCACCTCAGGATCGAGAACCCGGCCCACGCCGGCGCCCCGGCTCTCGCCCACGCGAGCGGGCTCGCGCGCGTGCTCACGGAGCTGGACGCCCCGCTGCGGACCCCGCCCGGCGCGTGGATCCTCCGGTCCTGAGACGTCCTCCGGTCCTGAGGCATCCTCCGGTCCTGAGACGTCCTCCGGTCCTGAGGCATCCGCCGTTCCTGAAGCGCCCTCCGTCCCCGGAACATCCTCCGTCCCCGAAACATCCCCCGTCTCCGAAGCTCCGAGTTCTCCGCCGCCTCCGAGCACCGAGGCCCGACCTCCCCACAGGCCCGATCTCCCCCTTATGGTCTAGACCGCCTGCTACCGTCGGCCCGACGAGACGACGGCCGGTCGACCGCGACCGGCCCGGGGACAGGGGAGGCGCCGTGGGCGGCACAGGGACGGTCCGAGGCCGGAGCGGGGTACGGGCGTACATCGGCTCCTTCACCACGGCGGGCGGCCGCGGCGTCCTCGCCGCCGACGTGGACGAGGAGACCGGCGCGCTGACCGTCACCGGCGGCAGCGACGCCGTCGCCGACCCCTCCTTCCTCGCCCTCGCCGGGTCCGTGCTCCACGCCGTGTCCGAGACCGAGGCGGGCGCCGTCGCCGCCTTCGACGTCACCGGCCCCGCGCCCCGGCCGCTCGGCGCCCCCGTGCCCGTCGACGGCGCCGGTCCGACCCATCTGGCGCTCGCCGCCGGACATCTCCTCACCGCCAACTACACCTCCGGCAGCGTCACCGCCCTGCCCCTGGCCGGGGACGGCACCGCCCGCCCCGCCACGGCGGTCCTGCGGCACGAGGGCAGCGGCCCCGTCGCCGACCGCCAGAGCCGCCCGCACGCCCACCAGGTGCTCCCCGACCCCAGCGGCCGCTGGGTCGTCAGCGTGGACCTCGGCACCGACTCCGTACGGATCTGCGCGCTCGACCCCGCGACCGGGGAGCTCGCCCTGCACGGCGAGACCGCGCTGCGCCCCGGCGCCGGGCCGCGCCACCTCGCCTTCCACCCGGCCGGCACGCACGCGTACGTCCTGAACGAGCTGGAGCCCACCCTCACGGTCTGCCGCTGGGACGCCGCGCGGGGCGTCCTCGAACCGCTCCGGGAGACCCCCGTCGTCCCCGAGGGCACCACCGGGCCCTGCTACCCCTCCGAGGTGGTCGTCGCCCCCGACGGCCGCTTCCTCTGGGCCGCCGTGCGCGGCGCCGACACCCTCGCCGTGCTCGCCCTCGGGGCCGACGGCGCCGAGGCCGGTCTCGTCGCCACCGTGCCCTGCGGCGGCACCTGGCCTCGCGACCTGACCCTCGACCCCTCCGGGCGGCGCCTGTACGCGGCGAACGAGCGCTCCGGGGACGTCACCTGGTTCACCCTCGACCCGGAGACCGGGATCCCGTCGCGCGCCGGCGCGATCGAGGCCCCCGCGGCCTCCTGCGTCGTCCTCGGCTGAGTCCCCGGACCCTCCCGGGACACGACGAAGGGCCCGCACCGGACGAATCCGGAGCGGGCCCTTCCGTACGCCGCGAGGCCGTATGACGCGAGGCCGTATGACGCGAGGCCGGGCGCCTCGGAGGGCGGGCCTCCGAGCGAGGCGGCCCCGCGGCGAGGCGGTCCACGGCGAGGCGGGCCTCAGGCGGCGGGCCTCAGAGCGACGGGGCGCCCTGCGGCTGCTGCGGCGCGATGCCCAGCGCGGCCGTGTACTGCGAGAGCACCAGCTTGCCGATGGCCGGGTAGGCGCCCAGCGGTTCGGCGGCGGCGCACCCGGCCTCCTTCGACGCCTCGTCGAGGAGACCGTCGGCCAGCTCGGGGCCGATCAGGTACGGGGCGAGGGCCAGCTGCTCCGCACCGGCGGCGCGCAGCTGCTCGGCCACGGAGGCGATGGAACCCTCCTGGTCGAGGGCGGCGGCCATCACCGGGACGGCGAGGCGCGCGGCGAGCAGCATGCCGGTGATCCCGGCGGCCTGCACGGCCTCCTCGCCACCGACCGTGGCCAGGATGATGCCGTCGGCGGCCGTCGCCACCGTGAACAGCCGGGCGCGGTCGGCGCGGGCCAGACCGGCCTCGGAGAGGCGCACGTGCAGCGCCTCGGCGAGCAGCGGGTGCGGGCCGAGGACCTCGGTCAGCTCGGCGGTGTTGCCGCCGTCCATCAGGGCCTGGCGCACCTGGCGCATCTGGGCGCTGTCCGGGCCCGCGAGCAGCGGGACGACGACCGCGGCGGGGCCCGTCGGGGCGGTGGCCTCGCGGCCGGCGGCCAGGGCCAGCTCGTACCGCTCGGTGCGCAGCGCGGCGGCCGCCGTGAGGACGGACGCGAGCGAGGGGAACTCGTTGTCGTCGCCCTCCAGGAAGCCGATCGCGGCCTCCAGGCCGGGCAGCTCGGAGCGGGCGATGCTCACGACCTCCTCGGCCAGCGCGCGTATGGCGTCGGACGGCGCGCCGGGCACGGCGAGAACCAGTGCGGGAGCGCCCTCGGGCGCCGCCGCGGGTTCGGGGCGACGGTGCCGCCCGGACTGGCGGGGTCGAGGCATTCGTACAGGCAGGCCGGAAGCAGGCCCAGTGGGGGAGCTCATGGCGCCGCATGCTACTGGTTTCACCTGTCGCGCCGTTGGCTGAGGTGCGGTCACGTGCCTTCCGTCCCCCTATGTCCGCTCTCGAACCGGGCTTCCCTTCCGTCATCCTTTCGCTGCCGCCCCGGCCCCGGTTCCGTTTCCTTCTCCCCGTCGCCCCGCGCGCGCCTCCTCCCGTTCCCGCGCACCGCCTCCCACCTGGGCGGACGGCCCCGCCTACGCCGCTCCGGCGCCGAACAGGCGGAGCAGCGACGGGTCTTCCGGCAGGCGCAGGGTGCCGGTGGCGAGCGCGGCGGCGAGGGCGACCGCCCCGGCGAGCGGGTCTCCCGCCGCCTCCGCCGTCCGGGCGCCCGGCAGCAGCTCCCCGAGCGCGGACCGGAGCGGCGCCAGCAGGGGCTCGCCCATCCTGAAGAGCCCGCCGGTGAGGGCCACCGGGGCGCCCGGCTCCGCCGGGCACACGGCCTCGGCGGCCTCGGCGATGTGGGCGCCGGCCCGCGCGAGGATGCCGGCCGCCACGGGATCCGCCGCGGCGCAGCGCCCCACCTCGGGGGCGAAGGAGGCGAGCACCGCGGGCCGGTCCGTACGCGGATAGAGCAGGCCCGGCAGTCCGGCCGCCGGCCCGAAGAGCTTCTCGGCCCGGCTCAGGAGCGGCGCCGAACCCCCGCGCCGCCCGTCGTGCGCGCGCATTGCCGCCTCCAGTCCGGCCCGGCCGATCCAGGCGCCGCTGCCGCAGTCGCCGAGGAGGTGCCCCCAGCCGTCCGCCCGCCGCCAGGCCGTCAGGTCCGTGCCGAGTGCGATCAGGCCCGTGCCGCCCGCGACGACGGCCCCCGGCCGCTGTCCGAGCGCTCCGGCGTAGGCGGTGACCGCGTCGGCCGCGAGCGCGAGACGGCGTACGCCCCAGGCCTCCTCGAAGGCGCGCGGCAGTTCGGCCCGCAGTTCGTCGCCGAGGGTCGCCATTCCGGCGGCGCCCACGGCCGCGGCGGCGACCGGCCGGGCGCCGGTCCGCTCCCGGAGGGCGGCGACGGCGGGCAGGACCTGCTCCAGGAAGTGCCCGGCGGAGATCCCGTCCGGTCCCGTCCGCACCGGCTCGCGGGAGGAGAAGGTCTCCAGGACGGCGCCGCTCGCCGCCTCGGCCAGCGCGACGCGGAGCCCCGAACCGCCGGAGTCGACGCCGACGACGAGACCTGACGCGGGTTCGTTCACGGAGACCACGGCACACCGTCCTCACGGGGCAGTCGGAAGGGTGCTCGGCAGTCTAGGAGGCGGGGCACTGTCGGTGTAGGCCGGTAGAGTGACGGACCGTGACAGCGCGACCCTTGAACGAACTGGTGGAGCCCGGCTGGGCGGAGGCCCTGAGCCCCGTCGCGGGACGTGTCTCCGCGATGGGCGACTTCCTGCGGGCGGAGATCGCCGCGGGCCGGACGTACCTGCCCTCCGGGCCGAACGTGCTGCGGGCCTTCCAGCAGCCCTTCGACCAGGTGCGGGTCCTGATCGTGGGTCAGGATCCCTACCCCACCCCGGGGATGGCGATGGGGCTCAGCTTCTCGGTCGCGCCCGAGGTCCGCTCGCTGCCCCCCAGCCTGGAGAACATCTTCCGGGAGCTGCACACCGACCTCGGTCTGCCCCGGCCGTCGAACGGCGACCTGACGCCGTGGACCCGGCAGGGCGTCCTGCTGCTCAACAGGGCCCTGACCACGGCCCCGCGCAAGCCGGCCGCCCACCGGGGCAAGGGCTGGGAAGAGGTGACCGAGCAGGCCATCCGCGCGCTGGCCGCCCGGGGCAAGCCCCTGGTGTCGATCCTCTGGGGCCGCGACGCCCGCAACGCCCGCCCGCTCCTCGGCGACCTGCCGGCGATCGAGTCCGCGCACCCGTCCCCGATGTCGGCGGACCGGGGCTTCTTCGGCTCCCGCCCGTTCAGCCGGACGAACGAGCTGCTCCTCGGCATGGGCGCCGAGCCGGTGGACTGGCGCCTGCCCTAGGGGTGGACTTGCGCCTGCCCTGGGGGGTGTCCTGCCCTTCGGATCAGACCCCGGGGCCTGTCCCGCCGACCGGGGCGGCGTCCGGTCGGCGGGACAGGCCCGCTCCGGGCAGGGCTTCCGGCCCGGCGGTGACGGAATGCGAGGCTCCGTCAGATCACCGCCGCCCGCACGCACAGCACGTCCGGCAGGTGCTCCGCCAGGAGCTGCCAGCTGTCCCCGTCGTCGGCGCTCGCGTACACCTCGCCGTTCCGGTTGCCGAAGTAGACGCCCGCCGGGTCCGCGTCGTCCGTGCACAGCGCGTCCCGCAGCACCGTGCCGTAGTGGTCGCCCTCGGGCAGTCCCCGGCTCAGCGGCTCCCAGGTCCCGCCCGCGTCCGTCGTGCGGTAGACGCGGCAGCGGCGGCCCGCCGGAACCCGGTCGGAGTCGGCGGTGATCGGGAAGACGTAGGCCGTGTCGGGGCGGTGCGGGTGCGCGGCGACCGCGAAGCCGAAGTCGGAGGGGAGCCCCGAGCCGATGTCGGTCCAGCTCCCGCCCGCGTCGTCGCTGCGGAAGACCCCCCAGTGGTTCTGGAGGTAGAGCCGGTCCTTGTCGCCCGCGTCCTGGGCGATCTTGTGGACGCACTGCCCGAACTCCGGGTTCGGGTCGGGCAGGAAGACGGCGGACACCCCGTGGTTGGAGGGCGCCCACGCGGCCCCGCCGTCCCGCGAGCGGAACACCCCCGCCGTCGACACCGCCACCGTCAGCGCGTCGGGGTCGCGCGGGTCGGTCACGACGGTGTGCACGGCCTCGCCGCCCCCGCCGGGCACCCACTTGGAGCGGGTCGGGTGCTCCCAGAGCGGGCGGACGAGCTCGAAGGACTCGCCGCCGTCCGCCGACCGGAAGAGCGCGGCGGGCTCGGTCCCCGCGTACACGACGTCGGGGGAGTGCTCCGGCGCAGGGTGCAGCTGCCAGACCCGCTCCAGTGAGGCCCCCGTGTCCTCGGGGAACTTCACCGCGGGGCGGGCCGGTTCGGTCCAGGTCCTGCCGAGGTCGTCGGAGTGGAAGACGGAGGGGCCCCAGTGCGCGCTGTCCCCGCCGGCGAGCAGACGCGGGGTGGGCCGCCGGGTGTCGATGGCGACCGAGTACACGGCCTGCGCGGGGAAGCCGGGATCGTCGAACTCCCATCGTCCGTCGTGCCTCCGGCCGACGAAGAGGCCCTTGCGGGTGCCTACGGTGAGGAGCACGTCGGGCATGGCTGCCACCTCCAGGACGCCGTTGTCACTGATACGGGCCAGTCTGCACCCGGCCACTGACAACGACGCCCGGAGACACTCCCGGCCCGCCCGGCGGTCAGATCGCCCAGGCGTACTGCGACGGCGCGTGGGTCTGCGCTCCCAGCTCGCGGGCGGCGCGGCGCGGCCAGGAGGCGTCGCGCAGCAGTTCGCGGCCGAGGAGGACCGCGTCGGCCTCGCCGTTGGCGAGGATCTTCTCGGCCTGCTCGCTCTCGGTGATCAGGCCGACGGCGGCGACGGGCAGCCCGGTCTCGGCCTTGACGCGGGCGGCGAAGGGCACCTGGTAGCCGGGGCCCACCGGGATCTCGGCCGGTCCGCCGTTGCCGCCGCTGGAGACGTCGAGGAGGTCGACGCCGTGCTCGCGCAGCAGGGCGGCGAAGCGCACGGTCTCGTCGGCCGTCCAGCCCCGCTCCTCCAGCCAGTCGGTGGCGGAGATCCGGAAGAAGAGGGGAAGTTCCTCGGGCCAGACGGCGCGCACGGCGTCGACGACCTCCAGGGCGAGGCGGGTGCGGTTCTCGAACGAGCCGCCGTAGGCGTCCGTGCGGTGGTTGCTGTGCGGGGAGAGGAACTCGCCGATGAGGTAGCCGTGGGCGCCGTGCACCTCCAGGACCTCGAACCCGGCGGTCAGGGCGCGCCGGGCCGCGTCCGCGAACTGCCCGGTGATCTCCCGGATGCGCTCCACGGTCAGTTCGGTCGGCACGGGGTAGCCCTCGGCGAACTCCACCGGGCTGGGGCCGACGGGCTGCCAGCCCTCGGCGGGCCCGACCGGGCCGCGGCCCACCCAGGGGCGGTTGGTGGAGGCCTTGCGTCCGGCGTGTCCGATCTGGATGCCGGGCACGGTGCCGTGCTCCTTGAGGAAGCCGGAGATGCGCCGCAGTCCTTCGATCTGGGCGTCGTTCCAGAGGCCGAGGTCGGCCGGGCTGATGCGGCCCTCGGGGGAGACGGCGGTCGCCTCGACGAGGATCAGTCCGGCGCCGCCGGTGGCGCGGGCCGCGTAGTGGGCGAAGTGCCAGTCGCCGGCGACGCCCGCGTTCGGTCCGCTCGTCTCCGCCGAGTACTGGCACATGGGTGCCATCCAGACCCGGTTGGGCACGGTCAGGGAACGCAGGGTGTACGGCTCGAACAGGGCGACGCTCATGAAGGACTCCGTTTCGGGATGCCTCGAAGGTGCTCGTACGATACCCATCGTAGTACGGCATCTGTCAAACTACGAGGACTCTCGTACAATGGTGCGCATCCCGGATGAAGTGGAGCCGCCGCCATGACGACCACCACCAGCCCGCGCGTCCTCGAGCACCCCGCGCGCGACCAGATCCGCCTCGAAGAGGTGCTGCACGCCCTCTCGGACGCCGTGCGCCTGCGGATCGTGCGGGACCTGGCGCGCGAGGAGACCGAACTCAGCTGCTCGTACTTCGACCTCCCGGTCACCAAGTCCACGACCACGCACCACTTCCGGGTCCTCCGCGAGAGCGGCGTCATCCAGCAGATGTACCAGGGCACGACCAAGCTCAACTGCCTGCGCAGGAGCGACCTCGACGCCCTCTTCCCCGGCCTCCTCGACTCCGTCCTGTCCGCCGCCGGCGCCCAGGCGGGGCGCGAGGGGGAGACGGTCTGACGGCCCGCGCCCGGGCGGGGCGCGAGGGGAAGGCGGCCTGACGGCCCGCACCCGGTGAAACGCGAGAAGGGGGCCGGCTGACGTCCGGCCCCCTCCCGCCTCCAGGCGCGCCTACAGCGAGCGCATCCGGTCGATCTCCGAGGTCTGCTGGGCGATCACGTCGTTCGCCATCTCCTCCACGAGGACGTTGTTCCCCTCGCTCAGCACTTCGGCGGCCATCGTCACGGCCCCCTCGTGGTGCGCGATCATCAGCTTCAGGAAGAGCTCGTCGAAGGCCTTGCCCTTCGCGTCCCGCAACTCCTCCAACTGGGCCTCGGTCGCCATGCCCGGCATCGAGTGGTGGTCGTGGGCACCCTGTTCGCGCGGGCCACCGTTGTTTTTCAGCCAACCTTCCATCGCGTCGATCTCCGGCCGCTGCGCCGCCGCGATCCGCTCGGCCACCTTCCTCACCCGGGGCGAGGACGCCCGCCCCGGGACCAGCGCCGTCATCGTCAGGGCCTGCCGGTGGTGCGCGGTCATCATCTGCACGTAGCGGAAGTCCGCGCCGTTCGGGCTCTCGTCGGGGAGCAGTCGCGCGGCCTCCTCGGGGGATATCCGCCGGGCCGGCTCCCCGGGTTTCCCCGGCGCCACCACCGCGGGGCCGGCCGAACCCCCGGCCCGGGGCGCGCCCTGGTCGGGGGCCGACTCGCAGGCGCCCAGGGCGAGTACGGCGACGGCGGACAGGGCCGCGGCGACGACGGCACGCTGACGGCGGATCAACAACGCGACCTCCAGGGGTTCTTGCGGGGACGGTGACCGTTCCTAGCACTTTTCTCGAAGGGGCCGATCAAAAACCTTCATTAAGGCTGTGTTGCCATCTGTTGATCTGCGCATGCCACGGAAGATACTGCCGGGGTGCAGCACCCGTTCAAAGCTGAACGGATACCAGGGAGGACGGAGTGACTTCGTTGCGTACCCCGCATGGCACGTCCGGCACACGCGACCCGCGGGCCCGGTTCAGACGTCTGGGTGTGGCATCGGCCGCCGCCGGGCTGCTGGCCACACTGCTCGTGGCAGGCCCCGCGGTCGCCACCCCCGACCCCGGAGACGCCGGCCCCGCACAGGGCACGGTCTCCTCGCAGCAGGCCGCCGAGGCGCGCTCGGCCATCCGGAACGGCGAGATACCCGGCGTGGACGAGATCGTCCACAGCCAGAACATCGAACACCTCGCGAACGTCCCCAAGGACGCGCTCAAGGGCCTCAACTCGGACCTCGCCTTCCAGGGCAAGTACGCCTTCGCCGGCAACTACGACGGCTTCCGGATCTTCGACATCAGCGACCCGAAGGCCCCGAAGACCGTCGCGCAGGTCCTCTGCCCGGGCTCCCAGAACGACGTCTCCGTCTCCGGGAACCTGCTCTTCCTCTCCACCGACTCCTCCCGGAGCGACAACTCGTGCGCCAGCACGACGCAGCCCGCCTCGGTCAAGGAGTCCTGGGAGGGCATGAAGATCTTCGACATCAGCGACATCGCCAACCCGAAGTACGTCGCCGCCGTCGAGACCAACTGCGGTTCCCACACCCACACGATCCTGCCCAAGGGCAAGAACGTGTACATCTACGTCTCCTCCTACTCGCCCAACGCCGCCTTCCCCGACTGCCAGCCCCCGCACGACGGCATCTCCGTCATCAAGGTGCCCCGCAAGGCGCCCGAGCAGGCCGCGGTCGTCAACTTCCCCGTCCTCTTCCCGGGCGAGGGCCCGGACGGCGGCGGAAACCCGGGCGCGCCCACCAACCCGGGCGTCTCCAAGACCACCGGCTGCCACGACATCACCGTCCTGCCGAGCGAGAACCTCGCGGCCGGCGCCTGCATGGGCGACGGCATCCTCTTCGACATCGAGGACCCCGAGCACCCGCGGGTCATCGACCAGGTCCAGGACAACGTCAACTTCGCGTTCTGGCACTCCGCGACCTTCAACCAGAAGGCGAACAAGGTCGTCTTCACCGACGAGCTCGGCGGCGGCGGCGCGGCCACCTGCAACGCCCAGGTCGGCCCGAACCGCGGCGCCGACGGCATCTACGACATCGTCGGCAAGGGCGACCGGCGCAAGCTCGTCTTCCGCAGCTACTTCAAGATCCCGCGCCACCAGGCCGACACCGAGAACTGCGTCGCCCACAACGGCTCGCTGATCCCGGTCAAGGGCAAGGACCTCATGGTCCAGGCCTGGTACCAGGGCGGCGTCTCCGTCTGGGACTTCACCGACTCCTCCGCCCCGAAGGAGATCGCCTACTTCGAGCGCGGTCCGCTGTCCGCCACCACCATGGCGACGGGCGGCTCGTGGTCCGCGTACTACTACAACGGCCACATCTACTCGAACGACATCGCGAAGGGCTTCGACGTCCTGAAGCTCTCCGACCGTCGTACGGACCCGGCGAAGCGGATCCGGATGGACCGGCTCAACGTCCAGACCCAGCCGGACTACTTCGACCTCGACGACTGACCGGCGACGTGACGGCCGGCTGACGGCCCGAGCGCCGGAGTGCCGCCGGGCGGACCCCCGTCCGGCGGCGCTCCGGCCTCCCAGTCCAGCCCGTACCGCTGGAACAGCTCCCACCGCAGCCGCCCCAGCGGCATCGGAGCCCCCGGCAGCAGCACCGCCACCACCGCACCCATCAGCAGGGCGCGCAGCAGCGGATAGTCCGTGTCCACGTCCGCGGAGCCGTACCGCACGACCGTGTCCCGCAGCAGGAAGGCCAGCCGCTGCTGCTCCTCGCACTGCACGAACCCGGCGGCCTGCAGGATGCCCGCCATGTGGGTCCGCATCAGCGTGGGCCGGGTCACCGCGAGCCCCAGGATCGCGTCGATCGCCCGCGCCAGCCGCTCCCGGCCGTCCTCCGTGCGCGGCTCCCGCTCCAGCGCCTCCTCCAGGGTCAGGTGCATCAGCCGGTGCACCGCCGCCTGGAGCAGCACGTGCTTGCCCGGGAAGTAGTACGAGATCAGCCCCCGCGCCGTACCGGCCCGCTCCGCGATGTCGCCGAGCGTGGTCGCCTCGTAGCCGTGGGCGTCGACCAGCTCCACGGTGGCCTGGAGAATCCGCTCCCGCGACCTGCGCCGAAGCTCTTCATTGACCGATGGGCTACGCGGGGACATGCTGGACTCCTGCGTTGACTGGCTGCCGGCCAATATACTCGGCGCATCCCGTCGGCATGCCCGTGTGGCATGCCGACGGGGATGCCGTCTGTTCTGGGCGACACGGGGGATCGTCCAGAACAGACGGCTTCATCGTCCTTCTCCCATTCTGCTCCCGCCGCTCCCGGCACCACCGTCGTCGCCGGGGGAGGGGCCCACCGCTCCGCGCCGCTCGCTCCACCGGTACGTGAGCACCGCCACGACCACCCAGCACCAGCCCAGCAGCCAGCCCTCCAGGACGTCCGAGGGCCAGTGCACGCCCAGGTAGACCCGGGTCCAGCCCACCCCGAGCACCGAGACGACGGCCGCGCCCGCCAGGGTGCCCCAGCCGCGCCACTCGTCCCGCCAGTGCAGGGCGAGCACCCACAGCAGCAGCCCGCAGGTGACCGTCGCCGTCATCGCGTGGCCCGACGGGAAGGCGGCGTACCGCGCCGAGTCGACGGGCTCGGCCCAGTGCGGCCGCTCCCGCCCCACCAGCGCCTTGAGGGCCTGCTGGGAGCCGACGGCCAGCAGGCTCGTCCCCGCCACCCACAGGGCCGCCCGCCGCTCCCGCCGCCGCCACAGCACCACCGCGGCGGCCGCGGCCAGGGCACGCATCGTCCAGGGGTCCCACACCCAGTCCGTCAGGACGCGGTTGACCTCGGTGAAGCCCGGATGGGCGAGGGCGCTGCGATGGAGCGCCTCGGCGACCGAACGGTCGAAGGAGAGCAGCGGGGGCCATCCCACCGCCACGAGCACGAGCAGGGTCAGGGCCAGGACTCCGGAGGCCACGGCGGAGGAGCGCATGCGCCGATCCTGCCCGACGATCCGCTCCGCACGGTTCTTCGGACGGCCCGTGCGCGTCGCCGCCGGGACCCGGGCCGCAGTGCGGGCTGTCACCGGCCGCTATCCCAGTGCGCGGAGCGCCGGGACGAAGGCCACGAGGACGGGGACCACGGGCACCAGGGACGCGGCCGCCGTCAGCCGGAGCCGGCGCCCGGCGGTGAGGCGGGGGGCCGCGGTGAGCAGCCGGTTCACCCGCTGCGGCAGATCGGCGTCGTGCGCCGGGCCGGGGCCGAAGACGCCCCGGTCCTCGTTGAGTTCGACCAGGGCGAGCGCGATCGTCAGCCGCCCGAAGCGGCGCGAGGCCACGTCGTCGGCGGCCAGTTCCACCAGGCGGTGCATCTCCTCGCGGAAGGCCGCGAAGACCGGGATCCCCGGGAACCCGGCGGCCAGCGCCGCCGAGGAGTGCAGCAGCCAGTCGTGCCGCGCCCGGGCGTGGCCCTGCTCGTGCGCCAGGACCGCGTCCAGCTGACGTCCCTTCAATCGTCGCAGCGCCGCCGTCGTGATGACCAGCTGGGGCGCGGAGCCGGCCATCCACCAGGCGTCCGCCCGCTCGCCCTCCAGGACGACGAGCCGCTCGCTGCCCGGACGCTCGCCGGGCAGCAGGGGCGCGCGGACGAGCAGCTCACAGCGGCGCCGGCGGCGCCGGGCGCGGGCCCGGCCGATCTCCCGGCCCAGCATCGCCCCCGACCAGAGCCCGCCGGCGGCCAGGACCACCGCGAGCACCGCGGACCAGGGCCCGGACGTGCCGAGTTCGTACGCGTCGACCACCGCGTGCGGCGCGCCCGCGAAGACGTGTCCCCGCACGGCCTGCCACGCCGTGGACGCGCTGAACGTCATGGAGAGCGCGAAGCTGACCAGCACCGCGGCCACCACGCACTGCCACACCCACAGGGCCACCACGGGTTCTCGCTCCACCCAGTCGGCTCGGGACAGCAGCCTGGGGGCCGCGACGGCGGTCAGGACGCCGAGCAGGAACAGCGCGAGGGAGACCCACATGGGCGTCAGCCTATGAGCGCGGTACTCGCCGGGGTATGGGCGCGGGCGGCAAGTGACGTACGCCACGGTTTGGTTGGCCGGAAGCCGCTGCCGCCGGGCCGGATCCCACGAGGTCTCCGGGGAACGTCACAGGGTCACCAGCATCGCGAGCATCGCGAGCGCCATCGACAGCCGGCAGGCGTGCGCCAGCTCCGGCCGGGACGCCCAGGCGCGCCCCCCGCCGACGGCGGCCCAGGCCGCGTCCGTACCCCTCCCGGAAGGCGCCCAGGCCGTGCCCGTGCCGCTCCCGCCGGCCGTCCGGGCCGCGTCTCCGCCTCTCCCGCCGGTCGCCGTCACCGGCACGAGCCGGGCTCCCGAGCGGAGCACGTACACCACGTAATAGAGGAGGAGCCCGCCCGTGAGCACCGGTATGCCGCCCGCCGTCCCCGCCGTGTGCCCCGCGTGCGCCCCCGCCGCGCCGGGCGCCGCCATCGCGACCGCCATGTAGACCATGGCGAGCGAGCCCACCAGATGGTGCAGATGGTGGCCGCCGTGCCGGGCCGCCAGCAGGCCGTGCAGCGCCGCCGCGCCGAACACCGCCGCGTACACCGTCCAGCCCCACTCCGGCGGGGTCAGGACCGCGGCCGGCAGCGCCATGGCCGCCATCCCGAACCCCATCACCGCCTCGCCGACCGCGGCCCGCCGCTCCTCGCCCTCGCAGACGCGCGTCCGCAGCAGGCAGTACGCACCCGTCGCCGCGCACAGCGCGACCAGCAGCCACCCGGACAGAGCCGGTCCGTGCACGGCACACCTCCCCCTCGACGCCGCCCCTCCAGGGAGGAATGCCCGCCTCCCCGGCGCCGCACGCGGGCGCACGGGCGCGCACAGGTGTACGAGGGGAGCGAAAGAGGCGCGCGTTAGGCTCGGAACGATCGCGCACGCCGATCGTCAGAGCCCGAGGGGAGCCCCGTTACATGGACACCGCCACGTCCCAGGAGACCGGCCGGATCAGCTACCGCGATGCGGTCCTCGACGACGTCCCGGCCCTCGTCCCGCTCGTGGAGTCGGCCTACCGGGGCGACGCCAGCCGGGGCGGCTGGACGACGGAGGCGGACCTCCTCCAGGGGCAGCGCACCGACCCCGAGGGCGTGACCGAGGTCATCACCGCCCCCGGCAGCCGGCTCCTGGTCGTGGAGCGGGACGGCGAGCTGGTCGCCTGCTGCCAGCTGGAGCACCGGGGCGAGGCCGCCTACTTCGGCATGTTCGCGGTCCGTCCGGAGCTGCAGGGCGCGGGCCTGGGCAAGCAGATCATCGCGGAGGCCGAGCGCCGGGTGCGCGAGCTGTGGGACGTGCGGGAGATGCACATGACGGTGATCTCCGTCCGCGAGGAGCTGATCGCCTGGTACGAGCGGCGCGGCTACCGGCGCACCGGCCGGACGACCCCCTTCCCCTACGGCGACGAGCGCTTCGGACTGCCCCAGCGGGACGACCTGGAGTTCGAGCTGCTGATCAAGCCGCTGAACTGATCCGTCCGGCGGAAGGGCGGCCTCGACCCTGGCGGACAGGAAAAACTTCTGCCGCCAGGGGGGTCGCGCAGGATAATTTCTCTTGCCTCCCCTTGTGGGAACGAAGCGTCAATGGTTACGTTGTCTTGACGCAAGGTTCTCCTGTGGAGGAAGAGGCATGACGGAAATTCTTGTGCAGGACGTGACCGGTGGGGGGATATCCACCGAAGCCCGTGTGATCGACCACCCGGCCTGGGCCGAGCTCAAGAATGCCGTGGAGGAGATCCGTCCCTGGCAGTCCGCGGACGGCTCCATCGACTTCGACGCCGAGGGCGCCCCCGCCCGCGCGCTCGTCGAGCTGACCGTGGACCGTCTGGTCGCGGCCGTCGAGCAGCTCTCCCCGCTCGTCCCGCACGACGGCGCCTACCACCGCGCCCTCGTCGCCGACCTGCGCAAGTGGGTCGCGAGCGGCTTCGCCGTCCCGGACTTCCTGGACTCCCTCATGGAGTTCCACCCGGCCGCCGGCCGCGCCGACGGGCTCCAGCACCTCGTGCTCTTCCCGATGTACACGCAGAACGGCAACCTGGACCGCAACTTCGAGGCCGTCGTCCTCCGCATGGTCTGGCCGGAGTGGCTCTCCGAGCTGGAGCGCACCCGCTACGACAACCCGGGCTTCTGCGGCATCACCTTCGAGGACTTCACCGCCGGCTACGACACCAACTCGGCCGTCCTCTTCCCGGAGACCGTCGCCGTCCGCGAGGTCCCGGAGCGCTTCACCTGGGGCGGCATCTTCTGCGACCGCGAGGCCGCGCGCTTCCGCAAGGTCACCGAGGCCGCCGTCGAGACCCTCGGCGTGAAGCTCCCCGAGGACATCGCCGTCATGCTCGGCGACCAGCAGCGCTGCCAGCAGGCCTTCGCGCTCTGGGACCTGGTCCACGACCGCGCCCACAGCCGCGGTGACCTGCCCTTCGACCCCTTCATGATCAAGCAGCGCCAGCCGTTCTGGATGTACGGCCTGGAGGAGCTCCGCTGCGACCTCACCGCCTTCAAGGAGGCCGTGAAGCTGGAGGCCGAGGGCAACGCGCACGGCCGTGACGTGCAGTACGCCGTCCTCTTCGACCGGATGTTCCGCTTCCCGCTCACCGGCGACCGCAACCGCAACTACGACGGTCTGGGCGGCCAGCTCCTCTTCGCGTACCTCCACAAGAACGACGTGGTGCGCTGGACGGACAACATCCTCAGGATCGACTGGGACCGCGCCCCCGAGGTCACCAACCGCCTCTGCTCCGAGATCGAGACCCTCTACCGCGAGGGCATCGACCGCCCGAAGCTGGTCCACTGGTTCAAGGCGTACGAGTTCGTCTCCACCTACCTCGCCCCGCACCCGGGCTCGAAGTGGGCCAAGGGTCCCGACGCCCTCGACCTCTCCCTGCCGCCCCGCAAGCTCGTCGACGACGTGCTTCCGGACGAGTTTCCGCTCAGCATGTTCTTTGAGGCCCTCGCCAAGAAGCTGAAGGGCGTGATCGCCGACACCAAGGGGATCACCGCCGCCGACGTCCCGAGCACCGCGCGGGCCGCCGCGTGAGCGACCTCAACGAGAGCATGGAGGAGGCGTCGCCCATGATCAGCAACGGAAACGGCGGTCCGCTCGACGGCGCCGTCATCGCGGTCGCCGGCGCGGCCGGTCCCGCCGGCCGCGCGGCGCTGCTGCGTCTCGCCGAGGCGGGCGCGACGGTCGTCGCCTCCGACGCCGACCCGGCGCGCCTCGCGGAGGCTGTCGACGCCGCCCGCTACGCGCACGGCGGCGCCAAGGTCGTCGGCGACACCGTCGACCTCCTCGACCTGGACGCCACGCGCGACTGGGCGGCGAAGACCGAGAAGGAGTTCGGCCGGATCGACGGCCTGGTCCACCTCGTCGGCGGCTGGCGCGGCGCCCCCTCCTTCACGGAGTCCGACCTCAAGGACTGGGACTTCCTGGAGAAGCTCCTGATCCGCACGGTCCAGCACACCTCGCTCGCCTTCCACGACGGGCTGCTGCGCGCCGGCGGGCGCGGCCGGTACGCCCTGATCAGCCAGTCCGGCGCCCACAAGCCGGTCGCCAACAACGCCGCGTACAACGCCGGCAAGGCGGCCGCCGAGGCCTGGACCCTCGCCATGGCCGACTCGTTCCGCAAGCTGGGGGGCGACGAGGGCCCGCAGGCGGCGGCTGCCATCCTGGTGATCAAGGCATTGGTGCACGACGCGATGCGCGCCGAACGCCCCAACGCGAAGTTCGCGGGCTTCACCGACGTCAAGGACCTGGCCGACGAGATCGCCGGGCTCTGGGACAAGCCCGCCCAGGAAGTGAATGGACAGCGTCTGTGGCTGACCCCCAAGCCGTGACCGCGGCACTCGGCCCCAGGACCGACGCACGTCGTCACCACGACCCGTCGGTCCGGGGCTTCGCCAGCGACAACTACGCCGGCGCCCACCCCGAGGTCCTCGCGGCCCTCGCCCTCGCCAACGGCGGCCACCAGGTCGCCTACGGCGAGGACCAGTACACCGAGCACCTCCAGCGGATCATGCACAGCCACTTCGGCCCCACCGCCGAAGCCTTCCCGGTCTTCAACGGGACCGGGGCGAACGTGACGGCCCTCCAGGCGCTCACCGACCGCTGGGGCGCCGTCGTCTGCGCCGAGACCGCCCACATCAACGTGGACGAGGGCGGCGCGCCGGAGCGGATGGGCGGCCTCAAGCTGCTCACCGTCCCCACCCCCGACGGCAAGCTCACCCCCGAGCTGATCGACCGGCAGGCCTGGGGCTGGGAGGACGAGCACCGGGCCATGCCCCAGGTCGTCTCGATCACCCAGAACACGGAGCTCGGCACCGTCTACACGGTGGAGGAGATCCGCGCGATCGTGGAGCACGCCCACGCCAAGGGCATGAAGGTGCACCTCGACGGCGCCCGGATAGCCAACGCGGCCGCCTCGCTGGACGTGCCGATGCGCGCGTTCACCAACGCGGTCGGCGTGGACGTGATCTCGTACGGCGGCACGAAGAACGGCATGCTCTTCGGCGAGGCCGTCGTCGTGCTCAACCCCGACGCGGTCAGCCACATGAAGCACCTGCGCAAGCTGTCGATGCAGCTCGCCTCGAAGATGCGCTTCGTGTCGGTGCAGCTGGAGGCCCTCCTCTCGAAGGACCTGTGGCTGCGCAACGCCCGCCACGCCAACGGGATGGCCCAGCGCCTCGCCGCCGGGGTGCGCGAGCTCGACGGGGTGGAGATCCTCTACCCGGTGCAGGCCAACGCGGTCTTCGCCCGCCTCCCGCAGGAGGTGACGCGACGCCTGCAGGAACGCTTCCGCTTCTACTTCTGGGACGAGGCCGCCGGCGACGTCCGCTGGATGTGCTCCTTCGACACCACGGAGGACGACGTGGACGCCTTCCTCCAGGCGCTGAAGGAAGAGCTGGCCCGCTGACCAGGTCTGCATAAAGATGCGGCCGGACGGAAAGTCATTGACTCCGTCCGGCCGTCTTCATAGGGTCGCTCCGCATGGAACTCATCCAGCAGAACCCGGACATCAACGCGTACCTCGCAGCGAGCGAGACCATCGACCATGAGCACCCGCTCGTCAGGGAAGTGTCCGACCGCCTCGCCGACGATCACCCCGACGCATACTCATACGCCGAAGCGGCCTTCATGTACGTCCGCGACACCATCCCGCACTCCATGGACTCCGGCGATCCCCGCGTCACCTGGCGCGCCTCCGACGTCCTGGAGCAGCGCACCGGCATCTGCTACGCCAAGTCCTTCGCCTACGCCGCGCTCCTGCGGGCCCGCGGCATCCCCGCCGCCCTCTGCTACCAGCGGCTCACCGAGGACGACGGCTCGGACCCCGTGATCCACGGCCTCGTCGCCGTCCTGCTGCCGGGCGAGAGCGCCTGGGCCCGTCAGGACGTGCGGGGGAACAAGCCGGGCGTCGACGCCCGCTTCTCGCTGGGGGAGGAGCGGCTGGCCTGGCCCGTACGGCCGGAGCTCGGAGAGCTGGACCACCCGGAGCTGTACGCCGAGCCGCACCCGGCGGTCCTGGCCGCCCTGAAGGCCGCCCCGGACCGCTCGCACCTCGACCGGACGCTGCCCACGGAGCTCTGATCCGGGGCGGCGGGGGAAACGGTTCCGTCAGCCGGCTTCCTTGACCTGGGCGGGCGTCGGAGCCGTACCGCCCAGGTGCGCGGGCACCCACCAGGTGTCGCCCGCGTCCTTGGGGCGGACCGGGTAGGCGCGCTGCGCGGCCTCCAGGAGCTCCTGGACGCGCTCGCGCAGTCGCCGCGTGATCGCGCCCGCGTACTGGTCGGCGGGGGCCTCGACCGGCTCCCCGACGCGGATGGTCACCGGGATGTGGCTCCGCTTGAAGTTCCGCGGCCGGCCCTTCGTCCACAGCCGCTGGGTGCCCCACAGCGCCATCGGGATCAGCGGGACGCCCGCCTCCTGCGCCAGGCGCGCCGCACCCGTCTTGAAGGCCTTCAGGGTGAAGGACTGCGAGATGGTCGCCTCGGGGAAGACGCCGATGATCTCGCCGGCCCGCAGCGACTCCAGGGCGTGCTTGTAGGCGTGCTCGCCCTGGGCGCGGTCCACCGGGATGTGCTTCATGCCGCGCATGAGCGGCCCCGAGATCCTGTGCTTGAAGACCGAGTCCTTCGCCATGAAACGCACCAGGCGCTTCTGCGGAAGGGCCGCGAGACCGGTGAAGATGAAGTCCAGGTAGCTGATGTGGTTGCTCACGAGCACCGCACCGCCGGTCCGCGGGATGTGCTCCGAACCCTGCGTGTCGATCTTCAGGTCGAGCGCCTTGAACATGGTCAGAGCGGCGCCGATGACCGGTCGATAGACGAGTTCTGCCATCGGTGGGGAACCTCTTCTTCCTGCGCCCGGAGCGGATTCTCCCGGCGAAGTTACGCGGCCGTAGGTTTTCGGCTTTGGGCAGATCGTGCCCCATGTGAGGCCCCGTGACCAGTCCAGACGGCTTCGTACGGGGAGATTCTCGTCACTCGCGGTGGTCGTGGCGGGAATCGATCGGCCCCGTGGGACGCTGCACCTGAGGAAGCGGGAGAGCGAAGGGGAGTGGGATGACCGAGGTCCTGGGGCCGGAGGCGCTCGGCGCCGAACTGGGGGAGAGGGCCACCCTCGTCCAGTTCTCGACGGCCTTCTGCCAGCCCTGCCGCGCCACCCGCCGCACCCTCGCCGAGGTCGCCGCCATGGTGCCGGGCGTGGGACACGTGGAGATCGACGCAGAGGAGCGCCTCGACCTCGTGCGCGAGCTCGGCATCGCCCGCACCCCCACCGTCCTCGTCCTCGACGCCGCCGGACGCGTCGTCCGCAGGGCCGCCGGACAGCCCCGCAGGGCGGACGTCATCGCCGCCCTCGGCCGGGCCGTCTGACGCCGTGACACCGTCCTCGGCGGGATCGTCCGAGGTCGTGCACATCGTCCTCGGCGGGATGGTCCGAGGTCGTGCACATCGTCCTCGGCGGGATGGTCCGAGGTCGTGCGCACCGTCCCCAGCCGGATCGTCTGACGTCGTGACACTTCTCCCACATCCCGGTACCCACTTGACTGCACCGTCCACCGATCGTCACCCTGACGGAGTGCCCATAGAACTCCTTCTCTACGGCCGGGCCCACGTGGACCTGGCCCGCAACGCGAGTGCGCGCTGTCCGGGTGTCTGAGCACCCCAGGACTCCTCTCATGCCGCCCTCGCAGAAGGACAACTCCATGACGGTTTCGCCCGAGCTCCGTACCGTTCCCACGATCGGCGCACCCCGGCAGGCCTCTCCCGATCTGCTCCGCTCGGTCTTCCGCCGGCACGCGGCCGGCGTCGCGGTCATCACCGCGCACGGCGAGCGGCCCGTCGGCTTCACCGCCACCTCGCTCAACTCCGTCGCCGCCGAACCCCCGCTGATCTCCTTCGGGGTGGGCACGGGCTCCTCCAGCTGGCCCGTGGTCTCCGAGGCCGAGTTCATCGGCGTCCACATACTCGGCGAGCACCAGCAGGAGCTCGCGGCCACCTTCGCGCGCAGCGGCGCCGACCGCTTCGGCGAGGGGACCCGCTGGAGCGTCGGCCCCGAGGGCGTGCCGGTCCTCGACGGCGTCCTCGCCTGGCTGGTCTGCCGGGTGGTGGCCCGCGTGCCCGCCGGGGACCACCGGATCGTCATCGCGCAGGCGGTCGCCGGGGACCCGGACGGGGCGGGCCGGCCGCTGCTCTACCACCACGGCCGCTTCAACGCGCTGCGCGACTGAGAGTTCCCGTACGCGCCGCTCTCCGCGCGTTGGCAAGGTCACATGCCTGAGCGCTTGCTCACTGGTAACGGACTGGGTGTACTGGCGAGTAATATTTCGGTCGGGGCGTCCGGCGCCCCGACCGGAAACCCGCCCTTCAGGCGCCTATGCTGCGAGCAACAAGGCAGCCCAGTTATGACGATGCAGTAGGAGAGCCGGCGTGAGCTTGAGGATCGTTGTCTGTGTGAAGTACGTGCCCGACGCCACCGGCGACCGTAAGTTCGCGGACGACCTGACGGTCGACCGCGACGACGTCGACGGCCTGCTGTCGGAGCTCGACGAGTACGCGGTCGAGCAGGCGCTGCAGATCGCCGAGGAGGCCGACGAGGCCGAGGTCACCGTGCTCACGGTCGGCCCCGAGGACGCCAAGGACGCGCTGCGCAAGGCGCTGTCGATGGGCGCCGACAAGGCCGTCCACGTCGAGGACGACGACCTGCACGGCACCGACGTCATGGGCACCTCGCTGGTGCTCGCCAAGGCGATCGAGAAGATCGGCTACGACGTCGTCATCGCCGGCATGGCCTCCACCGACGGCACCATGGGTGTCCTCCCGGCGATCCTGGCCGAGCGCCTGGGCGTCCCGCAGGTCACCCTGCTCTCCGAGGTCAAGATCGAGGGTGGCCCCAACGGCAAGGTCACCGGCCGCCGTGACGGCGACGCCGCCTCCGAGCAGCTGGAGGCCTCGCTTCCGGCCGTCGTCTCGGTGACGGACCAGTCGGGCGAGGCGCGTTACCCGTCCTTCAAGGGCATCATGGCCGCCAAGAAGAAGCCGGTTCAGTCCCTGGACCTGGAGGACCTGGAGATCGAGGCCGAGGAGGTCGGCCTGGAGGGCGCGTGGACCGCGGTCGACTCCGCCGCCGAGCGTCCGGCCCGCACCGCCGGCACGATCGTCAAGGACGAGGGCGAGGGCGGCAAGCAGCTGGCCGAGTTCCTCGCGAGCCAGAAGTTCATCTAGCCGCTGGGCTCGCGCGAGCCGCTGAAGTCCGCCCCCTTTTCGTTCGCAGGAGATTGAAGTCCCATGGCTGAGATTCTCGTCTACGTCGACCACGTCGACGGAGCCGTCCGCAAGCCCACCCTGGAGCTGCTGACCCTCGCCCGCCGCCTCGGCGAGCCCGTCGCCGTGGCGCTGGGCAACGGCGCCGCCGACACCGCCGCCGTCCTCGGCGAGCACGGTGCCACCCGCGTCCTGACGGCCGAGGCCGCCGAGTTCGCCGACTACCTGGTCGTCCCCAAGGTCGAGGCCCTGCAGGCCGCGTACGAGGCCGTCTCCCCGGCCGCCGTCCTGGTCCCCTCCTCCGCCGAGGGCAAGGAGATCGCCGCCCGCCTCGCGGTGCGCATCGGCTCCGGCATCATCACCGACGCCGTGGACCTGGAGGCCGGTGACGAGGGCCCGGTCGCGACGCAGTCCGCGTTCGCCGCCTCCTTCACCACCAAGTCCCGCGTCTCCAAGGGCACCCCGGTCATCACGGTCAAGCCGAACTCGGCCCCCGTGGAGGCCGCCCCGGCCGCCGGCGCCGTCGAGGCGCTCGCCGTCTCCTTCTCGGAGAAGGCCACCGGCACCAAGGTCACCTCCCGCACCCCGCGCGAGTCGACCGGCCGCCCCGAGCTGACCGAGGCCGCGATCGTGGTCTCCGGCGGCCGCGGCGTCAACGGCGCCGAGAACTTCGCGATCATCGAGGCGCTCGCCGACTCCCTCGGTGCCGCCGTCGGCGCCTCGCGCGCCGCCGTCGACGCCGGCTGGTACCCGCACTCCAACCAGGTCGGCCAGACCGGCAAGTCGGTCTCGCCGCAGCTGTACATCGCCTCCGGCATCTCCGGCGCGATCCAGCACCGCGCGGGCATGCAGACCTCGAAGACCATCGTCGCCATCAACAAGGACGCCGAGGCCCCGATCTTCGACCTCGTCGACTACGGCGTCGTGGGCGACCTCTTCGACGTCGTCCCGCAGCTCACCGAAGAGGTCAAGTCCCGCAAGGGCTGATGACCTGCGGTTCTGTCGGTCCCGGGGGCCGCACGGCGATCTGTCGCCGTGCGGCCCCCGGCCGTTTCGGACAACCATTGACGCAGGTCCCGACCGCCTACTAACTTCGCTATACGGATTGTTGATTCCGTGCAGCGGAAAACAGGAGGATGCAGGATGGGTCAGCAGGAGAAGGTGTCGACGAGCCTCGCGGGCGCGGTCAGCGAGGGCATCAGCGCCTCCCTCGCAGCGGTGGACGCCGAGCTCGACCGCCGCTACCCGGGAGACCCCGGCACCCGCCAGCCCGTCCACACGGTCTACGTGCCCGGCAACGTCTTCGACGCCGGCACCATCCGCTCCTGGGGCGACCAGGCCCTCGCCGCCCTCGACGAGCACGCCCCCGACGCCGCCTCCTTCGCCGCCGTCCTCGGCCTCTCCGACGACCTCGCCGAGGACGTCTACGGCCGCGTGCGCGCCAAGCTGGAGCGCGAGCCCGTCGAGGACCTCCGCGTCGACTTCGAGGACGGCTACGCCGGGACGGACGAGGACCAGGACGCCGCCCGCGCCGCCCGCCTGATCTCCGAGGCGTACGCGAACGGCACCGCCGCCCCGTACATGGGCATCCGGATGAAGTGCATGGAGGCCGCCGTACGCGACCGGGGCATCCGCACCACCGACGTCTTCCTCACCGGCCTCCTGGAGAACGGCGGCCTCCCCGACGGCCTCGTCCTCACCCTCCCCAAGGTCACCTACCCCGAGCAGGTCTCCGCCTTCGTCCGCCTCCTGGAGGCCTTCGAGAAGGCCCACGGCCTCGACGCGGGCCGCCTCGGCTTCGAGATCCAGATCGAGACCAGCCAGGCCATCCTCGCCGGCGACGGCACCGCCACCGTCGCCCGCATGATCGACGCCGCCGAGGGCCGCGCCACCGGACTGCACTACGGCACCTTCGACTACAGCGCCTGCCTCGGCGTCTCCGCCGCCTACCAGGCCAGCGACCACCCGGCCGCCGACCACGCCAAGGCGGTCATGCAGGTCGCCGCCGCCGGCACCGGCGTGCGCGTCTCCGACGGCTCCACCAACGTCCTCCCCGTCGGTTCCACCGAGCACGTCCACGAGGCCTGGCGCCTGCACTACGGCCTCACCCGCCGCGCCCTCTCCCGCGCCTACTACCAGGGCTGGGACATGCACCCCGGCCACATCCCCACCCGCTACGCCGCCGTCTTCGCCTTCTACCGCGAGGGCTTCGAGACCGCCGCCAAGCGCCTCTCCGCCTACGCCAACCACGCCGGCGGCGACGTCATGGACGAGCCCGCCACCGCCAAGGCCCTCTCCTCCTACCTGCTGCGCGGCCTCCAGTGCGGCGCCCTCGACACCGCCGAGGTCGACGCCCTCACCGGCATGACCCGCGCCGACGTCGAGCGCTTCGCCGCCCCGCGCCGGGGCGACCTGACGGCGACCGCCCAGTAACCGGGCGCCCACAGGGAGTCCACCGCCGCCCCGTACTCTGTACGCGTCCAACGCAGCCACAGGGAACGGGGCATCGGTGTCATCGGGGGAGTACGAGCGGCTCGCGGGCCGCTACAGAACGGTGCGGCAACTCGGGCGCGGCGGCATGGGCGTCGTCTGGCGCGCGGTCGACGAGGTCCTCGGCCGCGAGGTGGCCGTCAAGGAACTGCGCGCCTACAACGACGCGTCGGGTCCCGAACTGGAGGACCTGCGGCTGCGGATGCAGCGCGAGGCGCGCGCGGCGGCCCGGGTCAGGCACCCCGGGGTCATCGCCGTCCACGACGTGACCGAGCACGAGGGCCGCCCCGTCATCGTCATGGAACTCGTCGACGGCCCCTCCCTCGACGGCGTCCTCGGCGAACGCGGCACCCTCGACCCCCGGGAGGCCGCGCAGATCGGCGCCGCCGTCCTGGAGGCGCTGGCCGCCGCCCACGACGTGGGCGTGCTCCACCGCGACGTGAAGCCCGGCAACGTGCTCCTCGACCGGGGAGGCCGGGTCGTCCTCACGGACTTCGGCATCGCCACGATGGACGACCCGGGCGACGGCTCCGCCACCCATCTGACGCGCAGCGGAGAGATCGTCGGCTCGCTCGACTACCTGGCGCCCGAGCGCGCCCAGGGGCAGCAGCCGGGCCCCGCCTCGGACGTCTGGGCGCTCGGCGCCACCCTGTACGCGGCCGTGGAGGGCGCCTCCCCGTTCCGCCGCACCTCCACCTGGCAGACCCTGAACGCCATCGTCGTGGAGCCCCTTCCGGCGCCCCGGCTCGCCGGCCCCCTCGCCCCGGTCCTGGCCCGGCTCCTCGACAAGGACCCGGCCCGGCGCCCGGACGCCCGGACGGCCGCCCGCCTGCTGACCGAGGTCGCGGAGGGACGGGACGCGAAGGCGCCGGGCGCATGGGGCGGACCGGCCGGGGCGCCCGGCGCCGTCGGCCCGTGGTCCGCGGCCGTCGGCGCCCCGGCGACCGCTCCGGGCGCGCCGAACGCGGGCCCCGGCGGGTCGCCTTCGGCCCCGGGCGCCGGGCCCGGCGGCCCGGACACGCCGGGCCCCGGCGCGCCGCACCTGTGGGCGCCCACCCAGCCCGACGCCGTACCGCACCGCCCCGAGGGCTTCGGGCCGGCCGTGCCGCCGGCCGCGGGGCCGGCCATGGGCGCCCCGGGGCAGGACGGCCCCGGCGGTCCGGTGCCGCTGCCCGGGCTGCCGGCCGGGCCCGGGGCGTACGGCCCCGAGACCGCGCCGACGAGGCGTTCGGCCACGCGCGGGCGGACCGGGCGCAACCGCTCGGGCGCCCTGGTCGCCGCGGCGGTCGCGGGCGTCCTGCTGGTCGGCGGCGGCGTCACGTACGCCCTGGTCGGCCGGGACGGCGGCCCGGGGCAGGGGGAGTTGGCCGGCGGGCAGTCGCCGACGAGCCCGGGCGCCGCCCCCGGCCGGGTCCTCGACTCGGGAGCGCCCGGGGCGGGAGCGACCGCCACCGAGAGCCCGTCCGGGGCGGCGAAGCCCTCCGAGGGGGACGCGAAGGAGTCGTCGTCCGCGAGCCCGGGCGGGTCCGTGTCCCCCTCCTCGTCCTCCTCTTCGTCCTCGCACTCGTCCTCCGCCCCGCACTCGTCCCCGTCCCCTTCGAGGACGACCGAGGCGCCGGTGCCGGGCGGCAGCGCCGGCGGCGGGTCGGGCACGACGGGCGGCGGCGACGCGTCCCCGAGCCCCGCGTCCGGCGGTTGCACCTCCATCGGCGGCGGGAAGTACGACTGCCAGGTGTGGCGCACCGAGAAGACGTACCGTCACGACGGCGGCGAGATGGGCGTCCTGAACGCCGGCACGAACTACTTCTACTGCCAGGTCGACCTGGGCCGCCGCGAGACGTACGGCCGGTGGACCAACATCTGGTGGGCCAGGACCGACGACGACAGCGGCAACACCAACGTGTACTTCAGCGTCGTCTACCTCAAGGGCGGGGCCAACGACCAGCCCGTGCCCGGCCTCCCGATCTGCTGAACGGGCCGCCGGCCGGTCACCTCGTGGCGGGGGTGGGGGCGGGGACGGAGTCCGGCGCGGCCGTACGGGTCCGCGCCGGGGTCAGCCCCCGGCCGGCGGGACCTCGCCCGAGCCGCGGGCGATCAGACGGGTGTCCAGGACCACCGTGGCCGGCGCCTCGTCGGCCCCCTCCAGGCGGCGGAACAGGCGCTCCGCCGCCGTCCGGCCGAGCGCGGCCGCGTCCTGGGCGATGACCGTGACGCCCAGCAGGTCGGCGAGCTCGATGTCGTCGAAGCCGACGAGGGCGACCGGGCGTTCACGGTCGGCGAGGAGCCGTACGGCGGTGACCGTCACCCGGTTGTTGCCCGCGAACAGCGCCGTCACCGGCTCCGGCCCGGAGAGCATCGCCCCGGCCGCCGCCGCCACCCGCTCCGGGTCGGTCGGGCCGAGCGACACCCACGCGTCGGCCACGTCGAGGCCCGCGTCCTCCATCGCCGCCCGGTAGCCCCGCAGCCGCTCCCTCGCGGTGTGGATGCCGGGCCGGTCGGCGATGAAGCCGATCCGCCGGTGGCCGTGGGCGACGAGGTGCGCCACCCCGGCCCGCGCGCCGCCGAAGTTGTCCGAGAGGACGGCGTCCGCGTCGATCCCGCCCGCCGGGCGGTCGACGAACACGGTGGCGACGCCCGCCCGGATCTCCGGCTCCAGGTAACGGTGGTCGCCGCCCGCCGGGATGACGATCAGTCCGTCCACGCGCCGCGCGCACAGCGCGAGCGCCAGCTCCTGCTCGCGCTCCGGGTCCTCCGCGCTGGAACCGTTGATGAGCAGGGCCCCGTGCGCCCGCGCCACCTCCTCGACCGCCCGGCTGAGCGGCCCGTAGAAGGGGTCGGCGAGGTCCTCCAGGACCAGCCCGACGGTCGCCGTCCTGCCCTTGCGCAGAACGCGCGCGCTGTCGTTGCGGCGGAAGCCCAGCGCCTCGATGGCCTCCCGCACCCGGTGCTCGGTGTCCGGGGTGACGCCCGGTTCGCCGTTGACGACCCGGGACACCGTCTTGAGGCCCACGCCCGCCCGGGCGGCGACGTCCTTCATCGTGGGCCGATTGCCGTAGCGGGGCTCGGAGCGGGCGATGTCGGCCACGGTGCGCGGTTCCTCCGGAGCGTGTCGAGTCGATCTCGGTTCGAGCATAGGCCCTGGACAACGTTGTCATCACTGGGAGACTGTAGGGAACCACTTCCCGTTCCCGCCGCCGACAGGAGGCTCCGCGCGCATGGACACCGACCCCGCCACGGGCCTCGTCGCCGCCCTCGACATCGGGGGCACCAAGATCGCCGGCGCGCTGGTCGACCGGGAGGGCCGCATCCGTCTCCGCTCCCAACGGCCCACGCCCGCGCGTGAGGACGGCGAGACGGTGATGGCGGCGGTCGGGGCGGTGCTCGCCGACCTCGCGGCCTCCCCGCTGTGGGAGTCCGCCGACGCCGTCGGCATCGGCAGCGCGGGTCCGGTCGACGCCTCCCGGGGGACCGTCAGCCCGGTCAACGTGCCCGGCTGGCGCGACTACCCGCTCGTCGAGAGGGTCCGCCGGGCCACGGCCGGGCGACCGGTCACCCTCGTCGGCGACGGCGTCGCCATGACGGCGGCCGAGCACTGGCTCGGAGCCGCCCGGGGCCACTCCGACGCCCTGTGCCTCGTGGTCTCCACCGGCGTCGGCGGCGGCCTCGTGCTGGGCGGCCGGGTGCACCCCGGCCCCACCGGCAACGCCGGTCACATCGGCCACATCCCGGTGGACCTCGACGGCGAGCCCTGCGCGTGCGGCGGACGCGGCTGCGTCGAGCGCCTCGCCAGCGGCCCGCACCTCGCCCGCCGCGCCCTGGAGAACGGCTGGCGGCCCGGCCCCGACGGCGACGTCTCCGCCGCCGCGGTGGCCGCCTCCGCACGCGCCGGGGACCCGATCGCCATCGCCTCGTTCGAGCGCGCGGCCCAGGCGCTCGCGGCGGGCATCGCCGCCACCGCCGCCCTCGTCGAGATCGACATCGCGGTCGTCGGCGGTGGGGTGGCGGGCGCCGGCGAGGTCCTCTTCGCTCCGCTCCGGCGCGGCCTCCGCACCTACGCCACGCTCTCCTTCGTCCGGGACCTGCCGGTCGTCCCCGCCGTCACGGGCACGGACGCGGGGCTCCTGGGAGCGGCTGCCGCGGCACTGGCCGGACCGGACCGGTGAGGGGTCCCCGGAGCGGGCGTCCCTCGCCGCGGACCTGACTCACTCCCGTACCCGCTCCGCCGTCCGCTGTTCGACGACCACCAGGAACGCGTCGGACTCCAGGTCCATCACGACCCGGGCCGGCACTCCCTCCTCGCGCCGCGCGCCGGCGAACTCCTCCGCCGGCCAGCTGCCCCGCGGCCCGCCGGCCGGAAACCGTTCGAGAACCGTACGACTCATCTCCGCACCCCCTCGTGCTCGCCGTTCTCAACGAGAGCCGTCCGGAAGTGTCACGCACATGCCGAGACGTGTGTTCGTGGTTTCCGTGGCAGGGTGTTGCGGGCAAGCCACTGGGGGCTATCGAAGAGGGGGAAACGTGATCGTCTGGATCAACGGTGGTTTCGGCGCGGGAAAGTCCAGCACCGCGCGCGAGCTGGTCGATCTGATCCCGAACAGCACCCTGTACGACCCCGAGCTCACCGGTGGAGGGCTGCGCCGGCTGCTCCCGGCCAAGCGGCTCGCCGAGGTCGAGGACTACCAGGACCTGCCGATCTGGCGCCGTCTGGTCGTCGACACCGCCGCCGCCCTGCTCGCCGAGGTCGGCGGCGTCCTGGTCGTCCCGATGACCCTGCTGCGCCAGGAGTACCGGGACGAGATCTTCGGCGGGCTCGCCGCCCGCCGCATCGACGTGCGCCATGTGCTGCTCGCCCCGGAGGAAACGATCCTGCGACAGCGGATCGACAACCGGGCGGAGTACGGCGACCCCGAGGTCGACGCGCGGGTCCGGGAGTGGTGCCACCGGCACCTGCCGTCGTACCGCGCCGCCCTCGACTGGCTCGCCGACGACGCGTACACACTCGACACCTCGGCGCTCACCGTGGCCGAGGCCGCCCGGGCCGTCGCCGACGCGGTCCGGGCCGACCGGATCGCGCCCTGCGGCATCGTCCAGACGCCCGAGCCGACCGGCGAGACCCTCGCCGCCGGCGTCCTGCTCTTCGACGAGCAGGACCGGTTCCTCCTCGTCGACCCCACCTACAAGCCCGGCTGGGAGTTCCCCGGCGGCGTCGTCGAGCCCGGTGAACCCCCGGCCCGGGCCGGCATGCGCGAGGTCGCCGAGGAGATCGGCCTCGAACTCGACGCCGTACCCCGTCTGCTGCTCGTCGACTGGGAACGCCCGAAGCCCCCCGGCTACGGCGGCCTGCGCCTCCTCTTCGACGGCGGCACGCTCCGTACCGCCGACGCCGAGCGACTCCGCCTCCCCGGCGCCGAACTCCGCGACTGGCGGTTCGTCACCGAGGAGGAGGCCGCCGAGCTGCTGCCCCCCGTCCGCTACCGCCGCCTCCACTGGGCCCTGCGCGCCCGTGAACGCGGCACGGTCCTCAACCTGGAGGCCGGCGACCCGGTGGGCTGAACCGGCTCACACCCGGGCCCCGCTCGCGTCCGAACCCCCGCTCACGTCCGAACCCCCGCTCACGTCCGAACCCCCGCTCACCTCCGAACCCCCGCTCACGCCTGGGCCGCCGCCGCGGCCGCCGTCAGCCGGGTCGCCGTGTCCGTGGTCACCGGTGCTCCGTGCCCGCAGCACAGCACCGAGGGCGCGAGCTTCGCGAGGGTCCGCATCGAGTCCAGGGCGAGGGCCCGGTCGACGTGGAAGACGCCGAACATCACGTCCGGCACCGAGGCCACCGTGTCCCCCGCGAACAGCACGCCGTGGCGCGGCAGGTGGACGGCGATCGAGCCGGGGGTGTGGCCCGGGGTGTGGAGCACCACGGCACCGTCGCCGAAGCCCAGCTCCTCGCCGTCCTCGACCTCCCGGTCGACCCGGGTCGGCGGCGCCTTCGGCGAGGTCAGTCCGTGTTCGAAGAGCGGGACCTCCCAGTCCAGGAGGTCGGGCTCCGGGACCGGCGCCTCGCCCCGGATCACGGGAGCGTCGAGCCGGTGCGCGAGGATCTCGGCCCCGTGCCGGTCCGCGAGCTCCTGGGCCGAGCCCACGTGGTCCTGGTGGCAGTGGGTCAGCACGATCCGGCGCAACCGGTCGGGGTCCAGGCCGGCCGACCGTATCGCCGCGGCCGTGTCGTCCGCCGTGCCGGCCCAGCCGGCGTCGACCAGGGTAAGTTCCTCCTCGTCCTGCCATAGGTAGGCCTGGCCGATCGAGAAGTCGAGGAGGTGCAACCGCGGGGCGATCCGGGTGAGTTCGATGGAGGTCATACGGCGAACCTACGCATCCGCGCAGGTCCGCCGTGTGCTTCTACGCTCTCGGCGAGCTTCGCCGAGCGCTGAACCGAACCGGTCTCAGAACCCGAACCGGTCTCAGAACCCGATCCGGTCTCAGAACCCGATCCGGCGCCGGAACCCGATCCGGCGCCGGAACCCGATCCGGCGCCAGGACCCGACCCTGTGTCAGCTCTGCTTCGAGCGGGCGTAGTTGACGAGGAAGTGCGCCTCGGCCACCGAGAGCCGCTCCAGCTCCTCCGGCGAGACGGACTCGTTCGGCGCGTGGATCTGCGCCTCCGGCTCGCTCAGACCGATCAGCAGGATCTCCGACTCCGGGTAGAGCGAGGCCAGCGTGTTGCACAGCGGGATCGAGCCGCCCATGCCCGCCGTCTGCATCTCCTCGCCGGGGTACGCGATCCGCATCGCCTCGGCCATCGACGCGTACGCCGGGCTGGAGGTGTCCGCCTGGAACGGCTGGCCCTGGCCGACCTGCTCGAAGGACACCCGGGCGTCCCACGGCGTGTGCTTCTCGATGTGCGCGAAGAGCAGCTTCGTCACCTCGGCCGCGTCCTCGCCCGGCGGCACCCGCAGACTGATCTGCGCGCGCGCCGACTTCGGGACCGACGGGGTCGCGCCGGCCACCGGGTGGGCGTCGATGCCGATGACCGTGACCGCCGGGCGCGCCCAGATCCGGTCGGCGACCGTGCCGGAACCCGGCAGGGACACGCCCGTCAGCACCTTGGCGTCCTGGCGGAAGTCGTCCTCCGGGTACTGGAGGCCCTCCCACACCTGGTCGCTCGCGAGGCCGTCGATGACGGTGGAGCCGTCCGGGCCCCGCAGCGAGTCCAGGACGCGGATCAGCGCGGCCAGCGCGTCGGGCGCGGCGCCGCCGAACTGACCGGAGTGCAGATTGCCCTCCAGGGTGTCGATCGTGACCCGGATCATCGTCATGCCGCGCAGGGTCGCGGTCACCGTCGGCAGGCCCACGCGGAAGTTGCCCGCGTCGCCGATGACGATGGCGTCGGCCGCGAGGAGCTCGGGGTGCTGCTCCGCGTACCGCTCCAGACCGCCGGTGCCCTGCTCCTCCGAGCCCTCGACGACGACCTTGACCGTCACCGGCACGCCGCCGTTCGCCTTGAGGGCGCGCAGCGCGAGCAGGTGCATGATGAAGCCGCCCTTGCAGTCGGCGGTGCCGCGCCCGTACCAGCGGCCGTCCCGCTCGGTCAGCTCGAACGGCGGGGAGAGCCAGACGGACTCGTCCAGCTTCGGCTGCACGTCGTAGTGGGCGTACAGGAGGACGGTCGGCGCGCCGGCCGGGCCGGGCAGGACGCCGTACACGGACTGCGAGCCGTCCGGGGTGTCGAGCAGCGCCACGTCCTGGAAGTCCTCGGCGCGCAGGGCGTCCGCGACCCAGTTCGCCGCGGCCTCGCACTCGCTGCGGGGCGCCACGGCCTCGTCCGCCACCGACTCGAAGGCCACCAGCTCGGTGAGCTCGGCCTTGGCCCGGGGCATCAGTGACCGGACGGTCTCGGCGATCGGGTTCGAGGTCATGGGCACGCTCCTGTTGGGTGCGACGTTACGACGTGAGGACGACGTCCGTCGTATGTCGTGGTACGCCGAACGCACCGTCGATCCTACGGGCGGCCCCCCGGCTACCGCGCCGTAGGATGCGTCAGGAGCAGACCACCGGTCGGATCAGGAGCAGAAGCACACGTGAGCAGCGAGCACGCAGAGAACGCCGGTCCGGAGCACACCGAGTCCGAAGGCGTGGCCCCCGGGGCCGCCGGGAGCCCGGACGCGGAGGCGGCGCGGCTCCCGGACGACGCGGCGTCGGACGAGGCCCCGGCCCCGACGGGCGGCTCCTCGGCCGACGAGCCCGCCCTCTCGGCCGACGAGCCCGCCGGGGAGCCGGCGGGTGTCTGGGACGTCGTGGTCGTCGGCGCCGGTCCGGCCGGCGCGTCCGCGGCGTACGCGGCGGCGGTCGCGGGCCGCCGGGTGCTGCTCCTGGAGAAGTCCGAGCTGCCCCGGTACAAGACCTGCGGCGGCGGCATCATCGGCCCCTCGCGGGACTCGCTCCCGCCGGGCTTCGAACTGCCCCTCCAGGACCGGGTCCACGCCGTCACCTTCTCCCTGGACGGGCGCTTCGCCCGCACCCGCCGCTCGCGCCGGATGCTCTTCGGGCTCATCAACCGGCCGGAGTTCGACGCGCAGCTCGTCGAGCACGCGCAGAAGGCCGGCGCCGAACTGCGGACCGGCGTCACGGTGACGCGGGTGGAGCAGCACGGTCCGGCGGTGCCGGACCGGCGGACCGTCGCCGTCGTCCTCGCCGACGGCGAGACCGTCCTCGCGCGCGCGGTCGTCGGCGCCGACGGCAGTGCCAGCCGGATAGGCGCCCACGTGGGGGTGAAGCTCGGCCAGGTCGACCTGGGCCTGGAGGCGGAGATTCCCGTCCCGCCGTCCGTGGCCGAGGACTGGAAGGGGCGGGTCCTCATCGACTGGGGTCCGATGCCCGGCAGTTACGGCTGGGTGTTCCCCAAGGGCGACACGCTGACCGTCGGCGTCATCTCGGCGCGCGGCGAGGGCGCCGCCACCAAGCGGTACATGGAGGACTTCGTCGCCCGGCTCGGTCTCGCCGGCTTCGAGCCCACGATCTCCTCCGGCCATCTGACGCGCTGCCGCACCGACGACTCGCCGCTCTCCCGCGGCCGGGTCCTGGTCTGCGGCGACGCGGCCGGCCTCCTGGAGCCGTGGACGCGCGAGGGCATCTCGTACGCGCTGCGCTCGGGCCGTCTCGCGGGCGAGTGGGCGGTGCGGGTCGCCGAGTCGAACGACGCGGTCGACGCGCGGCGCCAGGCCCTGAACTACGCCTTCGCCATCAAGGCGGGGCTCGGTGTCGAGATGGCGGTCGGACGGCGGATGCTCGCCGTCTTCGAGCGGCGGCCGGGGCTGCTGCACGCGACGATAACGGGACTGCGGCCGGCCTGGAACGCCTTCGCCGACATCACCCGGGGCGCGGCCACGCTCGGCGGCATGGTCCGCTCGAACGGCATGGCCCGGCGGGCCCTGGAGCTCCTCGACAAGCGGATGGACACCTCGACCGGTGTCGGCCCGGCGGGGCGGGGCGTCAGCCCGCGCGAGCGCGCGGGGTCCGAGCCGGAGAGCGCCCCGGAAGAGGTCTGACCGTTCCTCACGGGCCCCGTCGCCCCGGCCGCGTCACGCCGCCGGAGCGGCGGGGCCCGTCGTCGTGATGCGGAAGACGGGGTGCTTCGGGGCGATGGCGCGCAGCTCCTCCGCGGACGAGTCGGGACCGACGCCGTCGAAGAAGACGCCGACCTCGGCCTTCCAGCGCTTGAGGTAGGCGCGGAGCAGGGCGGGCTTGTCGTCGTCGGCCACCTCGACGGCGGTGAACTCCTCCACGTGCCTGCCGAGGTGCAGCTGCCCGCCGCCGGCGGCCCGCATGTTGTGCGTCCACTGGACGTGGCCGCGGGGGGCGACGAGGTACTGGGCGCCGTCCACCGTCAGGAGGTTGACGGGGGTGCGGCGCCATTCGCCGCTCTTGCGGCCGCGGACGGCCAGGACGCGGGAACCCCAGACGCTGATGCCCCGGCGGGTCATCCAGGCGACGGCGCGGTTGAAGACGTTCACCGTGAACCAGCCGGGCTTCATGACGTGGGCGGCGGGGGCGGAGCCCGCGGGGGTGGAGCCGGCGGGGGTGGCGGGCTGAGCGGACATGGGGGCCTCCTCGGGAAATTCTGCGGAACGAAACTGTGAGCACTGCTCTCGCTTGAGATCAGTGTGCACGGTTCGGCGCTCGCGAGCAAGAGCAGTGCTCTCTTTTTGTTCTGGCGCTCTCGTTTCGTTTCAGTGCTCTGAAAATGGCACACTGCTCTCCATGACGACCGTTCGAGGAGCCCGCGCCCGCGCCCGCATCGAGATCACCGCCGCCATCAAGGACGAGGCCCGTACCCAGCTCGCCGCCGAGGGCGCCGCCAAGCTGTCCCTGCGGGCCGTCGCCCGCGAGCTCGGCATGGTGTCCTCCGCGCTCTACCGCTACTTCCCCAGCCGCGACGACCTGCTCACCGCCCTCATCGTCGACGCCTACGACGCCGTCGGCGCCGCCGCCGAACGAGCGGCCGCGGAGGCCGAGGCCGAGAGCCCCCTCGACCGGTGGACCGCCGTCTGCCGGGCGGTCCGCGCCTGGGCCGTCGCCCACCCCCACGAGTACGCTCTCATCTACGGCTCCCCCGTCCCCGGCTACACCGCCCCCCAGGACACGGTCGTCCCCGCCTCCCGCGTCGGTCTGGTCCTCATCGGCATCGCCCGCCAGGCCCACACGGGCGAGGGCGTCGCCCTCCCGCCGCTGCCGGACGACCTGCGCCCCGAGGCCGTCCGCATCAGCGCCGACATCGCCCCGGACCTCCCGCCGGCCCTCGCCGTCGCCCTCGTCGCCGCCTGGTCGCAGCTCTTCGGCCTCGTCTCCTTCGAGGTCTTCGGCCAGTTCCACCGCGTCGTCGAGGACCGCGACACCTTCTTCGCGACGGCCGCCCGCCGCCTGGGCCAGGACGTGGGCCTGCTCCCGCGCGGCTGAACCGCCCGGAGCGGGTCCCGCCTACTCCCGCGGGAGTACGGGTGACCACCCCGCCGGGCTGACGTGCGCGCGGGGCGGCCCCGGCTAGCGTGACCGGTATGGACGCCGGTATGCACGAGGAGCGGCCGCGCGGGCCCGGGGAACGGTGGGAGCGCGGCGGACCGCCCTGGCGGTCGACGCTGCTGATCGCCGTGTTCGTCATGGTGGGAACCGGCTTCTCCGCGCGGAACCAGCCGGACCGGGAGGCGCTCGACGCCCTCGGGCGGGCCCTGCTCCTGCTCGGGGCGGTCCCGCTGCTGTTCCGGCACCGCAGGCCCGTGCCGGTGGTCTTCGCCGTCGCGGCCGTCACTCTCGGGTACCTCGTGGCCGGCTATCCCTACGGCCCGGTCTTCGTGATGGTGGCCGTCGCCTGCTTCGCGGCCGTCGTCCACGGGCACCGTACCGCCGCCTGGTGGGCCGTCGGCCTGCTCTGGGCGGGCCATCTGCTGCTCTCGCACTGGTGCTACCGGTGGCTGCCCCCGGCCGGCGACGGGCCCGCGCCCTGGGGGCAGGAGCTGCCGGCCGCGGCGTTCGCGGTGGCCGTGCTCGCGGCCTCCGAGGTGGTCCGGGTGCGGCGCGAGCAGGGCGCCCAGCTGCGGGCCGAACGGGCCGCCGCCGAACGGCGGCGCGCCGACGAGGAACGGCTCCGCATCGCCCGCGAGCTCCACGACGTGCTGGCCCACTCGATCTCCGTGATCAACGTGCAGGCGGGCGTCGGCCTCGCCCTCCTGGACTCCGACCCGGAGCAGGCCCGTACCGCGCTGACCACCATCAAGGCGGCCAGCAAGGAGGCGCTCGGCGAGGTCCGGCAGGTCCTCGACACCCTCCGTACCCCCGGCGACGCCCCCCGCGCCCCGGCCCCCGGCCTCGACCGGCTCCCCGAACTCGTCGAGCAGGCCGCCGCCGCGGGCCTCACCGTCACCGTCTCCACGAGCGGCCCCCCGCCCGCCCTGCCGCCGGGCGCGGACCTCGCCGCCTTCCGGATCGTGCAGGAGGCGCTCACCAACGTGGTGCGGCACTCCGGTTCGCGCACGGCCCGGGTGCGGATCGGGCAGGGCTCCGGGCGCCTGGAGCTGACCGTCGACGACGACGGCCCCGCCACCGGCACGGAGGCGGGCGGCAGCGGGAACGGACTCGCCGGAATGCGGGAGCGGGCCGCCGCCCTCGGTGGCACCATCGAGGCGGGCGCCCGCCCGGACGGCGGCTTCCGCGTCCACGCCGTGCTCCCGATCGGCCCGGAAGGACGAACCCCGTGATCCGTGTCCTGCTCGCCGACGACCAGTCGCTGGTACGGGCGGGGTTCCGCGCGCTGCTCGACGCCCAGCCCGACATCGAGGTGGCCGGCGAGGCCGCCGACGGCGAGGAGGCGGTGGACCGGGTCCGCGCGCTGCGCCCCGACGTCGTGCTCATGGACATCCGGATGCCCCGGCTCGACGGTCTCGAGGCGACCCGGCGCCTCACCGCGGACCCGGACCTCGGCGGGGTCCGGGTCGTCATGCTGACCACCTTCGAGCTCGACGAGTACGTCTTCGAGGCGATCCGCGCCGGTGCCTCCGGCTTCCTGGTCAAGGACACCGAGCCGGAGGAGCTCCTGCGGGCCGTGCGGGCCGTCGTCCACGGGGACGCGCTGCTCTCCCCGGGCGTCACCCGCCGGCTCATCGAGGAGTTCGCGGCCCGCTCCAAGGCCCCGGCGGCGACGGCCGCGCTGGGCGCCCTGACCGAGCGGGAGCGGGAGGTGATGGCCCTGGTGGGGATCGGCCTGTCGAACGAGGAGATCGCCCGCCGGCTGGTCGTGAGCCCGCTCACCGCCAAGACCCATGTGAGCCGGGCCATGGTGAAGCTCGGCGCCCGGGACCGCGCCCAACTCGTCGTCCTCGCCTACGAGTCGGGGCTGGTCAGACCCGGCTGGCTGGGCTGAGGGCCTGGTCGCGCACCTCCTGGGACGCTCAGATCGCCGAGGTCTCCCGCCACAGCCGGGCGAGTCCTCCGTCGCCGGTCACGGTCACGGCGTCGAGGGGCAGCCGGTTCCAGAGGGCCAGGTACAACTGGTGGGCGGGACCGCTCAGTTCCGTGTCGACGGCGCCCTCCTCACCCTCCCGTACCGTCCGGGGCGGCTCGGTCGCCGACAGGTGCACGGTCCAGACGTCACCGGTGTCCGTCGTCCGTACCCGCAGGGTCCGGGGCTCGGGCGTACGCACCCGGCTGCGGTCGCGGGCGTGGAAGCCGCGGAGCAGCTCGTCGATGCCGTCGGCGGCGAACGCCGGGTCCACCGGCCTCAGACCGCTCGCGAGCGCGGACTCGGCGTCCACGCGGTGGACGGTCGTCTCGTGTGCCTGCCGCCGCGCCCAGAAGGCCAGCGGGGAGGGCGCCGGGAGAAACGCCCAGCAGTCCAGCGACTCGGGGGCGGCGCGCAGCGTGGCGACCAGGTCGGCGTGCCCCTCGCGGAAGAACGCCAGCAGCTCCTCTCCGTCGAGCGTCGTCTCGCCGGGGTTCCTGTCCGGCGTGGTGCGTGCCTCGGCCACGAAGGCCGTGGCCCAGCGGTGCACCATGGCCGTGTGCCGGAGGAGGTCCCGGACCTGCCACCCCGGGCAGGTCGGCACCTCCGCGTCGGTCCCGGCCTCGGCGGCCGCGTCCGCGAGGCCGCGACCGGCCTCCTCCACCACGTCGACGAACTTGCTGATCTTCAGGGTGTCCATGGGGTGGATTCTGGCACCACCGGTCAACTCTCCTCGGCGGAGCCGGCGTTACGCGCCCCGTAGCCCATGGCCGCCGCGCCGGCGGCGAGCACCGCGACCGTCGTGAGGGCCAGCGGCAGGGAGAATCGTTCGGCGAGGAAGCCGATCGAGGGCGGGCCGAGCAGCATGCCCCCGTAGCCGAGCGTGGAGGCCGTCGCGACTCCGTCGGGACCGGCGACGGCGCCGGCGCGGGCCACGGCGACGGGGAAGATGTTGGCGAGGCCGAGGCCGGTGATCGCGAAGCCGAGGAGCGCGGCCCAGACGCTCGGCGCGAGCGCGCCGAGCAGCATGCCGACGGCGGCGGTCGCGCCGCCCGCGACGAGGGCGCGGGTCTGGCCGAGGCGTTCGAGCAGCGCGGTGCCGGAGAGCCGGCCGGCGGTCATGGTCAGGGCGAAGACGGAGTACCCGGCGGCGGCGACCCCCGGGTGGGCGTGCAGGTCCTGGGCGAGGTGGAGGGCACCCCAGTCGGCCAGGGCCCCTTCGCCGTACGCGGTGCAGAGCGCGATCACCCCGAAGACGAGGACCGTACGGCGCGGCCCGGTCGCCCGTGTGCCGGAACTCTCCGGGGCGGACGGCGCCGGCAGCGCCTCGGGGAGCGCGGGGGAGGGGTGGCGCAGCAGTACGGGACCGGCGACGGCCGTCAGGGCCAGGCCGACGACCGTGAGGCCGAGGAGGTGGGCGGTGAGGGAGAGGCTTCCGGCGAGCAGTCCGCCGAGTCCCGCGCCGAGCATGCCGCCGAGGCTGAAGGCGGCGTGGAAGCTCGGCATCACCGGCCGCCTGAGCGCGGTCACGAGGTCGACGGCGGCGCTGTTCATGGCCACGTTGATCCCGCCGTACGCGGCGCCGAAGACGAGGAGCACGAGGCCGAGCGCGAGCGGGGACCGGGTGAGGGCGGGGAGGGCGACCGAGAGGGAGAGCAGGACGGCGGTGGCGACGGTGACGGCGTGGGAGCCGTGGCGACGGCAGAGCCGGCCGGTCAGCGTCATCGTGATCACGGCGCCCGCCGAGACGCCCAGGAGGGCGAGGCCGAGGTCGCCGGCCGAGGCGCCGGTCTGCTGCTTGACGGCGGGGATCCGGACCACCCAGCCGGCGAACAGGAAGCCGTCGAGGGCGAAGAAGAGGGTCAGGGCGGAGCGGAGGCGGTTCGGGGAGCGGGTGGCGGTGTCTCCGCCGGAGTCTCCCGAGAGGGCCGTCCGTACTTTGTTTAGTAGCGGCACAAACTCAGGATAGGGGGCGGACGACGAGCGAATCAACCGGGCGGGGCGGTGGGCCGGTCCGATCATGGGAGACTCACCACCATGAACGGCAAGGCGACGACGACCCGGACACGGCTGGACAGGGGGCGTAACGCGCTCGGCCCCGCACTGGAACTGGTGCACACCGGCAGGGCGCCGACCCGGGCCGTCCTCACCGCCGAACTCGGCGTCACCCGGGCCACCGCGGGCGCCGTCGCCGCCGAGCTGGAGGCCCTCGGCCTCATCCGCGTCGACTCCAACCCCGGTGCCGCCGCGGGCTCCCAGGGGCGCCCCTCGCACCGCCTCGCCGTCGACGAGAAGGGCCCCGTCGCCCTCGCCGCCCAGGTCCACGCGGACGGCTTCCGCGCCGCCCTCGTCGGCCTCGGCGGCACCATCGTGGCCACCGCCCCCGGCTGCGTCACCGTCTCCGCCGACCCGGCGCAGGTCCTCGGTGCCGTCGTCGACGCGGGGGCCGCGCTGCTCCGGGAGAGCGGCCGCCGGTGCGTCGGCGCCGGACTCGCCGCGCCCTCCGCCGTGGCCGAACCCGAGGGCACGGCGCTCAACCCGCTCCACCTCGCCTGGCCCGCCGGGGCGCCCGTCCGGGAGATCTTCGCCGAGCGGGTGCGGGCCGCCGGCATCGAAGGCCCCGCCTTCACCGGCAACGACGTCAACCTCGCCGCGCTCGCCGAGCACCGCCACGGCGCGGGGCGCGGCGCCCGGGACCTGCTCTGCGTCGCCACCGGCCATCGGGGCGTCGGCGGCGCGCTCGTCCTCGACGGGCGCCTGCACACGGGGAGTTCGGGCCTCGCCCTGGAGGTCGGCCATCTGACGGTCAACCCCGAGGGCCGCCCCTGCCACTGCGGCAGCCGCGGCTGCCTCGACGTCGAGACCGACCCGCTCGCGTTCCTCACGGCCGCGGGCCGGACCCCCGGCCCCGAGGTGTCCCTGCTCCAGCAGTCCCGCGACCTGCTGCGCACCAGCCCCGACGATCCGGGCGTCCGGGTCGCCGTGGGGGAGCTGATCGACCGGCTCGGACTCGGGCTCGCCGGTCTGGTGAACATCCTCAACCCGGACCGGATCATCCTCGGCGGGCTCCACCGCGAGCTCCTCGACGCCGACGCCGAGCGGCTGCGCGCGGTCGTCGCCGACCGCAGCCTGTGGGGCCGCAGCGGCGGCGTGCCGATCCTCCCCTGCACCCTGGACCACAACAGCCTCGTCGGCGCGGCCGAACTCGCCTGGCAGCCGGTCCTGGACGACCCGCTCGCCGCGCTGGGCCGCGGGGCGGCCTGAGGCGCGAGCCGCTCTGAGGCGCAAGCCGGTCCGGGGTGCGGGGCGGCCTGAGGCGCGAACCGGTCCGGGCCGCGAACCGGTCCGAAGTGCGAGCGGCATGGGGGTGCGAGGCGCTCCGAGGCGCGGAAGTCCCTTGCCCGCCCTTGCGGTTCGTAATGCGAACTAATATCGTTCGTATCACGAACTTAAAGGCGTCGTTTCGGCATGCCGAAGGTGCCCCCCGGCATGCCATGGGGGAAGGACGGGACAGTGACCGTACGACAGGTGGTCTTCGGCTTCGGAGCGCACAGCGGGTTCGAGGACGGCCCCGAGCTGCTGCGCCGCGTCGAGCGGGCCGACGCCGACGGGCTCGACCTCTTCTCGCTCTCGGACCATCCGTACCTCGGCGCCCGCCTGGACGCGTACGCCTCCCTCGGCTTCCTCCTCGGCCGTACGCGGCACATCGCGGGCTTCGCCAACGTCACCAACCTGCCCACCCGGCCGGCCCCGATGCTCGCGCGGACGGTCACCACGCTGTCGGCGCTCAGCGGCGGCCGCGTCGTGCTCGGCATGGGCGCCGGCGGCCTGTGGGACCGCATCGCGGACATGGGAGTCCCGAAGCTCTCCCCGGGCGAGGCCGTCGAGGCGTTCGAGGAGGCCATCGTCCTGATCAAGAAGCTGTCCGGCGGCGGCCCGCCGGTGACCCACCAGGGCCGTCACTACCGGGTGCGCGAGCTGGAGACGACGCCCGTCGCCGCCCCGCCCGTCTGGACCGGCTCCAACGGCCCCAAGTCCCTGGCCGCGACGGGCCGGGTCGCGGACGGCTGGATCCCCGGCCACGCCGCGGACTGGCTGAGCGAGCGGTACCGGACCTCGCGGCCGGTCATCGACGAGGCCGCGGCCTCCGTGGGACGCGACCCGAGCGAGATCCGGACGGTCTACAACCTCCCGGGACGCATCACCGAGCGGCCGCTGGCCGCCACCCGCGACGGGGAAGGACGCTGGATCGGCGGCTCCGCGGAGCAGTGGGTGGAGGAGCTGACCGGAGCCGTGCTGGAGCACGACGCCTCGGGCTTCGTCCTCTTCTCGCCGGGCGGCGGCGCCCAGGACGTCGACGCGCTCGCCCGCTGGGGCGGCGAGATCGTCCCCGCCGTGCGCGAGGCACTCGCCAAGGAACGCGGCTGACGCGGCGGGGGAGGGGCACCTTCCGGAAGCAGGGCCCACCCCCGGGGGGCGACCTCACTTTTGGGGGTCGACCTCACCCCCGGGGGCCGACCTCACCCCCGGGATCGGGCCGCCCCTCCACCAGTGCGGCGAGACGGGCGAGTGCCATGCGGGTGCCGGTCTCGTTCTCGGCGGGCGGCACCGCGTCCGGCACCCCCTCGTGGACGAGCCGGAGCTCGGTCCCGCCCTCGATCTCCGTCAGCGTCGTCGTGAGGATCATCGTCCCCCGCAGCGAGGGGTCCGGCGTCTCGAACTCGATGCTCTCGACCACCTTCTCGTACGGCACGAGCTCCAGGAAGGTGCCGTGGTACGTGTCCGTACGGGACCCCGACTTCCCGGCGCCGTCGGGCGACCCGTACCGCAGCGACACCCGGAAGGCGCCCCCTTCGCGCGCCTCGAAGGCGTGCACCTCGCAGGTCATCCCGTACGGAACCCGCCAGCGCGCGACGGCCTCCGGATCGAGGAGCGACCGGTAGACGACCGATGCCGGGGCGGCGATGTGGCGGGACACGCGCGTGGTGTACACGCCTCCCAGGCTAGGGCGCGGGGGCGCCGTCGGAAAACCGGTGGGCGGAGGAGCCGGGGCGACGTACTGTTCCCCGTCATGATCACTTCCGACTCCGAGCTCCCTCCGCGCCTCGGCAGCCTCACCTTCCACGGCCCCCTCTCCGAGGCCCGCGCCACCCGCATGATCGAGCGGCTCGCCGCCGCCGGCCCCGCCGACGTGCTCGACATCGGCTGCGGCTGGGGCGAGTTGCTCCTGCGCGTCCTGGAGGCGGCCCCCGCCGCCGAGGGGGTCGGGATCGACATCAACGCCGAGGACCTGGCCCGCGGCCGGGCGCTCGCCGAGCGGCGCGGGCTCGCCGACCGCGTCGCCTTCGTCGAGGAGTCGGCGCTCGGCACCGACCGGGGACCCGTCGACGCGGTCCTCTGCCTCGGGTCCAGCCAGGCGCTCTGCGACCCCGAGCTGCCGTACGACCCGGCCGCCGTCCTGCGCGAGCTGCGCCGGCTCGTCCGGCCCGGCGGGCGGGTCGTGCTCGGCGAGGGCTTCTGGGAGCGCACGCCGACCGGGGCGGAGCTCGCCGGGATGTGGCCCGGCGCGAGCCTCGACGACCACTTCTCCCTCGGCGCCCTCGTCGACCTCGCCGTCGAGGCGGGGTTCCGGCCCGCGTGGATCGAGACGGCGAGCGCGGAGGAGTGGGAGGAGTTCGAGTCCGGCTACCGGTACGACACCGAGGTCTGGCTCGCCGCCCACCCCGACCACCCGCTCGCCGCCGAGACGCGCGAGCGCGTCGACCGGCAGCGTTCCGGCTGGCTGAACGGCTACCGGAACGTCCTCGGCATCGCCTACCTCACCCTCGTCGCCGCGGCCTGAGGACCACCGGGGCCCCGGCTCACCACTGCCGTCCGCGGGCGAGCCCCGCACGACCCGGTGCCGACAGGTGCAGCACCTGGAAGCGCTCGCCCTCGTCGGCGGGCGCCTCCGGGCCCTCCCACAGGGTGAACGCGAGCAGTTCCCAGTGGCGCGGGTCCACCGCCAGGGCGGAGGCCACCACCCCGTCCCGCCGCGCCTCGCGCGCGTGCCGGGCCACCGCCTCCGCCACGGCCTCGCCCGGCGGGACGCCCTCCCCGAGCGGGGTCCTCCGCCGCGTCGCGGAGCCCGGCGCCGCCGCGGCCGCCGGCCCCTCCTCGTACGACAGACCCGCCCAGTGCTGCACCACCGGCCGGCCGAAGTCGTTCACGATGCCCTGGAAACCGGGGCCCCAGAGGAAGGAATTCATGCCCTCGGGGGTGTCCCAGAGGTAGAACGGCGCGTACTGGTTCACGGGCGACCCGGCCTCCCGCTCCCGGACCAGATACGCCTTCAGGCCGAGTCCGGGGAAGGCGTCGAGCAGATGGCCCCTGGTCGCCACCCGTTCGCGGACGATCTCCATGTCGTAGTCGGCGGGCAGGGTGATCTCGTACTGCAGCGCGTGCACGGGAAGGTCTCCGATTCTCCGGGGCCGGGTGGGGGGCGGTCAGGCGGCGAGCAGGGCGAGCAGTCCGCGTACGGCGGTGTCGAACGGAGCGCGCGAACCGGTCGCGCGGGCCAGCACGTACCCGCCCTGTACGGTCGCGAGGACCGTCGCCGCGATCTCGGCCGGATCGAGGGAGCCGCTCAACTCGCCGCTGTCCACGCCCTCCTGGACGACCTCGGCGATCCGGCCGCGCACCCGGCCGAGCACCTCCTCGACCGGCGCGCGCAGCTCCGGGTCCGCGACGACCTCCGGGTCCATGGTCAGCCGGCCCACCGGGCAGCCGCGCAGGACGTCGCGCTCGCGCCGCAGGTACGCCTCGATGCGGGCGTACGCCGAACCCCCGCCGCCGAGGACCGCCTCGGCCGCCGCGCCCAGTTCCTCGGCCGAGCGCCGGATGGCCGCGAGCGCCAGGTCCTGCTTGCCGGCGAAGTGGTGGTACATGCTGCCCTGGCCCGCTCCCGCCGCCTGCTGGACGGCCTTGGGGCTGGTGCCGACGTAGCCGCGTTCCCACAGCAGTTCGCGGGTCGCCTCGATCAGCCGCTCCGGGGTGCTCATGCTCATGACGGCACTGTACATACCAGTAGGTACAGAAAGGAAGCAGTGCCCGCGGGGCGGCGTACTCCCGGCGTCGTACACCAGGAGCCGCTGCCCGTACGACGCCCCGGACCCCCTCCCGGAGCGAGTCTCGAACCGAAGCCGCAGACCACGAGAGACCACCGAGGAGCTGAACCCCCATGAACACACTCGCCCACGCGGGCCCCGGCCCGTGGATCCTCTTCTTCCCCCTCGTCTGGGCCGCCGTCGTCGTCGGGATCGTCACCGTCGCCCGCCGCGCCGGATGGCGCCAAGGCCGCCCGTGGCGCGACTCCGGGCCCGACGAGCGCTCGCCCATCGCCCTGCTCGGCCACCGCTTCGCGGCCGGGGAGATCGACGAGGACGAGTACTGGCGGCGCCTGACCGTCCTGGAGGAACAGTTCGGCCGCGCCGCGGACCCCAAGGGGCGCCGGACATGACCGCCCCCGCCCCGCTCCCCGCCGCCCGGGTCGTCGAAGCCGTCAAGGTGTACGGGCGCGGCGACACCGAGGTCAGGGCCCTCGACGGAGTGAGCGTCGACTTCCCCGCCGGCCGCTTCACCGCCGTCATGGGCCCCTCCGGCTCCGGCAAGTCCACCCTGATGCACTGCGCCGCCGGACTCGACACCCTCACCTCCGGCGCCGCCCTCGTCGGCGACACCGACCTGTCCACCCTCGACGACCGGCGCCTGACCCTGCTGCGCCGCGACCGGATCGGCTTCGTCTTCCAGGCCTTCAACCTGCTGCCGACCCTCACCGTCGCCGAGAACATCACCCTCCCGCTCGACCTCGCGGGCCACGCCGTCGACCGCGACCGGTTCGACCGGCTCGTCGACACCGTCGGCCTGCGCGTCCGCCTCCACCACCGGCCGGGCGAACTCTCCGGCGGACAGCAGCAACGCGTCGCCGTCGCCCGGGCCTTCGCCGGCGACCCCGACGTCGTCTTCGCCGACGAACCCACCGGCAACCTCGACTCGCGCTCCGGCGAGGAGGTCCTCCGCCTGCTCGGCCGTACGGTCCGCGACACCGGCCGTACGGTCGTCATGGTCACCCACGACCCCGTCGCCGCGGCCCACGCCGACGAGGTGATCTTCCTCGCGGACGGCCGCCTCGTCGACCGCATGACCGGTCCCACGGCCGACCGCGTCCTCGACCGCATGAAGGCCTTCGACACGGGCGCCACGACGGTCCCCGGAGGTGCGCCGTGAACACCCCCGCCACCCTCCGGCTCGCCCGGGCCTCGCTCCGCGCCCACCGGCGCCGCTTCCTCGGCACCTTCGCCGCCGTCCTCCTCGGCGTCGCCTTCCTCACCGGCACCCTCGTCATGGGCGACACCCTCCGCGCGAGCTTCGACTCGATGTTCACCAGCGCCACCCGGGGCACCGACGCCGTCGTCCGCAGCTCCGTCACCGTGACCGCCGCCGGCGAGGCCCAGGGCACCCGCGGCCCCGTCGACGCGGCCCTCGCCGAGCGCCTCGCCCGGGTCCCCGGGGTCGCCGCCGCCGCGCCCCGGATCGAGGGCGCGGGCCAGCTCCTCGCCGCCGACGGCACCCCCGTCGGCGGCAAGGGCCCGCCCACCCTCGCGGGCAACTGGATCGAGGACCCCGCCCTCAACCCGTACCGCCTCGCGGAAGGCCGCGAGCCGAGCGCACCCGGCGAGGCCGTCGTCAACCGGGGAGCCGCGAAGACGGCCGGTCTCGCCGTCGGCGACACCACGGTCCTGCGCACCCCCGACCCGGTGAAGGTCACCGTCGTCGGCCTGGTCACCTTCGGCGGCGCGGACGGCATGGGCCAGGTCACCTGGACCGGCCTCACCCGCGCCGACGCCGAGAAGCACCTGACGGCGCGCCCCGGGGAGGCGACGAGCATCGCCGTCCGCGCCGGGCCCGGCGTCTCCCAGGAGGAGCTGGTCGCCGCGCTGACGCCCGCCCTGCCCGACGGCGTCGAGGCGATCACCGGACAGCGGGCCGCCGAGGAGAACACCGAGATGGTCTCCGGCCGCTTCCTCGACCTCTTCACCACCTTCCTGCTCGTGTTCAGCGGGGTCGCGGTCCTCGTCTCCGTCTTCACCATCCACAACACGTTCGCGGTCCTCGTCGCCCAGCGGACCCGCGAGAACGCCCTCCTCCGCGCCATCGGCGCCGCCCGCCGCCAGATCGTCACCGGCACCCTCGCCGAGGCGCTCACCGTCGGACTGCTCGCCTCCCTCGCCGGGCTCCTCGCCGGGATCGGCGTGGCCGCCGGACTCCAGGCGCTGTTCCCCGCGATCGGCTTCCCCTTCCCCGGGGGCGACCTCGTCGTGACCGGCACCTCCCTCCTCCTGCCGCTCGGCGTCGGGCTCGCGGTCTGCGCCGGTTCGGCGCTCCTGCCGGCCGTACGGGCCGGGCGCACCGCCCCGCTCGCCGCGCTCCGCGAGACGGACGCGGACGGTTCGGGCACCTCCCGCCGCCGCGCGCTCACCGGCGGCGCCCTGCTCGCCACCGCCGTGGGCACGGTCCTCGCCGGCGTCCTCGGCACCCCGTCGCTGTGGCTCGCCGCCATCGGCGCCGCGCTCGCCGTCGCCGCGTTCGTGGTCCTCGGACCGGTCGCCGCCACGCTCGCCGTACGGGTGCTCGGCCGCCCGCTGCGCGGGGTCAACCACCGCCTCGCCCGCCGCAACGCCCTGCGCAGCCCGGGCCGTACGGCCGCGACCGCCGCCGCCCTGATGATCGGGGTCGCCGTCGTCACCCTCTTCACCGTCTTCGGCGCCTCCCTCAAGGCGACCATGGACCGCACGGTCGACCGTTCCTTCGCCGGGGACGTGGCCGTCGGCACGCCCTCGTTCGGCGCGGGCGGCAGCGGGCTCAGCCCCCGCCTCGCCCCGGCCGTCGCCGCGCTGCCCGAGGTCGACACCGCCGTGGGCCTGGGACGCGGCGTCGCGGAGGTGGACGGCCGGGGCCGCGCGCTCACGGTCACCGACCCGGCCGCGCTCGCCCGGACGCTCGACCTGGGGGAGGTGCGGGGCTCCCTCGCCGGCCTCGGTACGGACGGGCTCGCCGTCGCCGCCGACGAGGCCGCCGCCTCCGGTCTCGCGCCCGGCCGGACCGCCGAGCTGACGTTCACCGACGGCAGCAGGCACACCTTCACGGTCCGCGCGGTCTACGAGCGCTCCGACCTCGCCGGCGACTACCTCGTCACCCGGGAGGCCTGGGCCCCACACCGCGCCCAGGACGCCGACCGGCTGGTCGCCGTCTCGTTCGAGGAGGGTGTCGGCACCGAGGAGGGCAAGGCCGCCGTGACCGAGGTCGCCGACCGGTACGGGCACCCGGAGGTGCAGACCCGCGAGGAGTACGCGGAGGCCTCGGCGGGCGGCATCGACATGATGCTCACCCTCGTCTACGCGCTCCTCGCGCTCGCCGTCCTGATCGCGCTGCTCGGCATCGCGAACACGCTGACCCTCTCCGTCCACGAACGGACGCGCGAACTCGGCCTGTTGCGGGCCGTCGGGCAGACCCGGGCCCAGCTGCGGACCGTGGTCCGCTGGGAGTCCGTCCTGGTCGCCGCCTTCGGGACGGTCGGCGGGCTCGTGCTCGGCGGCTTCCTCGGCTGGGTCCTCGTCCGCGCCTCGGCCGGCTCGGGCGACAGCGCCCTGGCGTTCGCCGTACCGGCCGTACGGCTCGCGGCCGTGGCCCTGGCCGGGCTGGTTGCGGGAGCGGTGGCGGCCTGGCGCCCGGCCCGCCGGGCGGCCCGCCTGGAGATCCTCCGGGCGATCGCCACCGAGTGACGGGAGGGAGGGGATCCGTCAGCCCGCTCGGCCCGCCAGGACCGGGCGGGCCAGCGACGGCGCCGGCACCGGTTCGGCCGGGGTGCTGAGGGGCATGCCGGGGAGCCGGCTGTACCCGACGCCCGCGAACAGGCCCTCGGTCGCGGCCTCGTACACGGCCCGCGCGCACTCGTCGACGGGGTCGCCGAGGGCCGGCGCGGTGAGGGTGAACCACACGACCTTGCCGTCGGCGCCGCACGGACGGACGCCCCAGCTCTCGCTGACCGCCCCGACGATGCCGAGCCCCCGGCCGGAGGTGGCGAGCGCGTCGAGGTCGTCCACCGGGCCGAGCGTCCCGAACGCGTCGAGCGCGTCCGGACGCCGGACCTCGGGCAGGCGGGGATCGTGGTCCCGGACCGAGACGGTGAGCCGGTCGAGCAGCAGCTCGATCTCGACCTTGCACCCCTTGTCCGGCTGGGCGTGGCGGTGCACGTTCGTCAGCAGCTCGGTCAGACCGAGGACGGCCTGGTCCACCAGGGCGTCCAGCTGCCAATGTCGAAGGTGCGCGGAGATGATGCGGCGGACCTGTCCGATCCGCGACGGCAGGGCCTGAAGCTCCACCGCGTAGTACCTGCTCGGCTCGCTGATCACGGCTGCGACTCCCCGAAGTGGTCCGGAAGAAGACGAAGATTCGGATCTGTCTCTGCGGTACAGAAGGGGGCGGCGACCTGATCGCAGCGTCACCACCGCTGAACCCTCAGTGAGGTGGATTCCAGCCTGGACCAGCCGTGACCGCCCCGCAACTCGCCGCGAGCCTCCGCAGCTCAGGCCCGTCGCGCGGCCCGTTCGAGCGCGTCGAGGAACCGCTCCGGCGCCTCCGCCTCGCCGTCCCGCAGCGTCAGCCGGTACCGCGTGCCGTTCACGGTCGCCACCGTCTCGTCCGCCTTCGCGAACCACGGCCGTCCCGCCCGCACCTTCGAGACCGGCGCGCTGTCGATCTCGCTGCCGTAACTCGTCAGGAGCGCGAGACGACCGTCCTCGATCCGCACCTCGCCCGCGCGCGTCAACGAGCGCGGCCAGCGCGCGATCCGTACGCCCCTGGCGCTGAACTCGGGCTCTGCCATGCCGATCCGCCCCTTTCACCCGGTTGCCGTACCCAGTGTGCCGGGCCGTCGCCGCGCGCACCAGTAGCGCTCCCGAAGGCCGTCCACAAGGCAGGCCTATGGAACGTCAAAGGGAACGTTTGCCCAGGTGAGAGCGGTATTGTCGGCAGGGGGAGACCCCTGAGGCGACACACGAATAGAGGGACGGATGAGCACCACCCACGAGAGTGCGGCCGCGGTCACGGTCGACGTCGACCGCAGCGACCCGGCGTACCGGTCCTGGCTGAAGGAGGCCGTGCGCAAGGTCCAGGCCGACGCCAACCGCTCCGCCGACACCCATCTGCTGCGCTTCCCCCTCCCCGAGAAGTGGGGCATCGACCTCTACCTCAAGGACGAGTCGACCCACCCCACCGGCAGCCTCAAGCACCGCCTCGCCCGCTCCCTCTTCCTCTACGGCCTCTGCAACGGCTGGATCCGCCCCGGCAAGCCCGTCATCGAGGCCTCCAGCGGCTCGACCGCCGTCTCCGAGGCGTACTTCGCGAAGCTCATCGGCGTCCCCTTCATCGCCGTCATGCCCCGCACGACCAGCCCCGAGAAGTGCCGGCTCATCGAGTTCCACGGCGGGCGGTGCCACTTCGTCGACGACTCGCGCACGATGTACGAGGAGGCCGCCGCCCTCGCCGAGCGCACCGGCGGCCACTACATGGACCAGTTCACCTACGCGGAGCGGGCCACCGACTGGCGCGGCAACAACAACATCGCCGAGTCGATGTACCAGCAGCTGAAGCTGGAGCGGTATCCGGAGCCCGCCTGGATCGTCGCCACCGCCGGCACCGGCGGCACCTCGGCCACCATCGCCCGCTACGTCCACTACATGCAGCACGACACCCGGATCTGCGTCGCCGATCCCGAGAACTCCTGCTTCTTCGACGGCTGGACGCACCACGACCCGAACGCCACCGCCGACTGCGGCTCGCGCATCGAGGGCATCGGCCGCCCCCGCATGGAGCCCAGCTTCGTGCCCGGCGCCGTCGACCGCATGATGAAGGTGCCCGACGCGGCGAGCGTCGCCGCCGTCCGCGCCCTGGAGACCGCGATCGGCCGCAAGGCGGGCGGCTCCACCGGCACCGGCCTGTGGAGCGCCTTCAAGATCATCGCCGAGATGGTCGCCCACGACCGCACCGGCAGCGTCGTCACCCTCATCTGCGACCCGGGCGAGCGATACCTCGACAAGTACTACTCCGACGACTGGCTGGCCGCCCAGGGACTGGACATCACCCCGTACTCCGCCGCCATCGAGCGGTTCCTGGCGACGGGGGCCTGGCCGGAGTGAGCCGCCGGTCCAGGCGGCGCGCCGCGTCCCGGAAGGAGAGCCCCACGCCCGGTGCCGCGAGCCGCAGGGCGAGCCGGAACGGGGCGGCGCCGTCGGCGGCCATGGTCCAGCGCAGCCGGGTGCCCGTGCCGGCGGGGGAGAGGGCCCACTCCTCCGCCATGGCCGTCACACCGGGTGCGTTCGTCGCGTCCACGCGGTAGGCGTAGCGGAGGTCGGGTTCGGCGGCCAGGACCGTCTCGTCGAAGGCGATCCCGCCGCGCAGCCGCACGGTCCGGCCCGCGCCGTCGCCGGTCGGGACGGCGGAGGTGACGGCCGTGAACCACGACGGCAGGCTCCCCACCTCCACGGCCACCGAGCGGTAGACGGTCGGGGGCGGCGCGGCGAGGGTCGCGGTGAAGACCAGGCGGACGGGGGCGGAGGCGGTGAAGCCGAGCTCCACCGGGCGCAGGCGGCGTGCCATGGGGCCTCCCGGGGCGGGTCATGGACGGACCCAGCACGATAGCTGACGCGCCATCAGTATCCCAGGGGGCCACCAAGCGGGACCCGCACCCTGAGGGGCGGCGCCCCCACCCGTGTGGGGCCGAGCTCTGCGGGACGGCGCCCCCGTCCTGCCCGTGCGGGCCGCGCCCGCGCCTGCCTGGGCGGCTTCCTCCTGCCCGTGCGGGCCCGCGCCCTGCGGGGCGGTGCCCCTGCCTGTGTGGGCGCCCGCCCTGCGGGGCGGTGCTCCCGCCCACCCGCCGTGTGGGCAATCGTCCCGCTGGGGCGGGACGGGTGGGCACACGGGACGGCGCCCTTCAGCGGCGCCTCCGCGTTCCGCGCCTGGACCCGCACCGACAGCGGCGGTGCACACGTGGTGCGGGTCCAGGCGCAACAGCCTCGGGCGCCGGCAGGGCGCGGGTCCGTTGTGCCCACCCGTTCCGCCCCAGCGGAACGACTGCCCACAACGGGGTGGGCGCCGCCCCGGCGGGCGCAGCCCGCGACGGAGCGCGGGGGCGGGCACCGCCCGGCGGGCGTAGCCCACAACGGCGGGGCGCCGCACCGGTGGGCGCGGCCCGCGACGGGGGTGGGCGCCGCACCAGCGGGCGCAGCGCGCAGCGGGTGTGCCCATGACGGCGGGGCACCGCCCGGCGGGCGTGGCGTCACGGCCCCCGGAGCAGGCCCTCCACCGCTCGGCCGAACACGGCCCGCCCCGCTCGGGCCAGCACCGGATCGAAGGCGGTCGGCACGCCCCGTACCGAAAGTTCCTCCGTCCACAGCACCCGGCACCCCCCGCCCTCCGTGGCCGTCACCTCGATGACCGCCCAGCCCCGCACCACCCGCCCGGACTTCTCCAGGCGGCAGACGCCGGGGCGGTCGGCCGTCGGGGGTTCCCAGCGCACGACCTCCATCGGGTCGTCGAAGGACAGCCGGCCGACGCCCGTGCGGGCGACGAACCGGGTGCCCACCCCGTACGGTCCCGGCGTCAGCACCCTCGTCCGGGTCAGCGGCACCCGGCGGCCGTGCGCCGGCCAGTCCGTCAGCCGCCGCCACACCTCCTCCGGCGACCGCCGCACCGTCCGCTCGACCCGGAAGAGGCTCACTCCCGTTCCTCGCCCGGCACCACGAGGCCCGGGACGTACTCCGTCACCTCGGCCCGTACCCCCGCGGGCAGACCGCTGTCCGTCACCCAGGTGTCGACCTCGTCGAGGGCGGCGAAGGAACTGAGGCCCACCGTGCCCCACTTGGTGTGGTCGGCGACCACCACGACCCGGCGCGCCGAGCGCATCAGGCACCGGTTGGTCTCGGCCTCCGCCAGGTTCGGCGTGGAGAGCCCGGCCTCCACCGACACGCCGTGCACACCGAGGAAGAGCAGGTCGAAGTGGAGGGAGCGGACCGCCCGGTCCGCCACCGGCCCCACCAGCGCGTCGGACGGCGTGCGGACCCCGCCGGTCAGGACGACGGTCGCCGCCCCGCGCCGCGTCTCGCCCCCGCCGCCGGTCTGCTGCGCCTCGTGGAACACGTCGGCGACCCGCACGGAGTTGGTGACCACCGTCAGGTCCGGCACGTCGAGCAGGTGCCGGGCCAGCGCGTAGGTCGTCGTCCCGCCGGACAGGGCGATCGCCGTACCCGGCGAGACCAGCGCCGCCGCCGTCCGGGCGATCTCGTCCTTGGCGCTCGGTTCGAGCACCGACTTGGCCTCGAAGCCCGGCTCGTGGGTGCTCGCCTCGACCACCGGAACGGCCCCGCCGTGCACCTTGGCGACCATGCCCTGCCGGGCCAGCGCGTCCAGGTCGCGGCGGATCGTCATGTCCGAGACGTTCAGACGGCGGGTCAGTTCGTTCACCCGTACGCCGCCACGCCGCCGTACCTCGTCGAGGATCAGGGCGCGCCGCTGCTCCGCGAGGAGGTTCTGGTTGTCAGTCACCGTCGGGGCCGGTCCTTCCGCAGGAGACAAGGGGATGAGTGTCGGATTCGGTGAGGAACCGTGCGCGGTCGCACGGCCTTCCGCGATCCTGTTGCCGACGTCGCATCTTCCCACTCTGAGAGGAAGCCCCCTCAGTGTCCCCTGCCACACCCGCTCCGGAGAGCGGGGGCGCGGCGCTCGAACTCCTCGTCCACGGAGTCGGCGGAGCCACCCCCGAATCGATGCTCGACGACCCCAGGACCGTACGGGTCACCGGCGACCGGACCGCCGCCGTGTACCGGCGGAGCGAGGACCTCGACGCCGAGGAACACCCCGAGCGGTACGCGGCGCGTCCCGTCCCGGAGGCGTACTGCTGGTCCAATCTGACCTCCGGCGACGGCACCCGCGCCCTGTGGCTGCTGCTCCTGCCCTTCATGGTGGCCAACCTGGCGCACTGGATGCGGCCGCCCGCCGAGGGCAGGCCGGCGCTCGTCCGGCTCTACGGGGTCGTCGTCCGGCTCGTCGCCCTCACCCTCACCGTCCTGCTCACGGCCGCCGCCTGCGAGGTGGCGCTCGACCTGACGGCCTGGCAGTGCGCCGCCACCACGGCCTGCACCGACCGGTACTCCTGGCTCGGTTTCCTCTCCGCCGGGCGCGGCGGCTGGTGGTCCCTTCCGGGCCGCCGTCTCGCCCTCGCCGCGCTCGTGCCGACCGCCCTCGTCGGGCTGCTCTGGTACCTCTCCAACCGGACCTGGAGCGCGTACGAGGCACAGCGCCCGCCCACCGGATACGACGCCCCCGTCGCGGAGCCCGGGGCCGACACGGAGGCGGCGGACGCCGCCGAGCCCGACGGCCCCGTCGAGCTCCGTCCCGCGCTCGGCCGCCCCGGCTTCTGGTACGGCCGCCGGCTCGTCGCCCGCCTCCGGGCCGCCCACACCGCCGCCGGGTTCCTCACCGTCGCCGCCGCCCTCGTCACGGCCGCCGCCCGCCACGACGCCGGCGCCCACGGCCTCCGCACCGTCCTCGGCTGGGTCCTCCAGACCGCCGTCGCCGTCCTCGCCGCCGTCGTGGTCGGGGTCGTCTGCCGGCGCGGCCGCAGCGAGAGCCGGCTCGACCTGCGCGTCGAACGGGCCCTCGTCTCCTGGCTGCCCGCCGCCTCCCTGGCCCTCCTCGCGCTCACCGCGGTGTACGCCGGCTGGTCCCGCCCCGGCTGGACCTCCTCCGGCACCCTCCCCGGCGACGCCGTCTTCGGCGCCCTCACCCTCGTCCAGGGCGGTCTCGTCGTCGCCCTCGGCGTCGTCGCCCTGCTCCTCCAGCGGCCCCGCCGGGACCCCCGCACCGCGCTGCGCGGACTCGGCGGGCCGGCGGTCGCCATGCTGGCCTGCGCGCTCGCCGGGGTCATGTCCGGGGGAGTGGCGCAGCGGGTCGCCGACTGGCTCGACGGCCCGGCCACCCCCGGCATGGGCGACCGCGGCCCCAGGATCGGCCCGCCGGTCCTCCTCAGCTGGCAGGCCTCGGTGATCCCCGTCCTGCTCCTGCTGCTCCTCGCCCCCGCCGCCCTCCTCGCCGTACGGACCGTCCTCGACGCCCGACGCCTGCGCTCCGCCGTCGAGGCCGACTACGCCGCCGCCGGCGAACGCGACCCGGTGCGTACGGGACAGATCGCGGCCGGCCGGGCCCGCGCCTCGCTCACCGACTCCGCGCCCGTCCTCGTCGGCGTCGTCTCCGGCGCGACCCTGCTCCTGGGGGCCGCCTCCGTCGCCGGAGCCTGGGCCAGCGGCAACGTGCCGGGCCGGGCCTTCGACGGGGCCCACCCGGCGATCGCCTCCCTCGCCTCCGTCACCCAGGCCCTCGGCTCCTGGATGATCGGCTTCGGCTTCCTGCTCTTCGTCACCTGGGGCCGCCGCGCCTACAAGGACGCCTCCGCCCGCCGCACCATCGGCATCCTCTGGGACGTCGGCACCTTCTGGCCCCGCGCCGCCCATCCCTTCGCCCCGCCCTGCTACGCCGAGCGCGCGGTCCCCGACCTCACCTGGCGGATGAGCTCCTGGACCCGGAGCACCGGCGGCCGGCTCGTCATCTCCGGGCACTCCCAGGGCAGCGTCCTCGCCGCGGCCGCCGTCTGGCAACTGCAGCCCGCCACCCGGAGCCGGGTCGCCCTGCTCACCTACGGCTCCCCGCTGGAACGGCTCTACGGCCGCTGGTTCCCCGCCTACTTCGGCCCCGAGGCGCTGCGCGCCCTGAACCGTACGGTGCACTGCTGGAGCAACCTGTACCGCGCCACCGACCCCATCGGCGGCCCCGTCAGGGTCCCCGCCGAGGACGGCCGTCCGGCCGTGGACGCGGCGGTGCTGCTCGACCCCGTGGCGTACGGCCGCACCCGCCGGCATCCGCTGCCCGAACCGATCCTCGGCCACTCCGACTACCAGGCCGACCCGGCGTTCGCCCGGTGCCGCTCCGGACTCCTCGACCGGCTGCCGCCGGCCTTCCCCCTCCAGCGGACCGAATCGCCCCTGGAGCAACCGCCCCTGGATCAGGGGATGTCGGGGATGTCCTCCGGGTAGAGCAGGGTCAGGTCGTCCGTGCTCGCCTCGGCGAGCGCGGCGACCCGGCCCGCGTGCCGCTCCACCATCGACTCGAAGGTCCCCCGCGCCGTGCGGCCGTTGCCGAACGCCGGGCCCTTGGGGAGCTTCTCGAAGTACGCGAGCAGCGCCTCGTCCGTGCCCGGCGCCAGCCGGTACTCGTGCTCGTCCGCCTGCTGGCCGACGATCCGCAGCAGCTCCTCCGGCGTGTAGTCGCCGAAGGTGATGGTCCGGGAGAAACGGGAGGCCACACCGGGGTTGACGGTGAGGAAGCGCTCCATCTCCGCCGTGTACCCGGCGACGATGACCACCACCGCGTCCCGGTGGTCCTCCATCAGCTTCACCAGCGTGTCGATCGCCTCGCGGCCGAAGTCCCGTCCGGAGTCCTCCGGCGACAGCGCGTACGCCTCGTCGACGAAGAGGACGCCGCCGCGCGCCCGGTCGAAGGCCTCCTGGGTGCGGATCGCCGTCGAGCCGATGTGCTCGCCGACGAGGTCCACCCGGGAGACCTCCACCAGGTGGCCGCGCTCCAGGACCCCGAGCGAGGCGAGGATCTCGCCGTACAGCCGGGCCACCGTGGTCTTGCCCGTGCCCGGGTTGCCGGTGAAGACCAGGTGCCGGCGGACCGAGGCCGCCTTGAGGCCCGCCTCCTGACGCCTGCGCCCCACCTCGATCATGTTGGTGAGGGTCCGCACCTCCAGCTTGACGCTCTCCAGGCCCACCAGGGCGTCCAGTTCGCCGAGCACGTCCTGCGAGGAGCGGGCCTCCGGAGCGGGCTCCGGCGCGGCCGGCGGGACCGCCGGGGCCGCCGGGGCCGCCGGGGTGCGCGGCGCGGGCACCGTGCCGAGCAGCCCCGCCGACTGCGCGACCGTCAGGACCGTGCCGCCGTCGGGCACGGAGGAGCGGACCGCGCTCTCGTCGCTGGTGCAGTCCTCCGCGCTCGCGCCCTCCTCGGGGAACTCGTAACCGCCGCGCGCGCAGCGCTCCGTGCGGCACCTGCGCAGGATCGTCCGGCAGCCGTCCGTGACGTGGAAGCCGTATCCGCCGCTGCCCGTCACCCGGCAGCCGTGGAAGGAGCCGCGGCCCTCCGCCGAGACGTAGAAACCGGCCTCGGCGGGCGAGGTGACCACACACCGGTCGATCGTGGGGTCGGCGCCCTTGGTGACGATGACCCCGGTCTGCACGGAGTCGATCGTGCAGCCGCCGAGGGTGCCGCCGCTGCCGTGGTCCCGGAACCAGGCGCCCGTGGACGCCTCCCGGATCCGGCAGTCGTCGAGCTGCGCGGTGGCGCCGTCGCTCACCGACACCGCCGTGTTCCGCACCTGCGTCAGATCGCTGTCGACGACGTCCACGCGCGAGCCCCGGTCGAGGACGAACAGCGCGTCCGGCACGTCGTGCACCCGGCAGGCGTCGAGGACGGCGGTCGCCCCGTCGCTCACCCACACCGCCGGGTAGTCGCCCGTGCTGTCGTGGATCTCGCACTGGTTGGCGTCCACCCGCGTCCCCGGGTCCCACACCGACAGGCCGTTGCGCCCGAAGCGGCGGACGGTCGACCGGGTCAGCGTCAGGACCGAACGCGAGCGCAGGTCCACCGCGTTCTCCGGCACGTCGTGGATGTCGCAGTCCGAGAGCGTGAGCACGGCGTCCGTGTCCAGCGTGATGCCGTCCGCCGAGGTGCGGTGCACCGAGGAGTCGGTGAGGTGGGCGGTGGCGCGGGCCGCGATCTGCAGACCGGCGCCCTTGATCTCGTACACCTCGCAGCCGACGCCCTCCAGGCCGCTGCCCTCGCCGGTCACGGCGATCCCCGCGCCGGAGGAGTGGTGCACCCGGCAGCGTTCGAGGCGCGGGTGCGCTCCGCCGCGCACCGAGACCCCGGCCTGCCCGGCGGAGACCACCTCGCACTCCTCGAAGACCCCGCCGGCGCCGTCGAGCACGGCGATGCCGACCCCGGCCGGGTTGTCGACCGTGCAGCGGCGGACCGTCGGCCGGGCGGCGCCCCGCACCTCGATCCCGGCGGCCGAGCGGGTCATGATCCGCAGGTCGAGCAGCTCGGGCGTGCCGTCCTCGACGAGCAGCGCGGGCGCGGCCACGTCCTGCCCCTCGATGTGCAGGTCCTGCACGGTGACGGAGGCGCGCAGGGTCAGCGGCACCCCGTCCGGCGGCGCGATCCGCACCGAGCCGATCCCGCCCTCGGGGCCGCGCAGGGTGACGGCCCGCCGGACCACGAGGTTCTCCCGGTAGGTGCCGGGCGCGACGGTGAGGACGTCCCCGTCGCCCGCGGCCTCCAGGGCGGCGGCGAGGGAGGGGTACTCACCCGTGCGGCGCCGCCACCGCGATGTGCCGGTGTGCGTCACCTGGACCGTGCCCTGTGCCATGGGTGTGTCCTGCCCCCGCCTCATGCCTCGCCGCTGATCCGATGCCCCACCGTAGCGCGCGCGGCGCCGCCGGGTTGACGGGTCGACGACCCGCGTGCGCACGGGAGGCCGACCGCCGCCGGACACGCGTCACCGCCGGTCCGGACCGGTCGGGCTCGGTCGCGGAGCGGTCGAACCCGAACGCGACGCGCGCGGGACGGCAGGGGTCGGCCGGGGCACGCGGACCGGCCGGGACGGGCGGGTCGGCCGGTGACGGTCGCCCGCCGCTGTCAGCTTCCCGTGCCCGTACGGCCCCAGTCGGGGCCCGCCGCCGCCCACGCGCGGTCGAGGCGCGCGTACCGCCGCAGCACCAGTCTGCGGACGGCGAGACGGCGGACGAGCTCCACCAGCGACCCGGCGAGGAGAGCGGCCGTCAGTCCGGCGACGACCGCGTGCGCGCGCGCCGTCCCCAGCTGCATCGGCGGCGCCGCCGGGCGCCCCTCCCGGTCCGTCCAGAGCCGGAAGGCGGCGCCTGGCGCGGAGTGCTGCCGGGCGGCCATCACCGTCCCCGTGCGGACCGAGCCGTCCGGCGCGGTCCAGCGGGCCACCACCGAGCGCCGCAGCCGCTCCTCCCCGGCGGTCTCGACGGATCGGGGACCGCTCGCGGTGCCGTGGGCGAGCCGCACCACCTGCGCCGTCGTCGGCAGCCGCTGCGCCTGCTGCGCACGGGCCGCGCGCGACAGCGAGCCGTACGCGGAGGTGCCGGCCGCCCAGCCGGTCAGCGGCACCGCGGTACAGAGCAGGACGATCGCCACGAGGGCGATCCACGCCTCGACGAGATCGGTGGTCCGGCGCAGGGGATTGTGTCGCCAGCGCCAGAGTCCGGTGGCTGCACGCACGTCTGGACCCCCTGGTTGTACAACGCCTCGCTGTTCACCCTTCCTCCAACGAGTGTGCCCCCGGGGCGGGTTCCCCGCCTGCCGGACCGGTGAACCGGGGCGCGCGGCCCAGGGGCCTCAGTCCAGGATCTTCACGGCGTCGCCGACCCGGACGGTGCCGGTGTGCTCGGGGACGAGGTTCTGGCCGAAGACGACCCGGCCGTCGCTCGTGCGGTGCCGGGCGAGCGTCCGCAGCGGCTCCTTGCCCCGCTCGGCGGTGATCTGGTCCGTCGTGGTGACGACGCAGCGTCCGCAGGGCCGGGCGACCCGGAAGGTGACCTCTCCGACGGCGAGCCGCTTCCAGCCGTCCTCCGCCCAGGGGGCGGTGCCCTCGACCACCAGGTTCGGCCGGAACCGGTTCATCGGCAGAGGGCCCTCGTCGGCGTGGTCGCCCTGGGCTATCAGGGAGTTGAGGGCGTCGAGCGAGGCGGTGGTGGTGACGAGCAGCGGATAGCCGTCCGCGAAGCTCACGGTCTCGCCGGGCAGGGCGTAGTCCGGGTCGACCGGACGACGGTGCTCGGGCGCGTCCATGTGGACGAGCCGCACGTCGCTCTCCAGGTACTCCGAGAGCCAGGCGGCCGCGGCGGGGTCGGCCGGGACCGCCTCCACGGGCTTGTCGAAGATCTCCATCGTGAGGGTGGTCGAGGGGTGCGGGACCTCGACCACCAGCGTCGGCCGACCGGGAGCGGACAGGGAGACCCCGCCGTCCGGCAGCGGCTCGGCCGTGGCCAGGGCCATCCGGGGGTGACGGCGCTGGGTCACGACCTTGTTCGCGGAGTCGACGACGGCCCAGCGGCGGTCCCGGGCCAGCCCCCAGGGCTGGACCTCGGCCTCCGTGCGGGCCAGCGCGCGCATGGCTTTCACCGGGTGGACGTGGACGGAGCGGAGCACAGGAGTGGACATGTCCCCATCCTGCCAGCCGCCCCGTCCTCCACGTCGGGCGTTGTGCGGAGCCTGTCAGTAACCCCCGCCCTGGTAGGGACGGTTGTACGGGTCGTCGTACGGCGCGGGGGCCGGGACCGGCGCGGGCCGGGGGGCCGCCGGACGCATCGCCTCGTACCCGGCGGCGGCCGGGCGGGGCTGCTGCGGGTACTGACCGCCCGGGTAGCCGCGCGGGGCCGCCGCCTGCTGCGGGATGTACGGGGCCGGGGCGTGCTGCAGCGGGACGGGGGCCATCTGCGGCGAGGGCTGCGGGTAGCCGTAACCGCCGCCGTAGGCCGGGGCCGGCTGCGGGCTGGGCGCCGCCGGGAGGGCGGGCAGTGCCGCGGGGAGCGCCGGCAGGTGGGAACCGCTTCCGGAGAAGCTGCTGCCGGTGTCGTAGGCGGCGGGCACTCGGATCGGGGCGATCTGAGGCGTGCCCCGCTCCGCGACCAGGGAGTCGTAGATCGGGGTGTCCGGGAAGGACGGCGCGGTGTGGTAACCGCCTCCATAGGTGGAGCGGGGGGAGGTCATGGCACATAAGTTAAGCCCACGATGTGCCGGTTGGGGAGACCCTATCTTCGGGTCATCCGTTTTACGTTGTTTTTGTCGGCCTGACCTGCCGAAACGTTGTTAAAGGCTGCGTTAACGGAGGGGGCTTTTTCCTTCGGTCGAGGGACATCCGTCAACGCCGACCCGGGCGGTGGACTTTCGATCCGGGGCGCCTGAAACTCAGGATTATCGAGCTATTACCGACCGTAACTGCGCGTGGGCGTCCCGCGGATTCCCGCGGCCGTTCCGCCGGCGTGCGTCACGGCCGGGGCCCCGGGCCGTCCACGCGACCGGGACCGGCGCCGACGGCCCGGTCGGCGCCGCGGTCCGCGGCCGGTGGACGGGCCCGGGGCCGTCCGGCTACTTCTGCCAGCCCACGGTCTCCGGCAGGGGCGTGCCGAAGATGGTGGCGCCGACGTTGGCCAGGCCCTTCTTGACGCCGTAGATGGACGGGCCGCTGAACAGGGGCAGGTAGCCGTACTGTGCCAGGGCCTTGCGCTCGACGGCGTTGGCCTCGGCCGTCTGCCGGGCGGGGTCGGCGATCGCGGAGACGGCGTGGATCTCCTTGTCGAGTGCGGGGGAGCCGATGCTCACGAGGTTGGAGGCGCTGTCGGTGCAGTAGAACTCGCACAGGTAGCGGGTGCCGAACGGGTCCCCGGCGCGATTGCCGACGAGGAAGATGTCGAAGCTGCGGTCGGTGAGGATCTTGGCGAAGTCGGCCTCGGTGGAGTTCTTGAGGTCCACATGGATACCGACCGGCTTGAGCATCTGCACGAGGGCGCCCGCGGTGGCCTTCTCCAGCGGATCGTCGCCGCGCAGGGTGTAGGTGACGGCGAGCTTCTTGCCGTCCTTCTCGCGGACGCCGTCGGCGCCGGGCTTCCAACCCGCGGCGTCCAGGGTCTTCTTGGCGTTCTCCGGATCGTGCTTGATCACGGCGCCGACGTTGTCGGAGTAACCCTTCTGGAAACCGAAGAGCAGCAGGGAGCCGGGCAGGGGCTCGCTGTAGTCGCCCAGGCCCTGGAACTGGATCTTGGCGATCTGGGTCCGGTCGATGCTCTCCATGAGCGCCTTGCGCACCTGAATGTCCTGCAGGTGGGGGGATTTGGCGTTGACGTAGAAGGAGTACGCGAACGGGCTGCCGCCCTGGCGGATCTCGGTGCCCTGGACGCCGGAGAGCCGCTTCAGGCCCTCGGCGTCGCCGGCGGAGGAGTAGTCGATCTGGCCGTTCTTGAAGGCGTTGGCCGCGGCGTCCGACTCCAGGTTGACGTAGACGCGCTGGTCCAGCCTTCCCTTCTTGCCCCACCACTTGGGATTGCGCACGAAGGTGAGGTCGCCGCCCTCGGGGTCGAACTTTCCGACGGTGTACGGGCCGGCGCCCCACTCGGGGTGGACCTTCTTGACGTAGGCGTCGTTGAAGCCGGCGAGGGTGGCGGCCTTGGGGTGCAGGAACGTGGTGAACAGGCTCGACCACCAGGGGGCGACGCCCTTGAAGTCGACGACCGCCTGCTTGTCGTCCGCGCCGCGGGTGACCGAGGTGATGTGGCCGTATCCCTCGGTGTCGGAGGCGTTGTACCTCTTGTCCGCGCCGTTGTTGGCCTGCCAGGTCGCCTTGACGGCCGTCCAGTCGATGGGGGTGCCGTCGTTGTAGGTGGCCTTGGGATTGAGGGTGAGGACCACCCGCTGGTTCCCGCCGGTGACGCCGACCTTCACGTCACTGAGGTAGTCCGGGTTGTACTGCGTCTCGCCGGTGGGGGAGTACGTGATGACGTCCGGGTTGTACCAGAACCAGACGCGCTTGGCGGTGAGCGTGGCGTTGGCGTTGAACGGGTTGCCCTGGTCGTCGATGGTGCCGGCGGTGGTGTAGGTGCCGCCGTCCTTGAGCTCGTCGTAGGACCGGGGGTTGTAGTCGACCTGTGCCGAGGCCGCGGCGGGGGTCGCACCCTTCCCGGAGGCCTTTCCGGTGCCCGCCGTGGGGGAGCCGGAGGCGCTGCAGGCCGAGACGGCGAGAGCGAGGGCCGCGGTGAGGGCGGCTGTGGAGACGGCGGTTCTCGGTCGCATGGCGGAGGGGATCCTCATTCCTTCATGGGGTGTGCCGGCACCAGGGGGTGCGGTGCCGGCGTGTGGGGCCGGGGTCAGCGGGCGTGGCAGGCGTGGCGGTGGCCGGAGCCGGGCGCCGCCGGGCCCAGCGCGGGCCGCCGCGTACGGCACCGCTCCCGCAGTCCGTCGTCGTCGAGCGACCGGTACAGCGGGCAGCGGTCGACGAAGACGCAGCCCTGGGGGAGGTTCGTCGGGCTCGGCAGTTCGCCTTCGAGCACGATCCGCTCGCGGGAGCGCTCGTGCCGCGGGTCGGGCACCGGGATCGCCGAGAGCAGGGCCTCGGTGTACGGATGCCGGGGGTTCTCGAAGATCGCCTCGGTGTCGCCGGTCTCGACGATGTGCCCGAGGTACATGACCGCGACGCGGTCGGTGAAGTGCCGCATCACGGCCAGGTCGTGCGCGACGACCAGGTACGCCAGGCCGAGTTCGCGCTGGAGCCGGGCGAGCAGGTTGACGACGCCCGCCTGCACGGACACGTCGAGGGCCGAGACCGGCTCGTCGAGGACCAGGATCCGGGGCCGGGTCGCCAGGGCCCGGGCGATGCCGACGCGTTGGCGCTGCCCGCCGGAGAGGGCTTGGGGGAAGCGGTCCGCCACCGAGGCGTCGAGGCCGACCATGCCGAGGAGTTCGGCCACCCGGTCCCGGATCGCGGACCGGTCGGCACCGACGGCCTGCAGCGGTTCGGCGAGCAGCCGGAAGACGGGGAGCCGCGGGTCGAGGGACCCCGTCGGGTCCTGCATGACGATCTGCACCGCCCCGCGGAGTTCCCGCAGCCGCCGGGCGGAGCCGAGGTCGGCGACGTCCGTGCCGGTGACCTCGATCCGGCCGCTCTCCGGCGGCCTGAGCCGCAGGATCTCGAGGAGCGTGGTGGTCTTGCCGCTGCCGGACTCGCCCACCAGGCCCAGGGTCTCGCCGGCCCGCAGGTCGAACCCGACGTCGCTGACCGCGTGGAGGGTGCCGACGCGGCGCCTGAGGAACGCGCCCTTGGTGACGGGGAAGGTCTTGCTCAGGCCCGACACCCGCAGCACCACCTCGCCCGGGGCGGTGTCCTCCGGGACCTCCGGGCCGTCCGGCGCCGGGAAGAGCGCGTCCGCCGTCAGCCGGCCGTCGGCGATCTCGTCGGCGCGCAGGCAGGCGACGTCCCCGTGCCCGGCGACGGGCGTCGCCGCGGGTTCCCGCGTGCGGCAGGCGTCGAGCACGGCGGGGCACCGGTCCGCGAAGGGGCAGCCGGGGGGGAAGCGCCACCAGCGACGGGGGTTCGCCGCCGATGGGCGCCAGGGGGCGGCCCTTCGGGCCGTCGGGGCGGGGCACCGCGCCCAGCAGGCCGATCGTGTACGGCATGGCGGGCCGCCGGAACAGCTCCTCGGCACCCGCCCGTTCGACGATCCGCCCGGCGTACATGACGGCGACGTCGTCGGCGTACCCGGCGACGACACCGAGGTCGTGCGTGATCAGCACGACGGCCGCGCCGGTCTCGGTCTGCGCGGTCCGCAGCACGTCCAGGATCTGGGCCTGGACGGTCACGTCGAGGGCGGTGGTGGGCTCGTCGGCCACGATGACCGACGGCGCGTTCGCCATGGCCAGGGCGATGACGACGCGCTGACGCATTCCGCCGGAGAACTCGTGCGGGAACGACCGTGCCCTGCGCCGCGGTTCGGGGATGCCGACCAGGTCGAGGAGTTCGAGCGCGCGGTTCCACGCCGCCTGCTTCGTGAGGTCCTGGTGCACGCGCAGCGCGTCGGAGAGGAGCCGGCCGACCGAGTGGATCGGGGGCAGCGCGGACAGCGGGTCCTGGAAGACCATGCCGATGTCCTTGCCGCGTATCCGGGACAGCTGTTTGTCGTTCAGGCCGACCAGGTCGCGGCCGCCGAGCAGCACTTCGCCCGACACGCGGGCGGTCGGCGGCAGCAGCCCCATGATGCCCATCGCGGTCGCGGACTTGCCCGACCCGGACTCGCCGACGATGCCCAGGGTCCGGCCGGGCAGCAGGTCGAAGCCGACTCCGCGCACCGCCTCCACGGGACCGGCCTCGGAGGGGAAGGAGATCCGCAGGTCCCGCACCGACAGGGCGGGCACCGGCCCGGTGCCGCGCGAGGGCGACTCGGGAGCGGGTGCGAGGGTGAACGTCATCGTGTGCCTCCCGAGGCCGCCGATACCGAGGTGGGGTCGAGGGCGTCACGCAGCCCGTCACCGACGAGCGACATCGACACGGTGAGCAGTACGACGAGGCCGGCGGGGAACGCGAACAGCCACGGGGCACTGGTGATGGTGCCGGAGCCGTCGGCGAGCATCGTGCCCAGCGACACGTCGGGGGTCTGGACGCCGAACCCGAGGAAGGACAGGGCCGTCTCGCTGAGCACGGTGGCGACGATCCCGAAGGTCAGGTTGACCACGAGCAGGGACCCCAGGTTGGGGATGATGTGCCGCACCACGATCCGCCACGGCCGCACGCCCATGAACTCGGCGGCGAGCACGTAGTCGCGTTCGCGCAGCGACGTGGACAGCGACCAGACGACCCGGGCGGTGGTCATCCAGCCGAAGACGGTGAGCACCAGGATCAGCACCCGCCAGTCGCCGGCGAGACGGTGCGAGACCAGGGCGAGGATCAGGAACGACGGGATCACCAGCAGGAAGTGGATGACCGCCAGGGTCAGCTTCTCCACCCTGCCGCCGAGGTACGCGGCGCCCGCACCGATCACCGAGGCGAGCACGATCGTCAGGACCGACACGCTGACCGCGATGACCAGCGACCGCCGCAGTCCGTGCACGGCCTCGGCGTACACGTCGTTCCCGCCCTGATTGGTGCCGAAGTAGTGGGCCGCGCTCGGCGGCTGGGTGAGGGCGGTGAAGTCCGCGTCGGTGTACGCGAAGGGGGAGAACAGATCGCCGAGGACACCGAACAGCACCAGGAGCGCGAAGAGCGCCACGCCGAGCAGGGCTCCGCGGTTGCGGGCGAACCGGCGCAGGTACAGCCGGCCGCCGCCGAGTTCCGTCATGTCAGCTCACCCGTACCCGGGGGTCGAGGAGGACGACGGCGACATCGGCGAGGATCGCGCCGACCGCGGTCATAGCCGCGCCGAACGCCGCCACCGCGACGGTGCCGTGCACGTCGTTCTTGCCGATGGTCTGGATGAAGTACTGACCCATGCCGTTCCAGCCGAAGACGGTCTCGGTGATGACCGCGCCCGTGAAGACGGCGGGGACGCCGAACGCCACGGAGGTGGCGGTCGGGATCAGCGAGGCGCGCAGCGCGTGGCGGCGGATCGCCTGGGCGCGGGTCAGCCCGGTGGCGCGCACGGTGCGCACGTAGTCCGAGCCGATGGCGTCGAGCAGCAGGGTGCGCTGGGTCAGGTGATAGCCCACGTACCCGAGGAGGGTCAGGCTCAGCGTCGGCAGGACGAGGTGCTGCACCCGGTCGAGCACCGTCGGCAGGAGGCCCTCGACGGTCGGGGACTTCTCCCCGGCGACGTACAGGAAGCGCAGCCCGAGGCCCTGGTTGAGCCGGATCCCGACGAGGACCACGGCCAGCGCGGCGACGGCGGTGGGGATGTTGAACAGGAACACCGACACCAGCTGTGTGACCCGGTCCCACCAGCCGTACTGCCGGGACGCCGTGGACACGCTCAGCCCGACGCCGACGAGTACGGACAGGAGCGTGGCGACGGTGACCAGTTGGGCGCTGACCAGCACCCGGAAGCCGATCTCGCCGTTCACCGAGGCCCCGACCGGGGACTTCCCCCAGTCGAAGTGGAACACCACGTCGCCGAACCAGTGCCACCACCGGTCCACCAGCGGCACCCGTGGGTCCAGGTTGTAGGGCGCCAGGGCCTGGTCGATCTCCGCCTCGGTACGGACCGGGCGGGTGTCCTTGTAGTTGGACCTCGGGTCGAGGAACCAGGCGGCGAGTACGTACGTGACGTTGGTGGCGACCACGATCATGGCCAGCCAGCCGGCCGTCCTGCGCATCACGTGGCGGAGCACGACCCCGCCTTCCCGGGCGCCGGAGCGACGGACGCGGAACGTGGTGCGGCGGTGTGGGCCGTACGGAGGGCCGGCGGGGGTGTGCCGGTTATGAACATGCGGGACGTGCTTTCTGAAGGACGGAAACGTGTGGCCGATCGGGCGACGCCGTGCTCGCGATGCGGTGCCGCGCGGCTCGACGCCTCCGCGTCGGAGGGAGGCGAGACCTGGCGACGAGTCATTCTGTGGTCGTGATCGGAGCCGCCGGAAGCATGCGCGGGTGGCTGTCACACGACTGCAAGGCGCGCGTCACAATCGACGGCCGGACACCGTCGACCGCCCTCGGGCAGCCCTCCGTCGAGCCGCGGGAACGGACCGTCCGGAGCCCCGCGGCTATCGGTCCGGCGCCGCCTCCGGGCGCGCGTACGTCCGGCCCTTCCACGCCGCGCCCCGGCCCCGGTGGTGCCGCACCGCGGAGTCCACCGTCATCAGGAGGTACAGGAACGCGGTGAACGGCAGCAGCGGAGCGAGCCACAGCGGCTGGCGGTAGTAGCGGAGCATCGGCACGTACGTCCCCGCCATCACCGCCCACGCGGCGCCACCGGCCCACGCCGCCACCGCGTCCCCGCCCCGGACGCCGGCCACCAGGGCCACCGGCGGCACCAGATAGACGAGCGCGAGACCCGCGACCGTCCCCACGAGCAGCAGCGGGTTGTGCCGCAGCTGCGCGTACGCGCTCCGCGCGACCATCCGCCACAGCTCGCCGAGCCCCGGATACGGGCGGACGCTGTCGACCCGCTCCGCAAGACCCAGCCAGATCCGCCCCCCGGCCCGCCGCACCGCCCGCGCCAGCGACACGTCGTCGATCACCGCCTGCCGGATCGCCTCCGGCACGTCCGCCGCCACCGCCGTCTCCGTCCGCAGCAGCACACAGCCGCCCGCGGCGGCCGTCGCCAGGGGCCGCGCCCGGTTGATCCAGCGGAAGGGATACAGCTGGGCGAAGAAGTAGACGAACGCCGGGACGACCAGACGCTCCCACGCGCTCGCCACCCGCAGCCGGGCCATCTGCGACACCAGGTCCAGGTCGTTGCCCACGGCCGCCGCCACCAGCCGCCGCAGACTGTCCGGCTCGTGCGCGATGTCCGCGTCCGTCAGCAGCAGGAACTCCGGCCCGCGCGCGCGTGCCAGCGCCATCCCGTGCCGCAGCGCCCACAGCTTCCCCGTCCAGCCCGGCTCCGGCTCTCCCGGCGACACGACGGTCAGCGGCAGCCCGCCGTCCCGGCCGGCCAGCTCGCCGGCGAGCTTCCCCGTCCCGTCCGTACTCCCGTCGTCGACGAGGAAGACCTCCGCCTCCCCCGGATAGTCCTGCGCGAGCAGGGACGGAAGGCTCATCGGCAGCACCTCCGCCTCGTCCCGCGCCGGCACCACGACGGCCACCCTCGGCCACCGCTCCGGGGACGGCGGTCGCTCCCGCGGCAGCCGCTGATCGGTGCGCCAGAAGAAGCCCTGGCCGAGCAGCAGCCAGAACCAGACGGCCAGGGAGACGATCGAGAACCAGGCAAGGGTGCTCATTCGCGGCAGTCTGCCCCAGATCGCGGGGGACGAACGGCTCATCGGCTAGGGTGACCGGGTGAAGATCGCGCTCATGGACTCCGGAATCGGCCTCCTCCCGGCGGCGGCCGCGGTACGCCGGCTCCGGCCGGACGCGGACATCCTCCTCTCCAACGACCCCGACGGCATGCCGTGGGGCCCCCGCACCCCCGAGGACCTGACGGGGCGTGCCCTCGACGTCGCCCTCGCCGCCGCCGATCACCGCCCGCAGGCGCTCATCGTGGCCTGCAACACCGCCACCGTGCACGCCCTGCCCGCCCTGCGCGCCGCCCTCGAACCGGGCATCCCCGTCATCGGCACCGTGCCCGCGATCAAGCCCGCCGCCGCGGCCGGCGGCAAGGTCGCCATCTGGGCCACCCCTGCCACCACCGGCAGCGCCTACCAGCGCGGACTCATCCGCGACTTCGCCGACGGCGCCGAGGTCACCGAGGTGCCCTGCCCGGGGCTCGCCGACGCCGTCGAGCACGCCGACCAGGACGCCGTGGACGCCGCCGTCGCCGCGGCGGCCGACCTCACCCCGACCGACGTCCGCGCCGTCGTCCTCGGCTGCACCCACTACGAACTGGTCGAGGGACGGATCCTCACCGCCCTGGAGGCCCGCCGCCGGGCCGGACTGCCGCCGATCGTCTTCCACGGCTCCGCCGACGCCGTCGCCGCACAGGCCCTGCGCCGGATCGGCGCCGAGCCCGCGCCCGACGCGGACCCCACCGGCACCCTCTCCGTCCTGCTCAGCGGGCGCCCCGGCCGGCTGCCGGCCCCGGCCCTGGAGTACGCGGAAGGCCGCACCCTGGCGGCCACGGCCGCCGCGCACTGAGCGCCGGGGCGTGCCGCGGGCGCGCCCCGCACTCCCGAGCACGGCGCGCGGAGCGCCCGGCGAGCCGAGCGCCCCGCGCCGAGCCGTCCCTCCGCCGGGGCGCTCCGCGGACCGTCACCCTCCTCTTTCACCGAGCGTCACGGTGCGACCGCGCTCCGGCGCGCTGTCCACAGGGAACCTGGGTACCCTCCTTCTTATGAGGGAGCATTCCCGGGACCGCAGCCCACGCGCCGACGAGCTGACGCCCGTCGTCTGGACCGGTCGCGCCACCAACCGTTTCCAGTGGGTCGCCGCCGTCGCCGGCGCCGCCTGCATGGCCCTGGGCATCACCATCGCCGTCGAGTCCGCCTGGACCTCCGGCATCGCCGCCCTCCTCATGGCGGTCATCGGCTGCGTCGCGGCCGGACTGCTCGTCCTCTTCGGCACCCTCGCCTTCGTCCACGTCGCCGTGAAGGTCGACGACCGCGCCATGGAGGTCCGCTGCGGCCACATCGGCGTGCCGCGCCGCCGCATCCCGCTCGCCCACGTCGTCGACGCCGACTTCGCCCCGAGCGTCAGCCCGTGCCAGTGGGGCGGCTGGGGCTACCGCTGGCGGCCCGAGAAGGGCACGGCCGTGATCGTCCGGCGGGGCGAGGGCCTGGTCCTGCGCCTCGGCGACGGCCTGAGCTTCACGGTGACCGTCGACGACGCGGAGTCCGCGGTCCGTGTCATCCGCGCCCGCCTCCGCCGCCCCGCCCCTCCGGTCCCGCCCGCCGCGACCGGTGCCTGACCCCGCTCGCACCCCCTGCGAACCGGTGCCTGACCCCGCTCGCACTCCCTGCGGACCGGTCCGCGCCGGTCACACGGGTCCCGGGGCGAGCCCCACCGCCCTCCTGGGGGACAGGAACGCCCCGTAGACTCCGCTGGGTGAGCGCCACCATCACCCCCGTCGACGCGTCCGGACCCGACACCGCCCCCACGCCGGGCGCCCGGCTGCGGCGGTTCGCGCGGCCCGGGGCGGCTCTGCTGTCCGGGTTCCTGCTCTACCTGAGCTTCCCCCCGCGCCCCCTGTGGTGGCTCGCGCTGCCCGCCTTCGCGCTGCTCGGCTGGACCCTGCGGGGCCGCCGTCTCCGCGCCGGCTTCGGCCTCGGCTACCTCGCGGGGCTCGGCTTCCTGCTCCCGCTCCTCGTGTGGACCGGCGAGGAGGTCGGCCCCGGGCCGTGGCTGGCCCTCGCCGCCGTCGAGGCGCTCTTCGTCGCCGCCGCCGGTCTCGGCATCGCGGCCGTCTCCCGGCTCCCCTGGTGGCCCTTCTTCGCCGCCGGGGTGTGGATCCTCGCGGAGGGGGCACGCGCGCGCGTGCCCTTCGGCGGGTTCCCCTGGGGCAAGGTGGCCTTCGGACAGGCCGACGGCCTCTTCCTGCCGCTCGCCGCCGTCGGCGGCACCCCGGTGCTCGGCTTCGCGGTCGCCCTGTGCGGCTTCGGCCTGTACGAGGCGTACCGACGGTTCCGCGCGTACCGGGCCACCGGCGCCGTCCCGCGCGGCCCGCTCGCCGCCGCGGGGCTCGCGGTCCTCGTCCCGGTCACCGGCGCCCTCGCCGCGCTGCCGCTCGTCGACGACTCCGCCGAGGACGGCACCGCCACCGTCGCCGCCGTCCAGGGCAACGTGCCCCGTCTGGGCTTCGACTTCAACGCCCAGCGCCGGGCCGTCCTCGACAACCACGTGGCCCGCACCCGCGAGCTCGCCCGGGCCGTCGAGGACGGGCGTGAGCCGCGGCCCGACTTCGTGCTGTGGCCGGAGAACTCCTCCGACATCGACCCGTACGCGAACGCCGACGCGGCCGACGTCATCGACGGCGCCGTCAAGGCGATCGGCGTGCCCACGGTGATCGGCGCCGTGGTCACCCCCCAGACCGGCAAGCTCCGCAACACCCTCATCCAGTGGGACCCCGAGCGCGGCCCCGTCGCCACGTACGACAAGCGGCACGTCCAGCCCTTCGGCGAGTACATCCCGATGCGCTCCTTCGTACGGATCTTCAACAGCAACGTCGACCGGGTGAGCCGGGACTTCGGCGCCGGCACCAAGGTCGGCGTCTTCGACCTCGCCGGTACGAAGGTGGGCCTGGCGACCTGCTACGAGGCGGCCTTCGACTGGGCCGTGCGCGACACGGTCACCCACGGCGCCCAGCTGATCTCCGTCCCCAGCAACAACGCCACCTTCGGCCGCACCGAGATGACCTACCAGCAGCTCGCGATGAGCCGGGTGCGCGCGGTCGAGCACAGCCGGTCGGTCGTCGTGCCCGTGACCAGCGGCGTCAGCGCGATCATCCGCCCCGACGGCGAGATCGTCTCGCAGACGAAGATGTTCACCCCGGACGTCCTCGTCGAGAAGGTGCCGCTGCGCTCCTCGCAGACCCCCGCGACCCGACTGGGCACCCTGCCCGAGGCCCTGCTCGCGGTGCTCGCGGCGGCCGGACTCGGCTGGGCCGGCGCCCGCGCGGTGCGCGCCCGCCGGACCCCGGCGTCCTGAACTCGGGCCCGTGCCCCGGCCCGTGGATGATCTAGGGTCGGGGCATGGGCACTCCTGACTTCATCCGCGAACTGCGCGTGACGGCCGGCCACCAACTGCTCTTCCTGCCGGGCGTCAGCGCCGTCGTCTTCGACGACCGGGGCCGCGTCCTGCTCGGCAAGCGGGCCGACAACGGCCTCTGGGCGGTCATCGGCGGCATCGTCGACCCCGGGGAGCAGCCCGCCGACTGCGCGGTGCGCGAGGTGTTCGAGGAGACCGCGGTGCGCTGCGTCCCCGAGCGGATCGTGCTCGTGGAGACCCTGCGCAAGCCCGTCGTCTACCCGAACGGCGACATCTGCCAGTACATGGACGTCTCGTTCCGCTGCCGGGCGATCGGGGGCGAGGCGCGGGTCAACGACGAGGAGTCGACCGAGGTCGGCTGGTTCGGGGTGGACGAGCTGCCGGAGATGAAGCGCTTCTCGTACCTGCGGATCGAGAAGGCGCTCGCCGATGAACCCACATGGTTCCGCACCACAGTAACCAGCTGAACTATGGGCCCGACACACATCGGTGGGGGAGGGGCCCGTTCATAGGGTGCGGAGCATGAGCGCCCCCATCACCGCCCCCGGCACCGAGCCCGGTGCCGACGTCGCCTCGCCCCTGCCCCGCGCCGCGGGCCTCGCCCTCGACCTCACCGGCCGCACCGCGCTCGTCACCGGCGCGGCCGGCGGCATCGGGCGCGCCTGCGCGCTGCGGCTCGCCGCCGCCGGCGCCCGGGTCAGAGCCGTCGACCGGGCCGCCGAGGGCCTGGAGACCCTGGCCGAGGAGGCCGGCCCGCTCCCCGGCGACCTCGAACCGCGGCTCCTCGACCTGACCGACCTGGACGCCGCGGAGGCGGTGGCCGCCGGCACCGACATCCTCGTCAACAACGCCGGGATCCAGCTGGTCCGCCCCATCGAGGAGTTCCCGCCGGACGTCTTCCACACCGTGCTCACCGTGATGCTGGAGGCGCCCTTCCGGCTCATCCGGGGCGCCCTGCCCCACATGTACGGCCGGGGGTGGGGGCGGATTGTGAACCTCTCCTCCGTCCACGGACTGCGCGCCTCCGCCTTCAAGTCCGCCTATGTGGCCGCCAAACACGGCCTGGAGGGCCTGTCCAAGACCGCCGCCCTCGAAGGCGCCCCGCACGGGGTCACCTCCAACTGCGTCAACCCCGGCTACGTCCGCACCCCGCTCGTCGAACGGCAGATCGCCGACCAGGCCGCCGCCCACGGCATCCCGCCGGAGCGCGTCCTCGCCGACGTCCTCCTCAAGGACTCGGCGCTCAAGCGGCTCATCGAACCGGAGGAGGTCGCCGAGGCCGTCCTCTACCTCTGCACCCCGCAGGCCTCCTTCATCACCGGCACCTCCCTCACCCTCGACGGCGGCTGGACCGCCCACTGAGGCAGTCCCCTGTGAAGCTCGTCCACAGGGGTGGTGCGACCACACGTACGGCAGGTATCCCTGTGTCCATGTCCCACGAACACGTCTCCTACCTGGAACTCCTCGCCCGGGGAGCAGGGACGGAGGCCTACGACCGGCCCGTGCTGCTCGCCCGCGCGAGCGGCGCGGGCCCCGAGGAGCTGGCCGGGCTGGAGGAGGCCAAGCAGCTCGCGCTGCGGGTCCGCGCAGAGCTGGAGGGGCGGCGGCGCCGCGAGGCGGAGCTCTCCGCGCTCTTCGCCACCGCCCACGACCTCGCGGGGCTCCGCGACCTCGACGCGGTGCTGCGCGCCATCGTGCAGCGCGCCCGCTCCCTCCTCGGCACCGAGGTCGCCTACCTCAGCCTCAACGACCCGGCCGCCGGCGACACGTACATGCGGGTCACCGAGGGCTCGGTCTCCGCCCGCTTCCAGCAGGTGCGCCTCGGCATGGGCGAGGGGCTCGGCGGCCTCGTCGCCCAGACCGCCCGCCCGTACGTCACCGAGGACTACTTCGAGGACCCGCGCTTCCAGCACACGCGCACCATCGATGCGGCGGTACGGGACGAGGGCCTCGTCGCCATCCTCGGCGTGCCGCTCAGCCTCGGCAGCCAGGTCATCGGCGTGCTGTTCGCCGCCGACCGCAGGGCCAGGGTCTTCGAGCGCGAACAGGTCGCGCTGCTCGGCTCCTTCGCCGCGCACGCCGCCGTCGCCATCGACACCGCCAACCTGCTCGCCGAGACCCGCTCGGCCCTCGCCGAGCTGGAGCGGGCCAACGACATCATCCGCGAGCACAGCGCCGTCATCGAGCGGGCCTCCGAGGTCCACGACCGGCTCTCCGAACTCGTCCTGCACGGCGGCGGCGTCCACGACGTCGCCGACGCCGTCTCCGAGGTCCTCGGCGGCACCGTCGAGTTCACCGAGACGGGCGCCGGCTCCGCCCGCCGCGCCGGGGGCCACGCGGTCCGCGAGGGCGACGACTGGGTGGCCGCCGTCTCGGCCGGCGGCGAGACCCTGGGAGCCCTCGTGCTCCACGGCCAGCCCGACCTCGACCCCGTCGACCAGCGCACCCTGGAGCGCGCCGCCCTCGTCACCTCCCTGCTGCTGCTCGCCCGCCGCTCGGCCGGCGAGGCCGAGCAGCGGGTGCGCGGCGAACTCCTCGACGACCTCCTCGACGCCCCCGACCGGGACCGCCGGCTGCTCCGCGAGCGCGCCGCCCGGCTCCGTACGGACAGCGAGGCACCGCACGTCGTGCTCGCCGCCCGCATCGACCGGGCCACCGGTGACGCCCCCGAAGCCGACGCCGGAGGCCGCGAGAGCGCCGACCGGCAGCGCCTGTGGTCGGCCGCCTCGCACCTGGCCGCCACCCGGCACGGGCTCGCCTCGGCCCGCGACGGCGGGACGGTCCTGCTGCTGCCGCTCGGCCCGGGGGAGAGCGCCGCCGACCTCGCCCGCCAGACCGCCCGGAACCTCGGCGGCACCCTGCGCGAGCCGGTCACCGTCGGCGCCTCCGCGCCCGTACGGACGCCCCTCGACCGCCCGGACCAGGTCGCCGTCGCGTACCAGGAGGCCCGCCGCTGCCTGGACGCGCTCGTCCTGCTGCACCGCTCCGGACAGGGCGCGGCCGCCGAGGACCTCGGCTTCCTCGGCCTGCTCCTCGCCGACGGCCGGGACATCGACGGCTTCGTGGGCCGGACGATCGGTCAGGTCGTCGCGTACGACCGGCGACGCGGCACCGAACTGGTCCGCACCCTGGACGCCTACTTCGCCAGCGGCATGAGCCCGGCCCGCACCAAGGACGAACTCCACGTCCACGTCAACACGGTGGCCCAGCGACTGGAGCGCGTCGGCCGACTGCTCGGCCCCGACTGGCAGTCCCCGGCCCGCGCCCTGGAGATCCAGCTCGCCCTGCGCCTGCACGCCCTGTCGGACGCGGTCGCCGGCAGGTGACGCGCGGAAGGCCTCGTGCCCCGCTCCTGCAGGAGCGGGGCACGAGGCCTTCGAGGTCCTCCCGGATCAGGCGTCGGCGCGGACCCGGGCGTCCTCCGCACTCCGCCCGTCGACCTCGCCGAGGTCCCGGTCGCGGGTCTCGCGGGCGGCGGCGATCGCGACGACGGTGAGCAGCGCGGCGGCGATCACGTACAGGGCGATCGGGGTCGAGCTGCCGTAGTCGGCGAGGAGCGCGGTCGCGATGAGCGGCGCGGGGGCGCCGGCGGCCACGGAGGAGAACTGGGCGCCGATGGAGGCGCCGGAGTAGCGCATCCGGGTCGCGAACATCTCGGAGAAGAAGGCCGCCTGCGGCGCGTACATCGCCCCGTGCAGGACCAGGCCGACCGTGACGGCGAGCAGCAGGGAGCCGAAGCTTCCCCGGTCGATCAGCAGGAAGAACGGGAACATCCAGGCGCCGACGCCGACCGCGCCGATCAGATAGACCGGGCGGCGGCCGATCCGGTCGGAGAGCGCGCCCCAGGCGGGGATGACGGCGAAGTGGACGGCGGAGGCGATGAGGACGGCGTTCAGCGCGGTCTGCTTGCTCAGGCCGACCTGCGTGGTCGCGTACACGAGGATGAACGCGGTGATGACGTAGTACGAGATGTTCTCCGCCATGCGGGCGCCCATCGCGACCAGCACGTCCCGCCAGTGGTGCTTGAGGACCGCGACCAGCGGCATCTTCTCGACCTGCCCGGCGACCGCCTTGCGCTCCTCGGCGGCGGCGAGCGCCGCCTTGAAGACCGGCGACTCGTCGACCGAGAGCCGGATCCACAGGCCGACGACCACCAGGACGCCGGAGAGCAGGAAGGGAACGCGCCAGCCCCAGGAGGCGAAGGCGGCGTCCGAGAGCAGCGCGGTCAGCGCGGACAGCACACCGGTCGCGAGCAGCTGACCGGCCGGCGCCCCGGTCTGCGGCCAGGAGGCCCAGAACCCGCGCCGCTTGGCGTCGCCGTGCTCGGACACGAGCAGGACGGCCCCGCCCCACTCACCGCCGAGCGCGAAGCCCTGCACCAGCCGCAGCACCGTGAGCAGCACCGGAGCGGCGGATCCGACGGCCGCGTGCGTCGGCAGCAGCCCGATCGCGAACGTCGCTCCGCCCATCATGAGCAGGCTCAGGACCAGCAGCTTCTTCCGCCCGAGCCGGTCCCCGTAGTGCCCGAAGACGAGCGCGCCGAGCGGCCGCGCGGCGAACCCGACCGCGTAGGTCAGGAACGACAGCAGCGTCCCGACCAGCGGATCGGACTCGGGGAAGAACAGCTTGTTGAACACCAGCGCGGCGGCCGACCCGTACAGGAAGAAGTCGTACCACTCGATGGTGGTGCCGATGAGACTCGCGGCGACGATGCGCTTGAGGGAACCGGGGGGTGTGGGAGCGGTTGTTGCGGCGGCCATGTGCACCACTTCCAGGCAGGTACGGGGACGTTTCGGTGTCGCCATACCGTAGGAAGGCGCAGGTCAGGGGCGTATGTGGTGGGACACCATAGTTCGACGCTCCCGCATCCGCCCGGCCTCCATGACCCGCCTGCGCGACCGCGCCGAGCCGCGGGGGAGGGCCCGGGAGCCGGTCGCCGCCCTGCGCGCCGCTTCCCGCGGCGTCCCTGAACCTCTGACCCGCGCTGTGCTCCAGGCTCTTGGGGTTCGTCTGTCTCTTGGGGCACGAGGCGTTTCCTGTGGTGACAGAGGGTGCGGGCGTGTACCGTCCCTGTTAGCTGTCGTGGTTCGGATCTTCTTTTGCCCATGCCTTCGGCATGGGATTTTTGCTGTGCTGTGCCGCAGGAACCAGGGCGATCACCTCCGCCTCCCGCAAGGTGCGGGAGGTGTCCATCGACTGGAAGGCATGAGACATGGCTACGGGAACGGTGAAGTGGTTCAACGCGGAGAAGGGCTTCGGCTTCATCACCCAGGACGGCGGTGGCCCGGACGTCTTCGCCCACTACTCGGCGATCAACGCGACGGGCTTCCGCGAGCTCCAGGAGGGGCAGAGCGTGACGTTCGACGTCACCCAGGGCCAGAAGGGCCCGCAGGCGGAGAACATCAACCTCGCCTGAGCCGGGGCGGATGCAGCGCCTCGGTCCCACGGGTCCGTACGGCAGACGCCGTGTGAACCGGCCCGCCCGTACCCGGCACGCTTGCTGTGATGGGCAGGGGTGTGGAGCACAGGATCTGGGGCATGCGGGTTTCGAGCGCTTGGGGGCGCTCTGGATATGCAGGACCTGCCGGTTTCCCCCTCCGGCCGGTTCTCGGGTGGAGGAACGGCCCGCACCGACTCGGTGCGGGCCGTTCGACGTGTGCCGGCGTGGCCGTGTGCGTCCACCGGAAACGCTCTCCGGTGCGAAGTCGATGGCCGGGTCGTCGCTTTCGGCCCGCAGCAGCTCTCTCACCCGGCCGGCGGCGTCCCCGGTCAGTGTCTGCGGCCGATCGGCGACCACCAGGGCGCCGGCGTCGGTGAACGGGTTTCGGGGGACGCCGTGCTCGTACTCCGACCGCACCGGGGAGTCGAAGGGGTTGCCCGAAGGCTCGCGGCCCACGCCTTGCCAGATCCGTTCGCCCTCCGGGGAGAGCACCAAGGCCAGGGCGAAGACCTTGGGGAGGGACTGCGTCGAGAAGGGCTGCTGCCAGTCGCCGGACGCCGTAGACCGTTCCGTCCGGTTCGGCGACGGCCATGCCGAAGCGCTGGGGTCGCCACCGGCGAGCAGGGGGATGTAGTCGGCGGGACTGCCGCGTTCGCCGAGCGCGGCAGCCTCTTTCTCGATGCGGTCCAGCACGGCGCCGAAGCGTCCGGTTCCGACTGTGGTCACCGTGTCCGTCCGGACGCGGTGGGCGGGATCAGCTCCTCCGGGCACGCACGTGCCCTTTCCCGCGCGGAACCACCCGCCGACTTCTCACGCGTCCGCACCCCTCCGAGCGTCAGGACGGTCTCCTCAGGCTGCCGCTGCCACGATCGGGCAGCGGGCGACGACACGGGTGCCGCTCGGCGTGACGTCCGCGGCCCACCAGCTCGTGCAGGCGGTGACGAGCGCCAGGCCCCGGCCGAAGGCGGCGTCGCCGTCCTCGGCCACCTGCCGGGGCACGCGACGGTCCAGCCAGCGCCCCTGGTCCTTGACCTCGACGGTCAGGGCCGCCCCGTCGAAGGAGACCAGCACCGTCACCTCGGCGCTGCTGCTGTGGAGCACCACATTGGTGACCAGCTCGCTGACGACCAGGAGGAACGTGTCGGTCGCGTCCGCCGGCACCGCCCATCGGCGTACAGCGCCGCGGACGAAGCGGCGCACGGCCGGAACGCTCTCGGGCGTCACCGGCAGGGCGCACAGTGCCACCACCCGGCCGGGCACGGGACGCTGAAGTGGTCCGACGGCACCCTGATGCAGCCGCGCCTCCAGGGCTACGACGCGACCTTCGGCTTCGATACCACCGACGGCCTGAACCTGCACAAGGCCGGCGTCGCCACCACCATCAAGGGCGAGAAGGGCGTGACCGTCTTCAACGACCACACCAACAAGTACTGGGACGCGTCCAACAAGTACAGCAGCGTGATCGTCCCCGATACCCACACCCAGATCGAGGTCCTCTGGAACAGCCTGAACAAGCTGGAGACCCTGGTCCACGTCAAGCCCGTGAAGTAACCATCCGGCACTGACAGACATCACGGCCCCCGGCGGAGCAGCCCGCCGGGGGTCGTGCGGGGGCGGCAGTGGTGTGCGCTGTCGACAACGGCGGGGGCCGCCACCGGTGTGTTCCGGTGGCGGCCCCCCGTTATTGCAGCGGGCGGTTCAGCTGTTCAGCCGTTCAGCTGTTCAGCCGTTCAGCTGTGGATGAGTGCGGCGGTGGCGGTGGCGGGTTCGTGGGTGGGGGCGCCGTTGTAGGTGGCGGTGTAGCCGAGGTTGAGGAGGGCGGTGAGGACGGGGACGACGCCGGTGCAGGTCGCGGTGCCTGCTGTGTTGGTGGTGGCGGTGCACACGGTGGTCGTGCCGAGGGTGAACTTCACGGTGGCACCGGTGATGGGCTTGCCGGTGGTGGTGTCGGCGAGGGCGGCCGACAGGTTCAGGTTGATCTTCAGCTGGCCGGGGGCGAGGGAGAGCAGCAGGGGAGCGGCGGTGAGTCCGGTGGCGTCCCGGGTGTAGGTGTAGCGGTCGGCCGGACCGGTGGTGCTGGTCGCGACGGGGGTGGTGACGGTGATGTCGGCTGGTCCGGCGGTGGTGGCGGCCGGGGAGGTCGCGGTGATCTCGGTGTCGCTGCGGACGGTGAACGAGGCGGCCGGGACGGCGCCGAAGGCGACGGCGGTCGCGCCGGTGAAGCCGGTGCCGGTGAGGGTCACGGTGGTGCCGCCGGCGGCCGGGCCCTGGGCGGGGGTGACGGCGGTGACGGTGGGCCGGGCGGCCTTGCTCATCGCCAGGCCGAACGGGCGGGAACCGGTGGGGACGGTGGCGGTGACCGTGAGCGTCGCGGTGTCGATCACCGACATGGTGTTGACGAAGGTGTTGGCGGCGTAGACGCGAGTGCCGTCCGCATCGGCCAGCACGCCGCTCGTCCCGGCGCCGGTCGGGACCGTGGCGACGACGGTGTTGGTCGCCGTGTCCACGACGGAGACGGAGTCGCCTCCTCGGTTGGCGACGTAGAGGAGTCCTCCGTCCGGTGCGACGGCCACGCTCTGCGGCAGGCTGCCGACGGGGACGGTCGCCGTGACGGTGGCGGTGGCGGTGTCGATCACCGAGAGGCGGTTGTCGTCGTGGTCGGCGACGTAGACATGGGCGCCGTCGGGGCTGACCGCCAGCCCTGCCGCGTTCCCCACCGGGACGGTGGCGGTGACGGTGTTGCTCACGGTGTCGATCACGGACACCGTCCTGCTGGAGAAGTTCCCCACGTAGAGCCGGCTGCCGTCCGGGGACAGATCGACGGCGTCCGGGAAATCGCCGGCCGCGATGGTGGCGGTGACCACCAGGGAAGACGTGTCGATCACGTCGACCCCGCCGGGGTCGGCCGTGCGGACCACGTACGCCCGTCCCCCGTCCGGCGAGATGACCACCGACCGGGGCGTCCGCCCCACCGCGACGGTCGCGGCGACGGAGTTGGTCGCGGTGTCGATCACCGAGACCGTGTCGCTGGCGCCGTTGGCCACCCATGCCTGGGAGCCGTCCGGTGTGAGCGCTATGCCCGTCGGCGCGCTGCCGACCTCGATGGTGGCCACCGTCGACCCGGTCGCCGGGTCGTAGGCGCTCACCGTCCCCGCACCCGCATGGGAGACGTAGACCAGCCGCGCCGGTCCGGCCGCATGCGCCGGCCCGGCGGGAAGCACCGCGCCGACAGCGCCGAGCAGCGCGGCGGCCAGCGCCGCGGCTGTGCCGCGCCATAAGCGGCGCCGGACGTCGCGTATGTGAGGCCTGTCGATCGTGAACACCATGAGCCCTGCCTCTCGGAGAGAACTGACCGGATGTCTCTGCTTCTTCCTCCAACTCATGCTATTCACAGTCTTTTTGAGGAATCCTCACATGCTTGGTTATTACTAGATCGGCCTGTCTGTTGATCTTTTTTGATCAGTTTGGATCGGTGTACCCGGCACGCGCGCCCTGGAGAACGGGCACTGCCGGCAGTCGCCCGCCGAGGGGCACGTCGGTTCCCGAGGGGCGGAGCTTCACGCCGGCGGGTCCACCGGGTCAGGTGCTTCCAGCGCTTGTGGTCGGCGAGTGCGTGCTCGACGGTGATGCGTTCCGGCCGTACTGCCGATGACGGTGCGGTGGATCCGGCGGGACGTCAGGCCCGCCCGGTGGATATCGCAGATCTTTGCGAATCGCCGGGAAAGGGCGCGCGTGCGGGCGGGCGGCCGGGTGCGCGGGGTTGTTCAACTGCGCGCCTCCGCTCGGTTGAACGAGGTATGTCGTCGCCCCGTTCCATATATGCTCGAAGTGACTCGAATTCAGTGTGCATCCGCCGTGCTGGGAATTCTTCGTTCCGAGAGGGAACCAGTATGGAGAATCAGCGTGCGGTGTGCATTCGGAAGGCGGCGGTCTGTGAATGACGGCCCGGCCGTGAAGGAGCAGGGGCGGGAGCGGGCGGCCGAGGAAAGCCTCTGGCGGCACCGAGACTTCATGGCGCTGTGGACCGGACAGATCGCCTCCGCCTTCGGATGGCAGATCGCCCAGGTGGCGCTCCCCCTCGTCGCCGTGATGATCCTTGACACCGGGGGAACCGAGCTGGGCCTCCTGAGGTCGCTCCAGCAGGCGCCCGTCCTCCTGTTCGCGCTCTTCGTCGGCGTGTGGGTGGACCGCTGGCGGGTGCGCAGCATGATGGCCCTCTCGGACCTCGGCCGTGCGGTGCTCCTGGCGGCGCTCCCGGTCGCCTACCTCCTCGACCTGCTCAGTCTGCCCCTGCTGTTCGTCGCCGCGTTCGCCGTGGGCGTCTTCACCGTGTGCTTCGACGTCGCCTACCAGTCGGCCCTGCCCAGGTTGGTCGACCGCGGCCGACTGGCCCAGGGCAACGGGATGCTGGAAGGCGGCAGGTCCGCCTCCCGGATCGGCGGTCCGGCGCTCGGCGGCGGCATCGTCTCCCTGCTCTCCGCGCCGCTGGCGCTCTTCGGGAGCGGTGTCTTCTTCCTGCTCTCCGCCTTCTCGATCAGAAGGATCGGCCGGGTCGAGACGCCGCCTCCCCGGAGCGAGGAAAGCGCCGGCATGTGGCGCCGGATCCGCGAGGGATTCCAGTTGATCATCGACGAGGCGCCGCTGCGCGCGGTAGCCGTCAGCTCGGCCGCGTTCCAGTTCTTCTACGCCGGTCTGATGACCATGTACCTCCTCTTCCTGCCCCGGGCGCTGCACCTGTCCGGAGCCGAAGTGGGCCTTGTTCTCGCGGCCCTGGGGCCCGGCGCCCTGGTCGGGTCGTTCCTGGCGGCCGTCCTGCCGCGCCGGTTCGGCTACGGCGTGGTGCTGATGTCGACCGCCGTCATCGCCGACGGGGCCCTGCTCCTCGTGCCGTTCCTGAGGGGTCCCTCCGCCGCCACCGTCGTGGCGCTCATGGCGATCAACTTCGTGTTCGCCACCTTCGCCCAGACGGTGGACGTCACCGTCACCACGGTGCGACTGGCCATCACACCGGCGGACATCCAGGGACGGGTCGTGGCCACGATCAACTTCGTCGGCATGGGCCTGAGCCCCGTGGGCGCGCTGCTCGGCGGTGTGCTGGGCGGCGTGGTGGGTCTGCGCACGGGCCTGCTCGTGGCGGCCGTCGGCCTGCTCCTCTCGCCGCTGTGCATGCTCCTCTCTCCCCTCGCGAGGGTCGGCAAGGCCCTTCCCGAGCCCCGTGCGGAGGGCTGACGGACATGCCGCGCACCCCCCGACCAACCCCTGCACCCGAGAGAGTCGGCATGCGGACCGAGCTCCCTGGAGGGCTTCCCGCTGTCGTACTCCATGACGAGACGGCTCGCGGGCACGGCCTTGGCGCGCAGCTGGGACGCCCTGAACGCCACCGCTCGCCGTACGGCGGTGGACGAGCTCTCCGGCATGTTGCGGGCGCTGGCGCTCCACGCCTGGTCGCCGCCCGCGGACCTCGCGGACACGCTCGTCGCCCGTGACGGCCTGCACGAGGGGCTGGACGGGATGCTCGGCGCGGACATCACCCCGCTGCCCACCTCCCGCGCCCTCGTGGACCACGGGAAGGCCCTGCCCCACGTGGACCCGGGGCTGATGGCGGATGCCGCCCAGGCGATCGAGGAGTACCGGCACCTGGAGCCGGCCGTGGACGATCCCTCGCGTCACGGTGTCATCCACGGCGACGTGCACCTGGAGGACCTGTGGTGGTCGGGGCCGGGAGTCGGCGTCCTCGACCTCGAACGGGTACGGTTCGCGCCGCCTCTGCTCGACCTCCAGCGGCTGTGCGAGAGAGCCGACGACGACGTGGTGAACGGAACCGACCGGCACTCGACGATCCTGCGCCGGATGGAAACCGGTTACCCCGAGGTGTTCCGGACGCCGGACGCCGCCGAGTGCATGGTCCTCTACTCGCTCGCCTACACGGTCCGTCATCTCATCGTCTCCCCGCCGGACAGGCCCGCCCGGGAGCTCCCGCCGGACCGTTCGGTGCACCGGCTGCGCCGGCTCGTGGACGGCGACCGGCCGGCTCCGGGCGCACTGCCCGAGGCGCTGACGATTTCCTGAACAGATGATTCGACGGCTCGGTTCTCCGTCGGGGCGGCCGCACGGAAAAGAGGCAGGGTAAACAAGAGGGATCGACTGTTGGGAATCTCGCCCGGCCGGGAGTCATTGAGCACGCTGATCGACGTGGACAGGGTTTTTCGCAGGAGGCAGGAAATGGGGGCAGGGGCAAGGGAGGCGTGGCGATGGAATGATGCTCCGGGTGAGGGGCGAATGAGTTCCTTTTCCCGTGTGCAGGAAATGCTCGGTAAATCTGCCGTGAGCAGGGTTCCCATCGACTCCCTGATCGTCTCCGGCTCCCCGAGGCTCCGTGGGGAAGCGTCGAGCACGTTCTTGCCCTCGCTGAATCGGAGGAGGATTTTCCGCCGATCTGGGTCCATCGTCCCAGCGGCAGGGTGATCGACGGCGCGCACCGGGTCCGAGCCGCCGTCCTCCGGGGCACGAGCGAGATCGACGCCCGCTTCTTCCACAGAAGCGAGACGGACGTCTTCCTCCCCTCCGTGTCCGCCAACATCAGGCACGGCCTTCCGCTGTCCCAGGACGACCGGGTGGCGGCGGCCCAGCGGATCTTCGTCCCCCACGCCGAGTGGAGCGACCGGATGGTCGCCTCGCTGACGGGACTCTCGCCCAAGAGGGTCGCCATGACCCGACGTCAGGTCGCTGCCGAGCGCCCTCAGCCCGAGCGCCGGGTGGGCGAGGACGGGCGGTCCCGTCCGGTGGACGGCACACGAGGCCGCCGGCTCACCGCGGAGATCATCTCCAGGAACCCGACCGCCTCCCTCCGGCGGATGACGCCGTCGGAGCTCGCATCCGTATTCGACCGGCTCCGCAGGACCCGCGGCCGTGTGCGGTCGTCGATGGCGGTGACCGGTAGTGCTTCGTCCACCGCCGCTGAGGCGGGGTTCCGGTGACCGGCGCCGCGGCCGGTGTCCGTTCCGTGAGACCCGTCGGTTCGACGAGTTCTACGTCGATCCGGACTCGGTTGCCGGGCCGCCGCTTCTCGTGGCGGGTGCGGCGCCTGTCCGTGTCGGACTGATCGGGCCCGACCGTCAGGACATTTCCGATGAGTCGGAGGAGCATCTCGTGGTGTGGGGCCGGTACGGCGCGCCACGTCGCCGGGGGCGAGAGACGGTGCGCGTCGGCCGGCCGTGAGGAGGTGGTGGCCATGATCGTCGACTGTGCGCACTACCAGGACGGGCGTCGGCAGCACGAGGGCGCGATGCCACTGGAGCAGGCGGCCGCGCACTGCAAGCTGGGCGGGTTCGTCTGGCTGGGCGTCTTCGAACCGAGCCCCGAGGAGTTGACCCGGGTCCGCGAGGTCTTCGGACTGCACGAGCTGGCCGTCGAGGACGCCCGGACGTTCCACCTGCGGCCGAAGGCGGAGCAGTACGAGGACGGCACGGAACTGATCATCCTGCGCACGGCGCGCTACGACGACGAGCGCGAGGAGATCGACACCGGCGAGATCAGCGTCTTCCTCGCCGAACACTTCGTGATCACCGTGCGCCAGGGCATCGCGAGCGAGCTGCACGGAGCCCGGAGCCGACTCGAAAGCCGTCCCGAACTGCTGAAGACCGGCAGCGCCTCCACGCTGTGGGCCATCTTCGACCAGGTGGTCGACAGCTACGCGCCGGTCGTCGAGGAGCTCGAACGCGACATCGAGCAGATCGAGGCCACCGTGTTCTCCGGTGCCGTCGCCCCGACGCAACGGATCTACTTCCTGCGCCGCGAGGCGACCGACTTCTACCGCGCCGTGCACCCGCTGCTCGCCGTGCTCGGACGGCGCCTGCAACCGGGCAAGTCGCCGCCCGCCCTCCATCCGTACATCCGCGACGTGCACGACCACCTGCTGCTGGTCAACGAGGAGGTCGCGGCCCAGCGCGACCTCCTGACCACCGTCCTGGAGGCGAACATCGCGGTGATCTCCGTCGAGCAGAACAAGATCAACCTTCGGCAGAGCGCCACGATGGAGCGTCTCACCATCCTCGCGAGCGTGTTCCTCCCGTTGTCCTTCGTGGTCGGCTTCTTCGGGCAGAACTTCGACTGGCTGGTCGGCCACATCAGCGGCTTCCCGGCGTTCCTCGTCCTCACCGTCGCCGGGATGCTGCTGCCGTGTCTGATGCTCTACGCATGGCTGCGGCGACGGCGCCGCGCCCGCCCGCCGGAGCCGACGCCGGAGGTGACCGACGCCGTCCGGCGCGGAGCGACGGATCCCACGGAGTGAAGACGCCACGGGCGGGGAGCGGTCTGCCAACCGGGCAGGCGCGGAGCGCTGCGGCGCACTCAGCTCCGGTCCGGCCTCAGCTCGATGTGGTCCGGGGCCAGGTCGACCGCCACGCGGTGCTCCATGCCCAGGGCCGCCAGGAACTTCGGGGGGAGCTGGACGCGCCCGGAACGGTCCAGGACGACGTACTCGCGTTCGCTGACCGATTCCTCGCCGTGTTCGTCGGTGACCACGCGGCGCAGGACCTCGCTGCTGGTCCGGCCGTCGCGGATCGCCACCGTGCGGCGGACTTCGCCCGCCACCATGGGGTCGTGCGTCACGATGACCACCGTCACGCCGAGTTCCCTGTTCACCGTGCGGAAGGTCTCGAAGACCGACGCGGCCGTCTCCGAGTCCAGTTCGCCCGTCGGTTCGTCGGCCAGCAGCACTTCGGGCCGGTTCGCCATCGCCACGGCGATCGCGACGCGCTGCTGCTGGCCGCCGGACAGTTCCGCCGGGCGCCGGTGGGCCAGATCGCCGATCCCCAGGGCGTCCAGGGTCTCCGCGACCCGGGCGGAGCGCCGTGCGGCCGCGCCGCGCCGGAAGCCACCGCCTCCCCGCAGCTGCAGGGGCAGAGCGACGTTCTGGGCGGCCGTGAGGAACGGCAGCAGGTTGCGGGCCGTCTGCTGGAAGACGAACCCGACCGCTTCGCGCCGGTAGCGCAGCCGGTCCCGCGCCGACAGCTCCAGCAGGTCGTGTCCGGCGACCGTCGCGCTGCCCGCCGTCGGGACGTCCAGGCCCGCCAGGATGTTCATGAGGGTGGACTTGCCGCTGCCCGAGGCGCCCACGAGGGCCACCAGGTCGCCCTGGTCGACCGTCAGCTCCAGCCCCTGGAGCGCCTGCACCTCGATGCCGTCCGCGTTGAAGATCCGGACCAGGCGGTCGCAGGCGATCGCGGTGTCCGTCGTCCGGACGCGGGGCTCCGCGGCGGCCGTCGCCCGGCGGCGCAGCTCCTCGTACGTCGGCTGGTCGGTGGTCAACTCTGGTCTCCCGCTCTCAACTGGGTGGTGATCTGCCGTCGCCCGGATGTCGCCGCCTCGACGAGCACGGCCGCGGCCACCAGGGCGGCCAGGCCCAGGGCCTGGGTCAGCACGGGCCCCGCCGTGAGCCGTATGCCGGTCGGCACCCGTGTGCCGACCAGCGTGGACAGGTCCACCGCCGGTCCCAGCAGCGCCACCGCGGCCGCTGCCGCCAGGGACCCGCCCAGCGTTGCGGCCAGGGTCTGCGGCAGGGCCTCGGAGAGGATCAGCGCCACCCCCTGCCGGCGGCGCAGCCCCATGGTGCGCAGCCGTGCCAGCAGCGCCGTGCGTTCGGGGACGGTCCGCATCAGCGTCAGCAACACGGCCAGCAGCGCGAAGCCGGCTGTCGCGGCCACGGAGACCCAGAAGAGGTGCTGTGCCGACCGCTGGAGCGGATCGGCGCCCAGTTCGGCGACCGTCTCGGCAGCGGTGCGTACGAGATACGGGTCGTCGGTCGGGGCGGCCGGGTCCCGACCCGCGGCGGGAGCCGGGGCCGGGGCGGCCGACGAGGCCGGGAGCGCGGCCCGGACCAGCGCGCGCAGCCGGTCGCCGTCGGCGGAACCGAGGCCGTACCACCGGTTCGGTCGGTCGGCGCCGTCGATGGAGGCCGTCGCGGGGCCCGCCGGCAGGACGACGGTCGGGGCGTCGGGAACCGGCAGGGCCGGGGTGCAGCCGATCACGCCGACGGCCCGGGCCCGCAGCTCTTCGCCGTCGCCGGCCCGCAGCACGTACGCGTCCGCGTCCGCGCCGGCCTGTCGCGCCAGGCCGGCGCTGAACAGCGCGGGCACCGGGGCGTCGGGGGACCGCGCGCCGCCTCCGGCCAGCAGGGCGGGGTCGAAGGAGCCGCAGCCCAGGGCACGTGACAGTCGCGCGTATGCGGCCGGTTCGGCGACGACCACGGTGACCTGGGTGGAGCCCCGGGCGGTGCCCAGGACGGAGAAGCCGTCGTCGATCCACAGCGGCACGGACGTCCGTACGCCCGGAAGTTCGCCCACGGCCTTCGCGAGCCCGTCCGGCAGCGGCGTGTTCCCGTATGTCGTGATCGCGGCGTCGCCGCCGACCGTCAGCCGTGCGACACCCAGCCGGGCCGCGTCCACCGAGTCCAGGACGGCCGCCCCGAATCCGCCGGTGGTGACGGCGAGGAGGAGCGCGACCATCGGCAGGACGGAGGGACCCGTCCGGCCGCCGGCACGCGGCCCGGCGTCCCGGGCCCCGGAGCCGCGTGCGGCCCGCGCGAGCCCGAGGAAGCCGACCAGCCCGGAGCGGCGGGCGGCCGCCGCCGCGAGCCACCCGGTCACCACCGGCTGGAGCCGGGCCAGCAGCAGCCCTGCGCACAGCGCGAGCAGCAGCGGGGCCGCGACCAGCAGCGGGTCCGGGTCGCTTCCGGCCGGGGCGATCCCGCGGCGGCGGACCTCCAGCACCGCGGCGGCCGTGGTGACGAGGACGAGCAGCTCGGCCACGGGCCTGCGCCACCGTCCGGCCGGGCGCCGTGGGGACAGCAGCACGGCCGCTCGTACCGGGAAGGCCAGCAGCGCGAGCAGCGCGACGGCCGCGGCCGAGAGCAGCGAGGGCGCGAGCCGGGGCGTGGGGAACAGCAGGACGGCGAGCGCGGTGGCGGCAGCGGCTGCCGGGAGCACTGTGACGGCGCTCTCCCCGAGGAGCCGGCCGACGATCGTGGTGCGCGAACCGCCACGCGCCAGCAGGAGCCGTAGCTCGGCCTTCCGGCGGTCCGTGGCGAGCGCGCCGGCGAGGCCCAGGACGACCAGGGCGACGGCGCCGACCCCGGCGGGGCCGATCGCGGTGAGCGGTGCGGCGGCCTGCCGGCGGACGTGGGCCTCCTTGAAGAGGTCGGGCAGCCACGAGGTGGTCCGTAGCCACTCGCGGCCGGTCTCCTGGGCGAGCGTGGCGGCGGTGGGGCCGTCGACGTACGAGGCGACGTCCTCGGCCGTGGCGTCGAGCCGGTCGGCCCGCAGGCGGTCGACGTCCACCGGGAGCCGCCAGAAGTCCTGGGTGCTGTGGCCCCAGACGCCCATTCGGTCCAGGTCCCCGGCGCCGACGAAGGCGTCGACGTCCCAGGAGAGGTTCTCGCCGGTGTAGTGCTTGCAGGCGCGGGCGAGGCACTCCAGGTCCACCCAGAAGTCTTCGGTCTCGTCGGGGACGGTGAAGAGACCGACGACCTCCACGGACGGCGTGTCGTCGGAGATGGGCCTGCTCCACAGGACGGATCCCAGGCGGGCGCCGAGGGTCCGGGCCGCGCGCTCCGAGAGGGCGACCTGCAGGGGCGGCGTCCCGGCGGCCCCCCGGGGGGCTCCCGCGGTCGCGCCGGCGGCGGCAGCGGTGGGCGTGGCGCTCGGCCAACGCCCCTCTACCAGTTTCACGTGGGCCTGCGCCTGCCGGACGTACAGCAGGGACATCCTGGGCGGGAAGCCGGACGGGCGGGAGAGCTCCGGATTCGTCAGCGGCTGCCGCTCGGTGGTCCGCCTGCCGTGGACCACCGTGGCCGGGTCGACGTGGAAGGCGTCTCCCGTGTGGGCGAGCATGCTGTTCAGCGTCTCGTCCAGGACCCGGGGGTCCTGGCCGGACTCGATGGCCGGCGCGGCGGCCAGCAGGCTCGTGTCCCTCGGTCCGCTGTCGCGCAGGAAGGACCGCAGGGCCTGGTCGGCGCTCCGGTCCTGGACCCGCGGCAGCGCGGCGGCCAGCAGGACGGCGACGAACGCCAGCACGGCGCCCAGCACCGTTGCCAGTGGTGTCGCCCGCAACCGGGTCCTGACCCACGGCGCGGGGCGCGGGGCAGGGCCGGACGGCGGGGCGGCGGACGACGGCCGGGTGGTCACATCTCCTCCACGGTGCGCAGCCGGGCGGCGACATCGCGGCCTCGGGGGCCGAGGGACACGGCCGTCAGCAGGGGGACGGCGGCGATGGCGGCGGCCGTCAGCAGGGTCTGGCCGAACGGCATGTCCACCCGCACGGGCGGGAACGGCCGTCCGGCGGCGGGGGTCAGTACGACCAGGGGCGCCATCAGGTGGACGAGGACGACACCGAGCCCGGTCCCGACCGCGGTCCCGAGGACGATCAGCACCCCGCCCTCGGCGGCGGAAGCCCGGGCCAGCGACCGGCGCGGTGCGCCGAGCGCCGACAGGATCGAGGATTCCCGTCCGCGCACGCGCCGTTCGGCGGCGGTGGAGGTCGCGAAGCCGATGGCCGCCAGGACCGCGCACGCGGCGGCGAGGAGGGCCAGCATGCTCTGGGGACCGGCGCTCAGCGGGTCGTCCAGCAGGTGCGCGGTGGTCTCCTCACGCAGTCGGACGCGTTCGGTCCTGTTCCCTTCGCGCAGCTCGGCCGCGGCGCGGGCCGGGATCGGGTCGGCGGCCGAGGCGGCGGGCAGCCACCACTCGGTGGGCGGATCCGGCTGCAGGCCGGAGGACTCGAGCAGGAACCGGCCGACCGTGCGCAGGTCGACGGCGAGCGCCGTCCGTCCGGCCACGGGGAGTGCGTCCACGGCGGCGGTGATCCGCACCGGGACGTTCGCGCCGTCCAGCGTGACGCGGACCGTCTCGCCCACGGAAGCACCGATCGACCGCAGGTAGCCGGTGGTGGCGACCGCCGGGACCGCGGCGGGCAGCGGCGTGGCGGGCGCCGGGAACAGCATGGCGCCGACACCCCTCTCGGTGCCGGGCCCGCCCCAGTAGCGCAGCCGCAACACGTCGGTGGAACCGGCCGGGACCGGGGACAGCGCGGGGGCCTGGAAGGAGGGCGGCCCTTGCGGGGGAGCCGACCGCCAGCCGCCCGTGGCGGGCGCGGTGACGCGCACGGCGCCGCCGTCCGCGGTGTCGGAGACGGCGATCCGGCGCACGGTCAGTTCGGCGCCGTCCCCCGCGGGTCCGCCGTTCCCTGCGTACGAGAGGCGTATGCCCGCCAGCGTCAGCGGGGTGGCCGCCGACCCGATCGGGGCACCGGCCAGCGTGTCCAGAGGGAACGGAAGAGTGGCGTCGCCGCGGGCGGGCAGGGTGACCGACGGCGTCCCGTGGGTCGCCCCGAACCGGTCGCGCAGCAGCAGGCTCACGGCCGCCCGGTCCATACCGGTGGACCGTACCGTCACGCCGAGGTCGATCCGGCGGGGGGCCCCGGGCAGGGCGAGGCCGGAGCTCCGGCCGGAGGCCTGGGCGGGGGCCGCTCCCGCGGCGCCGGTGGTGCCGGTCGCAGCAGGGGAGGCCGGGCCACCCGCGGCGAGCGGGGCGAACAGCTCCCGCATCCCGCGACCGCCGCGCAGGTCCGCGCGCAGCGGCACCCGCTCGTCGACCTTGGCGGCGTCCAGGGCGAGGAGGTCGACGACGGTTCCGTCCGGCAGCTTCTGCTCCCGGCGGACCACCGGGTTCAGGCGGTCCCCGCCCGGCAGCGCCCCGTAGCGTCCGCCCTGCCCCATCGGGGACATGCTGCTTCCGGAGATCCGGAGGCCGCCCGCGGTCGCGAAGTCGGCCTGGTCGCGCTGGGAGTCGGTCCAGGCGGTGTGCTGGCCGAGGGCCAGGACCCCGCTCGACACGGCGAGGACGAGCAGCAGCACGGGCCCGGTGGCCCGGCCGGGCCTTCGGGCGAGCTGCCAGCCGAACAGGGCCGGGGCCAGGCCCCGGCCGCGCGCCGCCAGCCGTCCCGCAGCCCGCGCCGCGAACGGGAGCAGCCGCAGGACCAGCAGCGTGCCCCCGCACAGGGCCAGGGGCGGGGCGAGTACCAGGACCGGGTCCACGCCGAGTCCGCCGCCGGCCGACGCGCCGGGCGCGGGGGAGTCCGAGCCCGCGTGCTGCGACAGCTGCTGGTAGCCGAGCACGGCGAGGGCCAGCACGGCCAGGTCCACGCCGGAGCGGGCGGCACCCGTCACCAGGGCCTGTCTGCCGCCTGCGCGGCGCAGCACGGCGGCCGAGGCGCCGCGCAGGAGGGAGGGCAGGGTCGTCAGCAGGACGCACGCCAGCGCGCAGCCGGCCGCGACCGGCCAGACCAGCCAGGTGTCCGGTATCTCCAGGCCGAGCCGTCCGATCGGTCCGAAACGGCCGAACAGGTCGAGCAGGGGCGGTGCGAGCAGCGGTGCCAGGAGGGCCGCGGGCAGGGCGAGCAGCAGCGACTCGGCCGCGGTGAGCGCGCCGAGCCGGCGGCGGGAGGCGCCGCGCGCGGTGAGCAGGACGCGCTCCGGCTCCTGGCGCGCCGTCAGGATGTGGGAGACGAGGAGCAGCGCCGCGGCCGACAGGACGGCGAGCTGGAGCGCGCCCGTCAGCAGGGTCGATCGGGCGACGGTCAGTCCCGCGTCCAACTCGGACAGGAAGTCCGGCAGTTCGGTGGAGGTTCGCAGCGAGGCGGTGCGCTCGAGGGAGTCCGCCGCGGGATCCGTCGCGGTCCGCAGGGCCCCGGCTTCGGACGTGCGGATCGTGCGCAGGTCCGGGGTCAGCAGCGTGAGGCGGTATTCCTGCAGCAGGCCGCCCCCCGTGAAGGCGCTGTCGTCCACCAGGAGCGGGCCGTAGACGGCGAAGGTGTCGGACTGGACCTCCCGGCCGCCGAGCGGGTCGAGGCGCCAGTACCCGGCGTCCGGGTCGACGGCCCGGTACACGCCGGTGACCAGCACGGTCAGGGGAGGACCACCGAAACGGTCGTCGAGGCGGACCGGTGCGGGCAGCGCGGTCTCGGCCAGGCCGATCCGTGCGAGTGCCGCGCGCGGTACGGCCACCTGGATCGGCGCCGCCGGGGTGCCGGCCCCGGCGGGGACCGGCCCGGGCCACGCCCCGGCGAGGAGTTCCACGTGCTCCCGGGCGAGCGCGGCGAGCAGGGTCAGGTCGGCGTCGCGGCCCGGAGCGGCGGCGCCGGGCAGTCCGTACGACCGGCTGCGGGCCATGCTCTGGAAGGCCACCGGAAACCGCCCGAACACCGCGTCCGCGAAGGCCCGGGCGGACTCGTCGTCCTTGGCGCGCGAGGAGGCGGGATGACCACTGGTGATCACGACGGTGGTCCGGGACCGGTCAGGGCCGGTCAGGGCCCGGCGGAGCCCTTCCTCCCCCACACCACGGGTGAACGCCGCCAGCGCGGTCAGCGAGGTCGCGGTGATCAGTACGGTGAGCAGCACGGAGAGAGCGAGGGGCCATCGCCCGCGCAGTCGGCGAACGACGAAGCCGAGCACGTGTTTCCGTTCCTTCCCCCTGGAGCGTCCGCCGACAGGTCGTGCGCATGATGCGCGAGTGCCGCACCGGGAGCCCGCGCCCCCCGGACACGCGCTGCTCCGGCGCGCAACTTCCCCCAGGAGGTCACCTGTTGGCGGACACTCTTACCGGATACCGGACGATGTTGTCAGTTCCGAGCCATGGAGGAAAGAGGCTTGAGTGACTGATGTTGCAGATGAGTAAATCTGACTCGAGGCTGCAGGGGCAGTGCGCGGGACACCGGCCGGACCGGCCCACGCGGGCGACACAACGAGGGAGCGTGCGATGAGGGGCCAGCAGGAACCGGCGGCGGTACCGCCGCCGCGGAGGAGCGACGGCGCTCCGATCGTGGTGGTGGACGACGTGCACCACAGCTTCGGCAGCGGACCGCAGGCCGTCCACGCCCTGCGCGGCGTCTCCCTCGAGGTCCGCCGCGGCTCGCTCACCGCTCTCAGGGGACGCTCGGGCTCGGGCAAGACCACCCTGCTGAACCTCCTCGGCGGTCTCGACACCCCCACCGGCGGCCGGATCACCCTCGACGGCACCGACTTGGCGGCCCTCGACGAGCCGGGCCTGCTCGCCCTGCGCCGCGACCGCATCGGCTTCGTCTTCCAGTCCTTCGGCCTCATCCCCGTCCTCACCGCCGCCGAGAACGTCGGCGTACCGATGCGGCTGCGCCGCGTACCGGCCAAGGAGCGAGAGGAACGCGCCCGGACCCTCCTCGCCCTGGTCGGCCTCGCGGACCACGCGGAGCAGCGCCCCGGCGAACTCTCCGGTGGCCAGCAGCAGCGCGTCGCGGTGGCCCGCGCCCTGGCCAACGACCCCGACCTGATCATCGCGGACGAACCCACGGGCCAGCTCGACTCGGAAACCGGCCGATCGATCATGGAACTGTTGCGTGCGGTGGTGCGCAGCCAGTCGGTCACCGTCCTCGTCGCCACCCATGACCCCCACCTGATCGAACTCGCCGACCGGGTCGTGGAACTGCGCGACGGCCGCATCGTGGAGCACGGCGCGGCGGACGGCACCGGTCCGACGGCGGACGCGACCCCGCAAGGCGCGGAGGCGCCGGCGAGCCCGCGGCGGCACTGACGGGCGATACCGGGACGGCCGTCGTCGGCCGGATCGGACACACGCCCGCGACGGCGTGCTCGTCGCAGCCGTCGGATCCCACCGGCCGGCAGCGCCTCCAGGGGGTCGCGGGTGCACCGGCCGTGCCGGTCACCGGACGCCCCCATGCCCCGCGTACGGGGGCGACGCCTTCCCCGAGGGCGACGAGGGCGACGAGGGCGACCGGAAGGGCCAAGAACTCCGGTGCCCGCTCGGTGAATCGGAGCGATTCCGCGCGAATCGGCCTCGATCACGCATACGTACGGATCGCAGGGGCACGCGAACGGCAGCCGCACTCGGCGGCCGGAGCGATTCTTCGCACCGATCCCCAGGGGCACGAAGGCGAGAACAGGAACATGACCGACGACAGCAAGGGCGGGACGGCCGATGCGACCGCCGGAGGGCGCTGCGACATCGCCACCGTCATGCGCCGCGCCTCCGGCCAGCTCGCGGACCTGCTCCGGTGCGAGCCGGGATCCGTCTCGGCGGTGAAGGGCACCGGTGAGGGCTGGTCCGCGGACGTGGAGGTGGTCGAACTCGAAAAGGTCCCCGACACCATGAGCGTCATGGCGACCTATCACGTCGAACTCGACGCCGAAGGGCGGCTCGTCGCCTACGAACGCGTCCGCCGTTACGCGAGGGGGCAGATCGACCGCCGCTGAAACCAGCGGGTGACCGGCGGGTCCCCGGCCGACGCCGGACCCGCGCGATCACCGGAAGGAGCTTCATCGTGACACTCGTCCAGCAGGGCAACGCCACGGCCAGTGGCAGTGGTTCGGGAAATCTCTACGACGTCCTCGAACTCATCCTCGACCGAGGGCTCGTGATCGACGCGTTCGTCCGCGTCTCCCTGGTCGGAATCGAAATCCTCAAGATCGACGTCCGGGTGGTCGTCGCCAGTGTCGACACCTACCTGCGGTTCGCGGAGGCGTGCAACCGCCTCGACCTGGAATCCGGCCGCAAGGCGCCCACCCAACTCACCGACATCGTCGGCGAGATGACCGAGAACGGCGCGAAGGGCAAGTCCAAAGGAGCGCTGAGCGGCGCCGTGGAGGCCATCACGGACACGCTGAAGGGCAAGCGCGAGGAGTCCGAGGAGGAGCCGGACGCGCGCCCGGCCCGCAAGTCGACGTCCGGTCGCCAGACGGCCCGGAAGCGAGAGGAGTGACACCTTGTCCACGTACGTCTACGCCATCACCGACGCCACGCACCCCGTGCGCCTGGACGGCCTCCGAGGAGTCGGTGATCCGCCGTCGCCCCTGCGCACCGTCCGCACCGGCGCCCTGACGGCCGTCGTGAGCGACGCGCCTCCCGGCCTGCGGGCCAAGCGGCGCGACGTCATGGCCCATCAGAACGTCCTGGAGTCGCTCATGGCCGACGGAGCGACCCTGCCGATGCGCTTCGGCCTGCTCGGCCCCGACGACGAGCGCGTCGCCGACGTCCTGGACCGGGAGGAACCGGCGTACCGGCAGCGGCTCGCCGAGCTCGACGGCCACGTCGAGTACCACCTCAAGGCCGGCAGGGACGAGGACGACATGCTCCGCGCGGTCCTCGCCGACTCCGCACAGGCCCGGGAGCTCAACGAGCGCACCCGCGGCGGCTCCGGCACCCACGAGGACCGGGTCGCGCTGGGGGAGCTCGTCTCGCGCGAGGTCGCGGCCCGGGGCGAGCGGGAGGCCGGGGAGATTGTGGCCCGGCTGGACGGGGCGGCCACCCGCTCCGCCGTCACCGGTGCCGGCGGCAACCACTTCCTCAACGCCTCGTTCCTGGTCCCGGCCGAGCGCACGGACGAGTTCGTCCGAGCCGTGCGGGCCGAGGCCGACCGGTGCGGGGACGCGTACGACTTCACCCTCACGGGACCGCTGCCGCCGTACAGCTTCGTCTGAGGGAGGGGAGGGGACATGGGCCTCGTCACCGGCGTGCTGACCCTTCCCCTGGCCCCGGTCCGCGGCACCGCCTGGGTCCTCGACCAGGTGATCCTCGCCGCGGAGCGGGAGTACTACGACCCCGAGCGGGTGCGCGGGGAACTGGCCGCGCTCGAAAGGGAACTGACGAGCGGCCGCATCGACGCCGACGAGTTCGACCGCCGCGAGGACGAGCTCCTCGACCGGCTCGAAGAGGCCGAGGAGTACTGGCAGGGCTCATGAAGCGGGCGACGGGCCCCGCCGACTTCCTGAACCGGCGCACAGGGGCGCTCGGCGGGTCAGGTCGAGGGGACGAGGGCGAGCCCGACGGGCCCCACGACGAGGCCGGGCCCGTCCGTCGCTCCCGGCGTCGCACCGCCGCCTCCGCCCGCTGACCGACACCGCAGCACAGGACAGGGGAGACATCGTGTCCGATTCACCGGCCGTCCGCACACCGGGTTCTCCGCGAGCCGCACCGGCATACGGGGCGCAGGGCTCGTCCGCGAACCTCGCAGACATCCTCGAGCGGGTGCTCGACAAGGGCGTCGTCATCGCGGGCGACATCCAGATCAACCTGCTCGACATCGAACTGCTGACGATCAAGCTCCGCCTGCTCGTCGCGTCCGTCGACAAGGCGAAGGAGATGGGCATCGACTGGTGGGAGCACGACCCCTCGCTCTCCTCCCGGGCCAGGCCCGCCCGGTCCGTGGCGACCGCTCCGGGCGCCGAGGGCGAGTCGCCGGCCGAGGAGAACGAGCGGCTGCGGGCCGAACTGGCCAGGCTGAGGGCGGCGGCCGGGCTCTCCGACCCCTCGCCCGGCGCGGTACCGGCCTCCCCGGCAGGAAGGGGAGGAGACGCGGTGGACACCGGACAGGGAGAGGACGAGACGCGGTGAGCACCGAGCAGGGAGAGGAGGAGACGCGGTGAGCACCGAATCGCAGTCCCGGCGGGCGGAAGAGCCCCTCGACGCCGGTGAGGAGATGTCGTACGTCTACGCCCTCGGCCGTGGCGACGAGCCCGCCCTCCGGGACGCCGTCGCCCGCCTGGCCGGCGTCGACGGAAGGGCCCTGCGGCTGGTCGAGTCCGCCGGCCTCGCGGCGGTGGTGTCCTCCGTTCCGTCCGTCGCGTTCGGGGAACAGGGGCTCCGCGCGCAGCTGGAGGACATGACCCGGCTGGAGGCGATCGCCCGGGCCCATCACGCGGTGGTCGACGCCGCGTTCACGGGGACGACCGTCCTGCCCATGCGGCTGGCGACCGTGTACCTGGACGACGCCCGGGTGGCGGGGATGCTCACCGCTCGGCGCGACCGCTTCCTGGAGCTGCTGGCCCGCCTGGACGGGCACGTGGAACTCGGCGTGAAGGTCTACGCGGACGTGGGCGCGGTGACGCCGCCGAAGACGGAGGCGGTCGCGGTCGCGGAGAGCCCCGGGCGCGCCTACCTCCAACGACGCCGGGCCCAGCGTCGCGGCACCCGGGACCTCTACCGCGCGGCCGCGGGCGTCGCCGAGGAGGCGGTCCGGGTGGCGGAGGGCCTCTCCCGCGCGCGGGTCGTCCACCGGTCGCAGCAGGGCGGACTGGCTCCCGCACGGGGGGAGAACCTCGCGAACGAGGCGTATCTCGTGCCCACGGGCGACGTCGGCCGGTTCACGACCGCGCTCGACGCGACGGCCCGCGCGGCCCCGGGCGTGCGCGTCGAGGTGACCGGCCCGTGGGCCCCGTACTCGTTCGCCACGGTGACCGAGGAGGACCGGTACGGGGAGGACCACCGGTACGAGGACCACCGGTACGAGGAGGACCGGTACGGGACGGAGGAAGGTGCGGTGCGATGAACGACATGCCGACCGCGGGCGGCGGCATCACCGCCCCCGACTCCGTCACCGGACCGCCCGTCGCCCTGATCGATCTCCTGGACCGGCTCCTGACCGGGGGAGCGGTGCTCACCGGCGACCTCGTCCTGTCCGTCGCGGACGTCGACCTGGTCCACATCGACCTGCGCGCGGTGATCCGGTCCGTCACGGGGGAGGAGCCGGCGCCGTGGTGAACCGGGACGGCGAGATCTCCGCGGCGGCCCGGCGCCTGGGGACGGACGCGGACACGGTGGAACGGGACCTCGTCAAACTCGTCCTGACCGTCGTCGAGCTGCTCCGGCAGCTGATGGAACGCACCGCCGTGCACCGGGTCGACCGGGGAGACCTGACGGAGGAGCAGGAGGAGCGCATCGGGCTGACCTTGATGGTCCTGCAGGAACGCATGGAGGAACTCTGCGACCGGTACGGCCTGTCGATGGACGACCTCAATCTGGATCTGGGGCCCCTGGGATCCCTGCTTCCCCGGAACGGCGGCTGAGACGGCCGGGGGCACGTGTCATTTCACAGGGAACGGCAAGGAGGAATGCCATGACTGCAGAGAGCGACAACACCAAGAACTCCGATACCGAGAACTCCGATACCGAGAACACCGCGAAGAGCACGGGCGGCAAGACCGCCACCGCGGCCCGACGGACCACGAAGCGCGCCTCCGCCGCGAAGAAGACGAGCGGATCGGCAGGGGCGCGGGGTGCCGGGAAGTCGGCCGGCGAGGCCACCGAGCGCGCCGGCGGGGCGCTGACCGGCGGTCTCCGGAGCGGCCGCGAGCTGGTGACGGCCAACGCCGGCAAGGCGGCCACCGCGGCCGCCACGGCCTGGACGGCCGTCAAGCACCGCAAGGCCGTGGCCGCCGGTGCTGCGGCCGGTGTCGCCGGTGTCGCCGGCGCCGCGTTCGCCATCGGCCGCTCCACGGCCAAGCCGCTGACCGGTCCGCTGACGGGCCCCCTGACCCGCCTCGCACGCGGCCGGATCTGAGCCGGCGGGCGCGGGCGGCAGCGCCCGCCCACGCGGCCCGGGGGGGGGGGGGGGGGGGGGGGGGGGGGGGGGGGGGGGGGGGCGGCCCGCGCCGCCCCCCCCCCCCCCCCCCCGCCGATCGCTTCACGGAGCCGCCTCCTCGGCGCCCCGCCGGGCACCCGCCGCAAGGAGCACCGGGACCAGCAGCGTCGCCCGCGTCCCCGGCACCGGGACCGTGCCGGCCCGGCGGGCCACCGGCTCCGGCCCGTACGCGACGGCCACGCCCATCGCCCGGTACCGACCGTCGTCGAGCCCGTGACCCGGTCGGTCTCCGTGTGGTGATGGAGCTTCGTGTGCGAGCGGTTCTGGTCAGCCGAGTGCCGACCTCCTGCCGACTTCACCGACGAGATGCCGGGTGCCCCGACCGTGCAGCGCGGGGAGTGGCGGCGCGCCGCCACCCCCGGGCGGCGGCAACGCGACGGCCGTACCGGCGAGGAGCCGCACACCGGGAGCCTCGCGCCCGTGCCTCGACAGCCTGGTGATCGCCACGGCAAGGGGACCGAGCACGCGCACACCCGGTGATCAGCCGTCAGACGCGCCCTGGGCCCGCTCGGTGGCTCGGGACGACTCCTCGTCCGGATCCTGTGGTCTGGTTCGCAGGCGGCCCCGGGCCGCTCGACGTTCGAGCCTGCGCTGTTCCGCTGTCGCCCAGCGGTCGGCGCGGGCCGGGTCGAGGGGGGTGCCGTGGCCGACGTGGAGCCGGACGGGCCCGAGGTCGAGCATGGCGCGGAGGCTGGCGAGGTTGGCGAGCGGGTCGTCGTGGAAGGGCGGATTGGCGGGACGTCCCTTGAGCAGGCCCATGAAGGAGTTGGCGATGAGGTCGCCGGCCACCAGGTCGCCGTCGTCGGTGAGGACGGAGACGGAGCCGGCGGTGTGGCCGGGAGTGGGGATGATCCGGCCCTCGACGCCGAAGTCCGCCAGGCCGGTCGTGCCCCGGACGACGAGGTCGGGTTCGAAGGGGTCGGCCTGTTCGTGGAGTTTCGGGTTGCGGGCCATGAGCCGTCCCATCGGTCCGGTGGGCAGGTACGGTTCGCGGACCCGGCCGGTGCGGTAGGGGCCCAGGTCCGCGGCGTGCGCGGCGATCGGCGCGCCGGTGAGGCGGCGGAGTTCGGCGGCGGAGCCGAAGTGGTCGATGTGGCCGTGGGTGACGACGATAAGCCGGACGTCCTGGGGGTCGACGCCGTGGGCGGCGACCTGTTCGGTGATGCGCCGGGCGCTGCCGGGCGTTCCGGCGTCGACGATGACCGGGTGGCGGCCGAGCAGGAGGTAGGCGTTGACGGCGTGCCGGCCCAGGACCGGTAGGGGGATGACCTTGGTGGGGGACAACGGGGTGCTCCTCAGGGGAAGGGAGTGCGGATGGTGGGCGCGGTTCAGCGGGCGGTGGCGTGCGGCCGGAAGCGGCGGCGGTACTCGGCCGGGGTGGCGCCCAGGCGGCGGCGGAAAGCCCGGTGCAGGGTCTCCACCGAACCGAGTCCACTGGCGGCCGCGATGTCGGGCAGGCTGCGTGCGGACTCCTCGAGGAGACGGCGGGCCGCCTCCACCCGGACCGCCTCCAGGTAGTCGGCCGGGGTGCGGCCGGTGCAGTCGCGGAAGACCCGGGCGAAGTGACGCACGCTCAGGTTCAGGCGGGCGGCCATGGCCTCGACCGGGATCCGCTCGGCGAGGTGGTCGTCGATCCAGCGGCGGAGTTCGTCGACGCGGTCGTCGGTGCTCGACTGGAGGGAGAGCGGCACGCTGAACTGGGTCTGTCCGCCCGGGCGTTTGACGTACATCACCATGGCGCGGGCGGCGTCGAGGGCGATCGCCGGTCCGTGGTCCTCGGCCACCATGGCGAGGGCGAGGTCCAGGGCGGCGGTCACGCCCGCGCAGGTCCAGATCCGCCCCGCGCGGATGAAGATCGGCTCCGGGTCGACCTCGACGTCCGGGTGGTGTTCGGCCAGCTGGCCGGCGGTGAGCCAGTGGGTGGTGGCGGGCAGGCCGGCCAGAAGACCGGCCTCGGCGAGCAGGTGGACGCCGGCGCACACGCCGCCGACGCGTCGTGCCGCCGGGGCCGCAGCGGTCAGCCACGCGACGACGTCGGGGTCGATGACGGCCCGGTAGCGGCCGTCGGCGTTGTCCATGGCCCCGGCCACGAGAAGGGTGTCGACGCCGGGGCCCGTCCCGGCCAGCGACCGCTCGGCGACCAGGCTGATCCCGGCGGCGGTGGGCAGCGGACCGGTCCGCGCGGCGGCGATCTCGACCCGGTAGGCGGGCGCGTCGCCTCCCACCAGGCGGGAGGCGACGGAGAAGACCTCCGCGGGGCCGGTCACCTCCAGCAACTCGACCCCCGGGAAGGCAGCGATGACGACGGTGCGCGGTGTGGGCATACCGCGATCCTTCCGTCAGCCGGGTCGTGGCTGCAATGACCGGGTTCTGTCAGATCCGGCCATCGGCCGCGCCCACGAACGTCGACTGGTCGGCGTACCCGGGCGTCGGCATCCGGTGCGACCGGCTCACGGCTCGAGCCGCTGCGGTGGCCGGCTCGGCCGAGGGCGTCGAGCGAGGCCAGGATGTCGGCCGGTGCGGCGCGGGCGGAACCACGGGCATCTCCTTCTCCACGCTGTCGGGTATCGCCCGGCGGTGGAGCGGGACGGCGGCGGCAGCCGTCAGGACGGCGACCAGGACGAGCATGGAGAAGGCCTCGGGCGTGATCACGCCCTGCGCGAAGGTCGGCATGATCATGCCGATCAGGCAGCGGCCGGCGCACCAGGTCCGTCTCCCGGGCGGTCGTCCTTGCGGCACGATGGCCCGATGAACGTACAACAGGGAAGCACGACAGAGGAGTCCGTCGGAGAGCTCGCCCGGCGACTCCTCGCGGCAGACACCGACGGCTGGACGCCGGAGGGCATGAGGGCGGTGGCGGCCGGACTCGGGTGGGCCTGGGGCGGCACGTCGGACGCCCCTGTGCTGGTCACCGGCCGGTTCTCGGGCGACGCCCGGCTGCGCCCGGTCGGCGATTACGAGAAGCGTTACGTCGACGGCGAGTCGTACGTGGAGCTCGCGGTCCCCCTGGCGGCCCCCGCGCCGGACGCCGCAGCGCAGGCCGCGGCCTTCCGCGCCGCGAAGGAGGAGGTGACCGCCGCACTGGGCAAGCCGTCCATCATGGGCTCGCACGGTGACATGGGCCCCTTCTACGACAGCGAGCCGCTCTGGGGCGCTCCCTTCCTGCGCTGGCGCGGCAGGCCGGACACGCTCGAACTGCGTGCCGGGAAGTCGGGGCCGGAGCTGGTCCTGCAGCCCACCGACCCCGCGGAGAACTGGTTCTGGCGTCAGGGCAGCGGCGAGGAGCACGCGATCAGCGGCTTCTTCGGGAGCAACCGTGACCAGGCCAATGTCGGCCTCGGCTTCCCGGGCGGCTGGACCGCCCGCAGCTGGGAGACCGTCACCCGCTCGCTGGGGGACTTCCTGGGAGCTCTGCCCGCCGAGACCACCGCCCTGGGGATCCGGATCGGGATGCCGCTCTACGGGCGCAACGGCCGAAGCGCGCCCCTTCTTTTCGACGTGGTGTGCGGCGACCGGCTCTCGATCGCCTGCTTCGCCCCGGACGACGTCGATCCGGCCGCGCTCGGCTGGGGCACGGTCGCCGAATTCCCGCACACGGCGTCGGTCTTCGGCGACGACGACCCGGTGTGGCGCGTGGACGCGGGCGGCCCCGGCGAGCCGAAGGGCCGCGCACTCGCCGAGATGCTCGTGGCCACGGCCAGGGCGGCGGGCGCGAGCGATCCCGCCGACCTGGTCGTCGGTGGCGAGGCGGGGTACGTGGACGGCTACCACGTCACCTACTACGGGCTGGGCCTGCCGACCGGCTGACCGCCTCCCCGATGACGCCCCCCGTGGAGCGGCACGGTCCCAGGGCGCCTGCCGGGCGCGAGCCCGGGGCGGGCGCCCTGCCCCGCGCGGCGCGGTGGCCGCCTGGACCGGATCGGGCGCACTGCGGTCGCGACCGCTCGGAAGGATGATGGGAGCATGGAAGGGCTGCTGTTCACTCCTCCCGCCGGGGCGGACGAAGGCGGGCACCTCCGCCCGCCCCCGGCCGCCATCGCCCTGCTCGCCGCGGACGGGGTGCTCGTCGGGTGGAGCCCCGAGGCCGAAGCCCTACTGGGGTATTCGGCTTCGCAGGTACTGGGACGCCGGGCGGCGGACCTGATCGCGACCTCGCACGCCGAGCGCGACGGACCGGAAGAGCCGCGGTCGGAGCAGCGGCTGCGGCTCGGTGGGACACGCAGCGCCGTCGTGGACGTGCGCCACCGCAGCGGAGACACCGTACGCGTGGCGGTGACCCTGCATCCCCTGACCCCCGCCTCCGACGGGGCCTCCTCGGGCCGGGCCCCCTCCGCCGTCCTCATGGCGGCCGAGCTGGAGGCGCTCCGCTGGTGGGAGACCCGGCAGGCGATGCTGCAGGGGCTCGTGACCCAGTCGCCGGTGACACTGACCATCTACGGCCCCGACACGCGCCTCCTGTGGGCCAACGCGTCCAGCGTCCGGGAGCTCGGCGGCGACCTCACGGCACTGCTCGGCCGCTCCATGAGCGAACTCTTTCCCGGTGACGTCCTCACCACCCAGCACCTGGCGCCGCCGGAGGACCTCGTCCGACAGATCCTCGAGACCGGCGAGCCGGTCATCGACGTGCATTTCCGGGGGCGCTCCCCGACCGACCCGCAACGGGAGCACGTCTGGTCCTCGTCCTACTTCCGCCTGCTGGACGGCCGGGGGGAGCCGGTGGGCGTGTGCGAACAGTCCATCGACGTCACCGACCACTACCGTGCGCAGCAGCGCCTCGCGCTCCTCGCGGAGGCCGGCGCGCGGATCGGATCGACGCTCGACCCCTCCGGAACGGCGGCGGAGCTCGCGCAGATCGCCGTACCGCAGTACGCCGACGCCCTGCTCGTCGACGTGGCGGCGGAAGTGCTCGAGGGAGAGGAACCGAAGCCCGTCACGGCGTGGGACCTCGTACGCGTGGCGGATTCCGACGGGAAACCCTCCCGGGTGGGCGAGCGGGTCGCGTACGCCGCGGGATCGCCGCAGGCCGAGAGCCTGGCCGGGAGCCGGTCGACCACGGACGCCGTGGCCGCGCCGGCACGGCTGTACGTCCCGCTGATCGTGCGGGGGACGCCGCTGGGCCTCGTCACCTTCGTACGGGGCGAGGACTCGGAGCCCTTCGACGACGGCGATCGGGCGGTGGCCGAGGAACTGGCGTCGCGGACCGCCGTGTGCATCGACAACGCCCGGCGGTACCGCCGGGAGCACACCGCCGCGTTCACGCTCCAGCGCAGCCTGCTGCCACGGTCACTGCCCGAGCTGAGCGCGGTCGAGGCGGCGAGCCGCTACCTGCCGGCCGACAGCCACCTCGGCGCCGGCGGCGACTGGTTCGACGTCATTCCGCTGTCAGGAGCACGTGTCGGACTCGTCGTGGGGGACGTCGTCGGCCACGGCCTCGGGGCGGCCGCCACCATGGGGCGCCTGCGCGCGATGGTGCGCACCCTGGCCGAGCTGGACCTCGCGCCCGACGAACTCCTGGCCCGGCTGAACGATCAGGTCGGCAAGGACGCGTCGGACCAGAACGGGAAGGACGCGGAGGGCAGCGGCGCCGCCGGAGCGACGTGCGTCTACGGGATCTACGATCCGGCTTCCAGGACGAGCACCTGGGCGGCGGCGGGACACCTGCCGCCGGCCGTGGTGCAGCCGCACGGCCCCGTGAGCTTCCTCCGCCTGCCGCCGGGGTCTCCGCTGGGTGTGGGACGGCTTCCGTACGAGGGCGTGGAGGTGGAGCTCGCCGAGGGAAGCCTGGTCGTCCTGTTCACCGACGGCCTCGTGGAGGCCCGGGGGAAGGGCGTCGACGTGGGGCTGGACCGGCTGGCGGCCGTACTCGGCGAGCAGCGGGGATCGTCGCCCGACCGACTGTGCGCCCAGATCGTCGCGGAGCTGGCGTCGGACCAGGTGCAGGACGACGCGACGCTCCTCGTCGTGCGCACCCGTGCGCTGGGGGCGCGCCAGGTGGCGACCTGGGAGCTGCCCTCGGACCCGGCGCTCGTCGCACGCGCACGATCTATGGCCGCGGAACAACTGGGGCGGTGGGGACTGGACGACCTGGCCTTCACCACGGAACTGGTGGTCAGCGAACTGGTCACCAACGCGATCCGGCACGCCTCCGGCCCGATCGGCCTGCGCTTGATCCGGGACCGGTCTCTCATCTGTGAGGTCTCCGACTCGCAGCACACCTCACCGCACGCCCGTTACGCGGGCAGCGACGAGGAGGGCGGACGCGGACTGTTCATGGTCGCCCAGCTCACCGACCACTGGGGTACGCGCTACATGCCGGCGGGGAAGACGATCTGGGCGGAACAGGCCTTGCCCGTGCCGTGACGGTCCCGCCCCGTCCCCCGCGTGCGGGCCCGTGCCGCGCGGGGGCGGTCGGCGCGGGAGCTCACGGCCCCTCCGTACGCGCGGCTCATGGCGTGCGCAGGCGTACGGCCAAGGCGGCGATGTCGTCGTCGAGGTTGCCCCGGCTGTGCCGGAGGAGGTCGCGGTGCAGGGCCGTGAGCAGATCGCGGGGCGGTGTGGGGAGCTGTCGGCGCATCCACTCCGTCAACGGGAAGAACTCGCCGTCCCGGGCGCGGGTTTCGGCGATCCCGTCCGTATAGAGGAGGAGGAGCTCGCCGGGAGCGAAGTCGAAGGCGTCCGTACGGTACTGGTCGCCGATCAACTCCGCGAGGCTGAGCAGGGGCGACGGGGCGGACGGTTCGAGGACGCGCACGTCCTCCGGACCGTGGACCAACGGTGGGGGGTGTCCGCAGTTGACGACGGTGATGCGGCCGCCCCGATGCGGGATCTCGACGAGCAGGGCGGTGGCGAAGCGTTCCATCGGCGCCTCGGGCGGATGGGCGGCGTTGTGCCGGGCGCAGCTGGCGTCGAGCCTGCGGGCGATGCCGGCCATGGAGGCCTCGCCGTGTACCGCTTCCCGGAAGGAGTTGACGATCGCCGCGGCCGCCCCCACCGCCGGCAGCCCTTTGCCCCGTACGTCGCCGATGAGCAGTCGTACCCCGTACGGCGTGTCGACCACCTCGTAGAAGTCCCCGCCGATGCGGGCTTCCGCGGCGGCCGCGAGGTACAGCGATTCGATCTCGACGTTCCGGAAACGGTGCGGCAGGGGCCGAAGCACCACCTGTTGCGCCGCGTCGGCGACGAGCCGTACCTGGAAGAGGGTGCGTTCCCGCTGAAGCCGGACGTGGCTTCCGTACGCGGCGGCCACGGTGACCGCGACGATTCCCCCGCACGTCCACCACGTCCCCAGATCGGGGAAGACGAGGCTGAGGCCGATCATCAGGAGGAGGCAGACGGTCCCGAGCAGGACGGTCGGGAGGACCGGCCACATGGCGGCGGCCAGGGCCGGTGCCGCGGGCAGGAGGCGGCTGAAGGCCATCTCCGGCGGGGTGGCATAGGCCAGGCCGGCGATCACGACGGTCAGAACCACCGGCGACAGCCGCACCAGCCTGCCGTAGCCGGAGTTCCGACGGAGCCGCGGCCGTCCGGACTCGATCATGAATCCCAGAGTATCCGCGAGGGGCCCGCTCAGCGACGTGACGAGCGGCCCCCGCGGGACGGGGGCACGCCCGCCGACTCGCGAAGGCGCGACCGCGTGATTCGCCGGTGACGCGCGGGGTCCGGGGGACGTCACGGATGGTGAAAACCGAACACACAGGGCATCCCGGCGGACACCGACATCCGCCCGGCACGGCCGCACCGGCAGGAGACGCGGCACGGATCGCCCCGGAAGCGGACCGGAGGGCCACGACGGGCCACCCGGCCGCCCGCCGGCCAGCGGAACCGGCCACGGCGCCCGCGATCCGCTGGAGGCGACGCAGAGGCCTTCCGGCCCGCCACTCACCCCAGCACCAGCAGCACCGCCAGGGCGACGAGGAGGGAGTCGATCCGGTCGAGGAGGCCGCCGGAGCCGGGCAGCCAGCGGCCGGCGTCCTTGGCGCGGGCGCCCCGCTTGACCATCGACTCCAGCAGGTCCCCGAGCGGACCGCCGACCGCCACGGCCACCGCCGTCTGCCACGTCAGGGAGGACAGCACGGCCAGCGTGAGGAGACCGGCCGCGGCCCCCGCCAGCGTGCCGCTCCACCGCTTGGCGGGCGAGAGCGGGGAGAGCCGGGGGCCGCCGAGACGGCGACCCGCCGCGTACGCGACGATGTCGGCGATCGACACGGCCACGAACAGGACGAGGCCGAGGGCGCCGGACGGTACGAGGCCGGCCAGGACACCCAGCCACACGAGCCCCAGCAGACCCGCCCCCAGGCGGCGGAGCCCGTGCTCCGCGTCGCCCGAGAACAGCGGCACCCCGGCGATCGCGAGCGCCCCGGCCGCCGCCACCCGGAGCACCTCCCCGGGGGCCAGCCAGGCGGTCAGGACGAGTCCGACGACCGCCGCGCCCAGCACCGCCCGGTCCACCGGTCCCAGCCGGAGCAGCCCGCCGAACTCCGCCACCGCGACCGCACCGACCACGGCCGCGAGCACCGCGATCCCCGGCGGGCCGAGCCAGAACGCGGCGGTCACCAGGGGCACTCCGAGCGCCCACACGCACCAGCGGACCATCAGCTCGCGGCGCCGGGTCGCCGCCACCGCGACGCCCCCGACCGCCAGCGCCCCGCCCAGGTACGGAACGAGGCCGGCGACCGTCGTCACAGGGAGACCCGTCCCGGCGCGCGCAGCGCGTCCAGGGCGCTCCGGCAGGCCGCCACGATCCGCGCGTTCTCCGCGGTGTCGCGGACGGCGACGCGGACGGTCCTTCCCTCGTACACCGGGGACATCGGCGACAGGTCCCGCAGGTAGACGTCGTGGTTCCGGCACTCGCGCACCAGCCGGGCCGCGCTCGGTCCGTCCGGCGGCAGGGTCACCGTGAGGAAGTTCGCCACCCCCTCGTCGACCGAGTCGAACCCGTCCAGCTTCCGCAGGTCGTCGGCCAGTTCCCGGCGCAGCGCATGGGTGCGGGACCAGCGCTCCGCGTAGTACGCGGGGTCGCGCAGCGCCGTCACGGCGGCCAGCTGGGCCGGCAGGCTCACGGGCCACGGCGGCGTCCAGCGGCGCAGCTCCCCGGCCGTCTCCGGGCAGGCCACCAGGTACGCGGCCCGCATCCCCGACAGCGCGTACATCTTCGACAGCGAGGTGCAGACCACGACCCGGGGGTCGGCCGAGGCCGTCCCGGCGAGCGAGTCCGCCGGATCGACATAGCCCAGGTACGCCTCGTCGATCCACCACCGGGTCCGCGCGGGCGAGGCCTCGATCACCGCGCGCAGCGCGTCGGCCGGGGCGTGGCGGCCGGTCGGGTTGTTCGGGTTGACCACCACCACGAGGTCGTACCACCCGTCACCGGTCGCGGCGGCGAGCCGGGCCGGATCGAGCAGCCAGCCGTCCTCCCGGCGCAGCTGGAGCCGGTCGACCCGGCAGCCGATCACCCGCTCGGTGACGTGGGCGTACTCCCCGTAGCCCGGATCCAGCAGGAGCACCCGGCTCTCCGGCGTCAGCCACCGGCCGAACGCCCGGAAGATCAGGTCGGACGAGCCCGCCCCGACGACCAGCGACTCCACCGGCAGCCCGCGGACCCCGGCGATCTCCGCGAGCAGTCCCTCCGCGCCCGTCGGCGGCGAGGTCCGGGCCGCCCACCCCGGATCCTCCGAAAGGACCGCGCGGACCGCCGGGGACGGCGGGAACCAGGCGTCCAGCACGTCCGCCGCGACCACCTCGTGACGGCGGGTCAGCGTCCGGAAGTCGGTGCCGATCGCCGAGAAGAACGCCCCGCCGTGCTCACAGCCGTCCGCACGCGGCGCGAAGGGCACGTCGAGCCGCCAGTCGAGGCCCGCCCGCAACCGCTCCAGGGTCCGGCCGTGGCGCTCCGCGACCGTCCTCGTCAGCTCGGCCACGGAACCGCCGAGGACCTCGAACGAGACCGCGCCCGAACGGATCGTGTGCCCCGTCGGCCGCAGCCCGGCGGCGAGGTACATGTCGAGCAGCTCCGTGCGTCCCATCGCCACCACCCGGCGGCCGCCCCGCGCCGCGGCCCAGCGCAGCGCCGCGTACATGAGGAGCGGCGCCGCCGCGGTGGACCGCCAGCGCTCCTCGACGGTCAGGACGCGGATCTCGAACGGCGCCTCCTCGGTCAGCACCGGCAGCTCCTCGCGCGTCAGGTACTTGTCGAGGGAGTAGCGGCCGACCCACGGCGGGGTGAGGCTGACGAAGCCGATCCGCGTCTCGCCGCGCGCGGCCACGAGGTAGACGTTGTCGCCGTCGAGTCCGTCGCTCAGCCTCCCCGACGGGTCCACCGGATGCTGGCCGAGCTCCTCCGCGTACACCCGGTGCCGCAACTCGTGGATCCAGTCGCGGTCCCGAGGCGTGGCGGTGCGCAGCTGCAGAGCGTGGTCCATGTGCGGGTCTCCCTGGGACGGTTCGGCGTTCGCGCCCCAGCATGGAGCAGTCCGGCGGACGGCACCTGAGTACGCGTACTCAGCCGGACGGCGGAGGAACCGGAGGCGGCCCCGGTCGCGGGCGGGGGCCGGGTGCGGGGCGGATCCCCGGGGAAGGGCGTTCCGGCTGTGCCGCGGGGTCTGCCGGCGCCGTTCGGCGGGCATAGTAGGGGAGTGATCACCAAAAGCAACGACGGTCGTGGGGGATCTGAAGGCGCCGGTGACGAGGAGGCCCAGGTCATCGTGGTGGGGGCGGGGCCCGCGGGGTCCAGCGCCGCGGTGCACCTGGCGCGAGCGGGGGTGGACGTCCTGCTCCTGGAGAAGAGCGGCTTTCCCCGGGAGAAGGTGTGCGGTGACGGCCTGACACCGCGCAGCGTGCACCAGTTGGTGCGGATGGGGATCGACATCGACGCGCCGGGCTGGATGCGCAACAAGGGGATGCGCTGGGTCTGCGGCGACCACCGGGTGGAGCTGGACTGGCCGCGCCTGGGCGCCCTTCCCGACTTCGGGCTCACCCGCAGCCGGCACGACTTCGACGACCTCCTCGCCGCTCGCGCGAGCGCCAGCGGAGCGCGCCTGCGGACCCGGGTGAAGGTGACGGGCACCCTGACCGACCGGGCGGGGCACGTCACCGGCGTGACCGCCTCCCGCGGGCCGGGAGCGGAACCGGTCCGCTACCGGGCCCCGTTGGTGATCGCGGCCGACGGCGCCTCGGCGCGCACGGCTCTCGGCCTGGGGTTCGTACGGGACGAGAGGAGGCCCGTCGCGGCGGCCGCCCGCCGGTACTACCGCAGCGAGGCCCGCACCCACGACCCCTACCTGGAGCTGTGGGCCGACCTGCGCTGTCCCGGCACCGGACGGGACCTGCCCGGTTACGGATGGGTGTTCCCCATGGGCGACGGGCGCGTCAACGTGGGCCTCGGAGCCCTGCCGCAGCAGCGGCGCCGCCGGCCCGTGGACCTGCGGGCGACGCTGGAACACTGGCTGCCCCGCCTGCCCGAGGAATGGGGGGTGCGCGAGGAGAACGCGGACTCGCCCCTGCGCAGCGCGCCGTTGCCGATGGGACTGAACAGACGGCCGCAGTACCGTCGGGGCGTGCTGCTCGTGGGGGACAGCGCCGGAATGGTCAGCCCGTGGAGCGGCGAGGGCATCGCCCAGGCGATGGAGGCCGCCGAAGTGGCTGCGGAGACCGTCGTCCTGGCGCTGGCCCGGCCGGCCGGGGCCCGCCGGGAGGAAGCGCTGCACCACTACCCGGTCGAGATCCGGCGCCGGTGGGCCCGCTACTACCGGCTGGGCAACGTCGCGGGAGACCTGTTCTTCTCCCGGTTCGGCTACCGGCCGGTCCTGCACCCGCGCGTGATGGCCTCGCCGCAGCTGCTGAGGGTCCTGGCCCGCCTGTTGACCCACGTCAGCGACGAACCCGCCCAGGACACGATCGACGCCGTCCTCCACGGACTCCTGCGCCTCGTTCCCGCACCGCGGCGATAGACCCCGCCCGCGCCGCGGAGCGGGCCGGGCACCGAGGTGATGACGGTCCTCAGGAGGTCCGCGGCGGCTCTTCGACCGGCACCCGCAGCGGGGCGCGGAAGGAGAGCAGTCCGAGGGTGGGAGCCTGGGCCGCGTCGGGGGAGAGCCGGAGGGCGGGCAGGCGGCGGGCGGCCGTGCGGAGGGCCACGGCCGCCTCCGTGCGCGCCAGGGACGCGCCCGGGCAGCGGTGGCGGCCCAGGCCGAAGGCGAGGTGGTGGCGGCTGTTCGCGCGGCCGGGAAGCATCCGCCCGGCGTCGCCGAAGACGCCGGGGTCGGAGCCGCTGCCCATGAGCATCAGCAACAGCTCCGCGCCGGCGGGGAGTTCGACACCGCCCAGCTCCAGCGGGTGAGCGGTCACCCGGCGCCAGGAGGTGACGGGCGGCTCCCGCCGCAGTACCTCCTCGACCCACTTCTCGGCCGCGCCCTCCTCGTGGGCCGACTGCCGCCAGACCCCTGGTTCGGCGAGGGCGCGGCGAAGGACGGTGGAGATGAGCTGGCCGGTCGTGGACTGTCCGGCGATGAAGACGAAGAAGCAGGCGCTGACCGCGGTCCGCGGGTCGGTCGGCCTCCCGTCGGGCAGGCGGTGACGGGTCAGCGCCCCGACGAAGCTGTCCGCCGGCGCGGTCCGATCGCCCACGAGCCGCGTGAGCCACTCGTGGAACTCCGCCACGAGCGCGGCCAGTTCGAGCTGACGGCCCGGGGAGGGGCGCCCCCAGAAGAGTTCCAGCGAGGCGTCGCTCCAGCGCGCCAGGGTGGCGGCGTCGAGCCCCTGGATGCCGAGGAGTTCCATCATCACCCGGCAGGGCAGGGTGTGCGCGTACGAGCGGAAGAGGTCGCTGTGCCCGGTGGTGTCGAGTTCCGTCCGCACCGTCGTGAGCAGCTCGTCGGCGATCCGCCCGGTCACCGGGACCGCGGCCGCCACCCGCCGGGCGTTGAAGAACCGCGTGACGACGCGGCGCAGCCCCGGATGGCTGTCGGTCGCGTTGTCGGCGAGCGCGGGGCCCAGCCGGAAGCCCGCCCGGGCCAGCAGCCGCAGCGCGGGAACGCCCAGGGGCGTGATCGCCTGCTGGGCGTTGTCCGGCCGGAAGGCGACCGGGTCGAGCAGGACCCGGCGGATGTCCTCGTACCGGCTGACGAGCCACAGCCCGGTGGCGGGGTCACGGTGGACCGGCGCCTCGGACCGCAGGCGGTCCAGCCAGGGGTACGGGTCGCGGACGAAGCCCTCGTCGAACAGGTCGAGACCCCCGGCGAGCAGGTCGGGACCCTCGTCGAACGGGTCGAGCGGCCCGGGCGGGTCCTGCCGGCCCGCTCCCGGGACCGGCGACGGAGCCGCGTGACCGTAGGGGCAGGTGTCGGCCGTTCCGGCAGGGGATACGGCCACGTCAGGGGCGGATGTCACGGTGGCGGACGCTAGCACGCGAACGGGTGCGCACCGGTCGGGGTGTGCGGGGCGTCACCTGTGATCGACACGACGCGCACGGGTGCGGCTCGCCGGGCCGACGCGGCCCCGGCGGCCGGCGTCAGCGCGCCTCGGACTCCTTCCGGCCCGTCTTCCAGTGGACGTGCCGCTTGGTGCCGGCCCGGGAGGCCACCGGCTCCGGCTCGTACTCGACGGCCACGCTCATCGGTCCGGTGCCGACCGTCGTCGAGCCCATGACCCGGTCGGTCTCCGTGTCGACATAGACCGTGGAGCGCGAACCGAGCCCGGTGGCCACGTACATCTGCCGCCCCCCGTAGCCCAGCGCGAGGCCCTCCGCGCCGCCGGGAACGCGGAAACTGCGCGCCACCACGCCGACCCCGGTGTCGATGACCGACACCTCCTCGTTGCCGAAGCCGGAGGACACGTACACCGACGCCCCGTCGGGCGCCACGGCCAGCGACTCCGCGCCGGCCTCCACCGGCACCGTGTCGAGGACGGTGGCCGCGCGGGTGTCGACGACGGACACGGCGTCGGCCCCGTTGCCCGTGCTCACGTACGCCAGGGCGCCGTCCGGGCTGACGGCCACGTCGTAGGCGGCGGTACGGGTGCCCAGCGACACGGTCGCCACGACCCGGTCGCGGCGGGCGTCGATGATCGACACGCTGCCGGACAGCAGGTTGGCGACGTAGACGCGGCGCCCGTCGGGGGAGACCGCCACGCCCTTGGGGAACGAGCCGACCCGGACGGTGCGCACGACCCGGCCGCGGACGGCGTCGATGACCGAGACGGTGCCGGAGTCGGCGTTGGTGACGTACGCGCGGCGGCCGTCACGGCTGACGGCGACGCCCTCGGGCCGGGCACCGACCCGGAGGGTGCGGACCACCCTGGCCCGCTCGGTGTCGAGGACCGTGACGGTGTGCGAGTCGCTGCCGCCGGTCACGAAGGCGCGGTGCCGCTGCCGGGAGACGGCCACGTCGACCGCGCCCGACGGCACGGCCACGGTGTGGGTGACGACCCGGTCGTCGAGGTCGAGGAACGACACGGTCCTGGCGGTGGCGTTGGCCACGTAGGCGCGGTCGGCCGCCGGCGTGCCGTCGTGCGGCGTCGCCGCGGCGGCGGGCGCGACGGGCGCGGCCGCCGAGGCGGCCACGACCACGGCGGCCAGGGCCGCGCGGAGCCGTCCCACGGACCGACGTCGAGTGGCTTCCTGGGAGTCGCGTGCCGGCACGGGGGCCTCCAAAAGGGGCGGCGATCGGGCGACCCCCGGCACGGGTGCGGGAGCGCATGGGTCCTCTCCCTTCTTCCCGTACCGGGCGGGAGGCGAGACGGAAGGACACGCCTTGTCGCCCGACCGGCCCACACCACGGGCCTCGACCGAGTGAATGCGGCGGCTCGGACAGCGCGGTCCGGCCGCGCCGGTCCTCACGGCTCCCCGGCCGCCCTTACGTTCCCGAGGGTGCCTCCGCCCCCCGCCTCCTGGCCGACGTCCTCGACCGGCCGCGGCGGAGGCTGAAAGGACCCGTGCCATGCCTGTGCTCGCATCCGCCGGACGACGCCGAGGCCTCCGCCTCGCCGGCGCCGCCGTGACGCTCGGCGCCCTGTCGGCGGCCCTCGGCGTGCCCGCCGCGGCCCGCGCCGACCTGCCCGGCGCCTCCCCGGTGCTCACCCGGGCCCCCTACCTGACGGACCTGACGCCCACCTCCGTCCGGGTGACGTGGGCGACCACCACGCGCAGCCGGCAGACCGTGAGGTACGGTCCGCTCGGCAACTGCACGGCCAACACGGCCACCGCCGCCACCCTCGGCACCACCATGACCGTCAACGGCGTCACCGAGTACAGCAACTCGGTGACCGTGCCGAACCTCAGCCCCGACACCCCGTACTGCTACCGGGTCTTCACCGGGGACGCCACGCCCGTCGACCTGCTCGGCACCAACCCCTCGCCCTCGTTCACCACGATGGTGCCGGGTGGCTCGTCGGCGCCCTTCACGTTCGCCGTGCTCGGCGACTGGGGCGACACCACCAGCAACGGCGTCAACAGCGGCGCGCTCAACCAGGACCAGGCCAACGTGCTGTCCCGGCTGGCCGCGAGCGGCGCCCGCTTCACGCTCTCCACCGGCGACGTGGCCTACCCCAGCGGCAGCCCGACCAACTACGGCGACCTCCAGCAGTCCGGCGTCAACATCAGCGGCGTCTTCGCCCCGGAGTACTACGCGGCGCCCGGCCAGCGCATCCCGATGTTCGCCCTCAACGGCAACCACGGCCGCACCTCCACCCTCCTGCTGACCTGGCCGGAGAGCGCGGTCACCGCCGCCTCGAACGGCGTCTACTCCCAGGTGAGCTACCCGTCGTTCTTCGGCAGCACCCCGGCGAGCTACCCCACGACGTACTACGCCTTCACCAGCGGCGGCGTGCGGTTCTACGTGCTCGACACGTCCTGGAGCGACACCAACACCGGCACCGCCGACGGGAACAACTGCAACGACACCGACAACTGCGCCGTCTACCAGGTGGACGCCGCGGCCCACTGGACGCCCACCTCGGCCGAGTACCAGTGGCTCCAGCAGGACCTGGCCGCGCACCCCGGCGGCGTCAAGGTGGCCGCCTTCCACTTCCCGCTGCGCTCCGACGACGCGACCGAGCCCGATGACGAGTACCTGAAGAACAACCCGGGCAGCACCGACACCCTGGAACAGCTGTTGCACGACAACGGCGTGAACCTGGTCTTCAACGGCCACGCCCACATCTACCAGCGCAACGTGGCCCCGCCCGGCGGCGTGCCGAGCTACGTGACCGGCGGCGGCGGCGCCAAGCTCACCCCGGTCGGCGGCCGCGGCTGCGCCCCGACGGACGCGTACGCCCTCGGCTGGTCCTACAGCTCCAACAGGGGCCAGCGCTGCCCCTCCTCGGTGCCGAGGCCCGCCTCCGACGCCAACGTCCACCACTTCCTGCTGGTGTCGGTCAACGGCTCGACGCTGACGGTGACGCCGACGGACTCCCTCGGCAACACCTTCGACCCGGTGACCTACGACTTCTCCGCCGACGGCACCGCGCCGACCCCGCCCCCTTCGTCGACCGTGACCCGCACCGGCTCCACCACCATGAAGCTGACGTGGGACGCCGCCACCGACGACCGGCAGGTCGCGGCGTACGACGTGTACCGCGACGGCACGTACATGGCCACGGTCCCCCAGGAACTGCGCACCTTCAACGACAAGACGGCCGTCTGCCCGGCCTCGTACGCCTACGAGGTCAGGGCTCGCGATCTGGCCGGGAACACCGCCGGGAGCTCGGTCCCGGTGACCTGCTGACCGCCCGTTCCGGGCCCGTGCCGGCCCGGGTCCGCCCGGCCGGGGCGGGCCCGGGCCGTCCCGCGCGCAGGCGGCGCACCGCGAGCGGGGTGATCAGCAGCATCGGGGCGACCAGGCCGACGAACGCCCAGAGGCCGGGGAGGGTGCCCGACTTGGGGACGGACCGGCGGTGGGCGCTCCGGGACGGGGCGGTGCTGTTCTCGGCCGGGACGGTCGCGGGGACGCCGCGCAGGTCGCGCAGCACCTGCAGATAGTGGTCGCCGTGGTCGCGGGAGGGCTCGACGTGGGTGTTCTCGGAGAACTCGTTCCAGCTGATCAGCCCGATGGCGTCCGGCGAGGAGCGGAGCGCGGCCGAGTACTCGGCGGCCAGGGTCGCGCCGTTCCGGCGGGGGACGGGCCTGGTGCCCCCGACGAGCCGGGCGTCGAAGCCGGGGGCACAGGGAGCCAGCCAGATCTTGTGGTCGGCGTGCACGGCCCGCGCCATGTCCATGAGCTTGTCGGCGTAGCCGGGGGTGGTCTCGGGGTCGGCGGAGGACCAGTAGTAGGCGTTCCCGTCGGTGACGTCGGAGATCCTCCGGTAACCGGCGACGTTCTTCTCGCTGGCCAGGACCCGCAGTTCGCCGCGGACCGGGGAGGTGACGCGGGCGACGTCGTCGTGGGAGTAGCTCCAGGTGCCGCTCCACACGGTCAGCGGGCGGCCGTCGACGCGCAGCATGGCGGGGCTGTCGGCGAAGTGGTCGCGGAAGTGGACGAAGTCGGCGGCGACCTGCGCGACGGGCAGCGGACGGCGGTGGAAGTCCAGGCTCTGGTAGATCATGGCGAGCTTGAAGTCCCGGGCCTCGGCGGCGGCGACGAGCTTGGCAAGGCGTCGGTCGTTCACGGTGCCGTGCTTCCACCCGACGATGAACCCGTCGATGCCGGCGGCCTTCGCCTCGGCGATCTGGCGGTCGATCACCCGCGCGTCGTCGCTGGAGTAGGCCCCGGCGAGCGGCAGGTCGGTCTTGGCCCGCTGCCAGGAACCGGAGCTGAACCACTGGTAGTAGTAGGCGAGCAGCGGCGGCCGGGGCACCTCGTCGGCGGGTGCGCCGGCGGGCCGGGCGCCGACCTGCCCCGTACCGCTGCCCGGCAGACACAGGGCGAGCGCGGCGAGCAGCGCCCAGAAGAGCCTCATCGGGCCGTCGCTCCGGGCCGTGAGGGCTTGGTGGGTGTCTCCTCCGCCTCCCTTGCCTCCCCCGGCTGCTCGGACCGTTGCGTCGGCGCGCTCTCCGCGGGTGCTCCGGGACCGCGCGGCCCGGCGGACCCGTGTCGGGCTCCGGTGTCGGGCGTGGCGTGCCGGGCCCCGGTGTCGGGCCCCGGGCCCGCGGCGGTGCGGCGGGCCCGGCGCCGGAGCCCCAGCCGGACCGCGATCGGCAGCCCGACCAGCAGCAGCGCGACGCCGCCGAGGAGGAGCACGTCGGCCCGGCTGATCACCGTCACGTCGGCCGTGACCGCCTGGGACAGCTGGATCTCGCGCGGGCTCGTGCTGCCACCGGCGGCCTTGACCTCGACGGTGTACCGGCCGCGCGGCAGATGGGTCAGGACGGCGGTGTGGTCCGGCCCGAGCGCCACGGCCCGGACCTTGCCGCCGGGGCCCGTCACGGTGGCCTCGTCGCCGGTCGCGGAGCCGAACAGCGCGTCGTGGGCGGTGACGGTCAGGTCGTGGAAGTTGCCGGTGAACGTCAGGTGCCGGTCGGTGCCGGGGCGGAAGCCCTGCCGCCCGGCGTCGGCGAGCTGGGCGCCGTCGTAGACGAGGCTGCGCAGGGTGTAGTCGACGGGGACGGGCGTGAGGCGGCTGTCGCGGAAGACGGGCTGGACGCCGTCCAGCCAGGTGGTGCCGGTCACGGACAGGTCGGTGACGCGGGCGTCGGAGCCCCTGACCTCCACCGCGGAGATCAGGGACCGGTCCAGGGGCGTGCCGTGCTGGTCGGTGAAGGAGGCGGTCACCGGGTACTGCACGGTGAACCCGGCCGTGACGGTGTAGTCGGCGCGCAGCGGCAGCCCGTCGACACGGGGCCGGAACGTCTGGTCCGGGTCGCGCTGACCGGCCCAGCGGGTGAAGCGGTAGCGGGCGTCAGGGGTGTCGATCGAGGTGTCGAGCAGCCGCAGCGACTGGGGGGCCGCGGTACGGGCGCCGGTGTACGAGACGGTGCCGTCCGCGCCCGTGACGAGCGCGGCACCGGCGAAGACCAGCCGGACGCCGGGCACCGCCGGGACCGTGCGGAAGGTGACGGTGACGGGCGGCGCGGCGGCCTGGCGGGCGCTCCCGGCGGAGGTGTGGCCCTGGACCGCCGGCCCGGCCACGGCCAGGAGCAGGGCCGCGAGCAGGGCGAGGAGGGAGACGGCGTGTCGGCGGGCGGCACGGTGGTTCACGGTGGGCTCCCTTCCGGTGCGCGGGACGGCCCTGTCGATTCCGAGGATCCTGCCGATGCCGACAGTCCTGCCGCTTCCGGCGGTCCGGCCGACCTTGACGGTCCTGCCGCTTCCGGTGGTCCTGCCGCTTCCGACGGTCCCGCCGACGGTCCCGCCGGAGCCGGAGGGCCCGCCGGTCCCGCGGGAGCTGTCGGGGAGGTGGAGCGCCTGCGGGCGGTGAGCAGGGCGGTGCCGGCGACGAGCATCGCGGCCGCGCCGAGCGCCCCGCCGTAGAGCCCGTACACGAGGGCCGAGTTCACCGGCCGCACGGCGGGCCGGGCGGTGGGGACGGCGAGCACCTCGGGGGGCCGTGGCGCGGCGGAGAAGTCGAAGGCGGCGGCGAGGCCGGTGGCGGAGGCGACCCGTCCGCCGAGCGGTTCCAGGTTCCAGTTGTCCTGGATGAAGCGCAGCGCCGACGAGGAGTCGAGCACCTGGTGGTCGACGTGCCCGGCCCGCGCGTAGGCGCTGATCAGGACGGCCGGCACGCGCAGGCCGCGCGGGCCGTCGGCGGCGGCGGGCGGGGCCACGTGGTCGTACCAGCCGCCGGAGCCGTCGTAGCTCCACAGCAGCGCCGAGCTGTCCCAGTAGCGGCTGAGGGCGAGCTGGGTGGCCAGCGAGCGGATGAGCTTCTGGCCGGCCGGGACGGACCGCGCGGAGGTCTCGGACGCGCCGGAACTCGAGATGTACGCCACCGACGGCAGGGTGCCGTTCTCGAGGTCGCGGTAGTACTGGTCCAGGTCCACGATGTGCGAGGCGAGGGCGGGGTCGTCCAGGAAGCGGGCGTGTCCGAGGAGCGGGACGCGCACCTGCTGGGTGGAGCCGGGCGTCCGGACGTTCTCGTCGGGCCGGTAGTCCTGGACGTAGAACTTCCAGCTGACCCCGGCCTGCTGGAGCCGGTCGAAGACGGTGGGGCGGTCGCCCGCGGCCGTCGGGGCGGCTCCCGAGACCCAGTAGGAGCGTTCGGCGGCGGTGCCGTACGGGACGGCGGAGAAGAACCTGTCGAAGAGCACGTAGCGGTCGGCGGCGGCCCAGGAGAAGGGCAGGTCCCGGGCGTCGTAGTGGCCCATGACGGGCGTGCCGTCCCGGCCCTGGCGGGTGTACGCGGAGACGAAGCCGTCCATCCGCCCGCCGTTCACCTGCGCGGCGATGATGCTCCGGCTGGGGGAGAGCGGGGCGGGGGCCTTGTCGTGCAGGGCGTACGGCCGCACGCAGTCGGCGGCGGGGCCGTCGACGGTGCGCGGCTGGCAGGCTCCGGCGGGGATCCCGTCGGCTCCGGGGTACGTGCCGAAGTAGTTGTCGAAGGTGCGGGGGCCCTGCATCAGGTAGACGAAGTGCTGGACGGGGGTGGTCGCGCGGTGCTCGGCGGCCGTGCCGGAGCCCGGATCGGGGTCGGTGGCGGCCGTGGCCGTGGTGGGGCCGAGCAGCAGGGCCGCGCCGGCCAGCGCTGCCAGCAGACGGACGGTCGGCGACTTCATGACACACGCACCTGGTAGATGACGAAGACCGGAGTGGGCGTCGGGTCGGCGGAGGACGTGGGGACCCGCAGGGCGGAGGTGTAGACGGCGGTGCCGTGGTACTTCGCGACCAGCTGCCGGATCTTCTCGCCGTAGAACGGGGCGCGGTGGGCGGTGTAGGAGTCCCAGACGAGGTACTGGAACTCGCCGTCGCGCAGGGAGCGGTCGGGGTTGGGCACCGGCGTGTACGACGGGTTGCGGTGGAGCCGGTTGACGCTCACCGACAGCGCCGAGACGGACTTGCCCCCGTAGAACTGGAGGACGTTCGCGGTCGAGGGACCGGCGGCGAGCAGCTGCGCCCCGGCGGGCACGTGGTCGTGCACCCACCGGCCCGCCTCGCGGCCGCCCGGCAGGCCGCCGGAACCGGCGAGGAAGGAGCCGTTCGGGGCGGCGGTGATGCGGGTCGCGGAGGACAGGGCGAGGGACGCCGCCACGGCGAGCGCGACGAGGACGGCGCCGGCGGCGGACAGCACGCCGGGCCGCAGCCGCAGCCGGCCGCGCCGCAGTCGGCCGGACCGGAGCCGTCCGGGCCGCGGCCGGAGTTCGGCGAGGGCGCTCAGCGCGCGGCCGGCCAGCACGGCGAGCGGCGGCGCGATCGGCAGCAGATAGGGGAAGCCCTTGACGGGCCACAGGGTGAAGTACAGCACGGGCGCGGCGATCCAGCACAGCAGCAGGCCCTCGCGCCAGCCCGTGCGGCGGCGCAGCAGGACCAGTCCGGCCGCGGCGGCCACGAGGGTGGCCCAGCCGACGGCCTGCGGCACCGTGACGGCGTAGAACCCCATCGAGTGGTTGGCGCGCCGCAGCAGCTGCCACTGCAGGTAGTTCTGCCCGGTGGCGCGATGGCCCGCGAGTGACGTCGCGAGCGGGAAGGCGGCGACGACGAGGCAGAGGACGCCGGTGGCGAGGACGGCGTGCCGCAACCGCATCCGCACCGAACGGCTGAGCACGAAGAAGACGTACAGGCCGCAGACGAGGATCAGCGCCGTCTCCTTGGAGAGCGTGGCCGCTCCCAGCGCCCCCGCGGCCCCGATCAGCCAGGCCAGGCTGTCCGAACCGCTCTGCACGTACCGTACGACGCAGTACAGCGCCACCGTGGCGCACAGCGTCATCAGCCCGTCGAGCAGCACCTGACGGGTCACCACCACGTGGTACGGCATGACGGCGAGCAGCAGCGCCGCGGCGAGCCCCGCGGCCCGGCCGTAGAGCCTCCGGGCCAGCAGGTACGTGGCGGCGACGGTCAGCACGCCGATGGCGGAGGCGACCGCGCGGGCGGTGAAGTCGTCGGCGCCGCCGCGCAGGAAGAGCGACAGCAGGCCGGTGAACAGCACGGGGTGGGCGCGGAAGACGGGGAACACCGTCTGCATGCCGGGGTCGCCGGCGAGGGAGGCGGCGGTGCCGGTGTAGACGGCCTCGTCGCTGTTGAAGCCGGTCGAGGTGAGCTGCCAGAACCGCAGGAAGCCGGCCAGGACGAGGACGGCCGTGAGCGGCAGGGCGCTCCGCAGTGCCCAGTGGGCGGCGCGCCGCCGCCGGGCGCCGCGGAGGTCCTCGCGGGCCGGGTCACCGGCCGTCCCCGGGGGGCCGCCGGTGGCCCGCGGGCGGGCGTCGGTGCCGGGGGCGGCCGTCGTGCCCGCGGTGGAGTAGACGGGACGGGTCATGGCGTCCTCCCGCCGGACTCGCTCTCGTGGGAGGTGCCGGAGTCGGTGCGCAGGGCGGGGTGCGGGGGCAGGGCGCCGGAGCGCACGGGCAGGGGCGGTTCGCCCTCCGGTGCCTCCGGCATCCAGTGCGGCCACGGGTGCCCGTCGACCAGGGGTGCCGGGCGGCCGTTGACCGCCGGCCGGTCCGCGTCGAGCAGCCGCGGTATCTCGTCGGCCCAGCCGAAGCGGTCGGAGGCCAGGACGCGGGTGCGCACGCCGGAGAGGAAGCCGGACAGGACGTCCCGTTCGCGGCTGCGCAGCCGGGCGTGGTCGAGGCCGTCGACGGTGATGGCGGGGGCGAAGTACCGGAACGGCGGGAAGCCGTAGGCGTCCTCGGTGTTGACGAGCAGTCGTTCGACGGTCTCGTCGTGGCCGAGCTCGCTCAGGCGGGGCGTGCCGCGCTCGATGACGAACAGTTCGGTCACCTTGACGGCGCTGCTCAGTCGGCAGGCCACGAGCCGGTCGACGGCGTACTTCGGCGGGGGCACGAGGATCTGCGTGACCGCGTTGACGCCCATGATGGGCAGGTTGTGGCGGGCCAGGGTGAAGGCGAAGGAGCGGCCTTCCTTGGAGTGCAGGCGGCTCTGCCGCTGCAGCCGTCGCCACTCGTGGGGGGTCAGGTCGTCGGAGCGCACGGCGTGCAGGGTGTGCGCGCTGATGGTGAGCGGCTTGGGGAAGCAGAGGGCGTTCCCGGTGGCGTCGACGACGGTCATGTCGTCGGACAGGAACCGTCCGCCGTGCTCGCTGAGGAGACGCAGGACGGTGGACGTCTTGCCGGTGTCGGTGAGCGCGGAGAGCATCACGCCGGTGCCGCCCAGCTCGACGGTGGCGGAGTGCAGCAGCATCCGGCCGCGGGCGACGAGCACGAAGCGCAGCAGCGCTTCCAGGACGTTGGTGTAGACGACGTGCGGGGAGCGGGCGAGCAGCGGGCTGACGAGGACGTCGATGGGGTCGCCGATGTCGACGCGGAAGTTGGCGCCGAGCCGGCCGAGCTGCTCCTCGTACTGCACGGTGGTGGGCTGCGGTCCGCCGCGGCCGGGGATCTCGGTCATGACCGCGCGGTGGCGGGGGAGGCGGCGGCCCACGTCGCCGACGCGGACGGTGATGTCGCAGGCGTCGGGCGGCACCCACTGGGCGCGGAAGAACTCCAGCTCGGGCAGGCGGATCTGGGAGCCGATGGTGACGGTGCCGGCGATGTCGTAACGGTAGGTCAGGTACCGGGGGCGCTTGGGGTGCCGGCCCGGGGCGGCCGCGGGGCCGGCGGGGGCGGGCGCGGCGGGGGCGGGCGCCGTGGTGCCGGGCGGTACGGAGCCGGGGGCGACGAGCACGCGCACGGGGTCGCGGCGGGCTCCGTCGTCACGGCGGCCGCGGTAGATGAGCAGGTCGCTGAAGAGGAACCGGGCCACGAAGAGCGCGACGAGGCTGAGGACGTTGGCGGTGAGCAGTCCGATGCCGGAGTCGACCAGCCATTGGAGGAGGGGCAGCCGGCCGAGCAGCAGCAGGTTGTTCAGGGCGAGGAAGGCGATGCCGCGGACGAGGACCGCGCGCTTGTCGCCGCCCCGGCCGCCGCGGTAGACGAGCGTCTCCAGGAGGGCGAAGTTCCACAGCGACGACACCTGGGTGGCGAGCGTGGCGCCGAGGAGGTGCTGGAGTCCCACGACGGAGTGGAAGAACCACAGGGCGGCGGTGTTGACGGCGATGCCGCTGAGCCCGACGAGCCCGAAGGCCAGGAACCGCGCGGTCGCGCCGAGGTCGCGGCGGCCGGTCGAGGAGTGGGGGCCCCCGTCGGCGCGGTGCGCGGCGGGGGCGGGCCGGCGCAGCCGGGCCAGGTGGCGCAGGAACCGCAGACCCTCGCGCAGCGAGGCCTTGGAGGTGCCGGCCGCGCGGGGCGCGAAGCGGTAGGCGACCTCGGCGACGCGTGCGCCGGGGTGCCGGACGAGCAGTTCGAGCAGCACCTTGAAGCCGAGGGGGCTGAGCCGGTTCATGTCGATCGCGGCGGTGCGGAAGGCGAAGAGCCCGCTCATGGGGTCGCTGACGCCGGCCAGCCGGTGGGGGAAGGCCGCCTTGGTGAGGAGCGTGCTGCCGCGGGAGACGAACCGGCGCACCGGGCCGTCGAGCCCGTCACCGGTTGATCCGGATCCCGCGTAGCGGGTGCCGACCACGATGTCGACGTCGTGTCCCAGGGCGGTGCGGGCGAGCACGGCGGCCGCCTCCGGCGGGTGCTGGAGGTCGGCGTCCATGACCAGGGCCCATTCGCCCCGGGCCTGGCGTGCGCCCGCGAGGACGGCCCCCGCCAGGCCGCCTTCGCGGGCGCCGCCCTCACGGTGGATCATGCGGACCGGCAGCCGGCAGTCCGGGGCGTGCCGCGCGGCCGTCGCCGGTGTGTCGTCATCGCTGTCGTCGACGAACAGGATCTCGACGGGCAACTCGCCGAAGGCCGGTTCCAGGGCGCGCAGCAGCAGGGGGACGGATTCGCGTTCGTTGCGCGTCGGAACGACCAGGGTCAGGCGGGGCCGGACGAGCGGACGCGGGTCGTTCAGCTCGGCGCACTCGGGGCGGGGGATGCGGGTGCCGTCCATGTCAGCGGCCTCCAGCGGGGGAAGGGGCAGCTGTGCTGTCGCTGTACGTCTACGTTTTAAACATACATATTGCCCCGCGTTATCCTGGATGTCAACGGATGTCCACTTACGTAGTAAACGTATGGGTTGGGAATCATTCGGATATAGTCGAGAGGAGTCGCAGCGGCGACCTCGAGCCCGGAGGCATGCCATGGTCAGCAGCACCCAGCCGGAGCGCCGGAAGGTGGACATCGGCCACCCCACCGAGCGCCGCCGCGGCCGCCGCCGACTGAGTCGTGAACGCGTCCTCGCCGCGGCCCTCGACGTGGTGGACCACGAGGGCCTGTCCGCCCTGAGCATGCGCCGGGTCGCCGCCGAGCTCGACGTCGAGGCGATGGCGCTGTACCGCTACGCCCCCAGCAAGGACGCGCTCCTGGACGGGCTGGTCGAGCAGCTCTACACCGAGCTGGCCGAGGATCTCGCCCGCGAGGAACCCGCCCCCCTCGGCCAGGCGGCCGACCTGCCCGAATGGCGGGCCGAGCTCCTCCGCGGCGCCTGCGCCCTCTACCGGATCTCCCTCGCCCACCCGCACGTCGTGCCGCTGCTCGCCACGCGCCTGCTGGCCGTCCCGCTGGCCCGCCGCCCCCTCGCGGTGCTGCAGGCCCACGAGCGGGTGCTGGCCCTCCTGGACCGGGCCGGGCTCGACGAGCAGGGGGTCGTCACCGCCTACCGGGCGGTCACCGGGTGGGTCCTCGGCTACATCTTCAGCGACCTGCGGGCCATGGTCGAGAACCCCGACGAACCCGACCCGGCGTTCCGCCTGGGGCTGCACCTGATGCCGGCCCGCGAGCTACCCCGGCTGCGCGAGACCGCGCCCGCGCTGGCCGAGAAGGGCGGCTACCAGGAGCTGACGGACGGCCTCGACGCACTGCTCGACGGCATACTGGCCGCGTCCGCCGCCCGCACGGCCCAGGCGCCGGAGCCCGATGACGCATAGGCCTTGGAGCGCATGGGCCTTGGGGCGAGCGCCGTGGTCGTAGAGCGGTACGGGCCGTACGGACCGTAGAGGCGAGCGCCACGGCCGTAGAAGCGAGCGCCACGGCTGTATGGACGAGCGCCACGGCTGTATGGACGAGTGCCACGGCCGTATGGACGAGTGCCACGGCCGTATGGACGAACGCCATACTCCCCTCTCGCTTTGTGTGCCCCGGCTCCATGCCCCGCTGACTCCCCGCACGCCTAACGTGTGCAGCTCCCGATGCCGGAACGGGTACCGGGAGGGCGCGCCGAGGGCGCACGAGCGGGGGAGGCCGGGACATGGCCGACAGACGGAGTCCGGGGCGGCCGTGGCGACTGCGCGCGGCCCGCGTCATCGCGGTGGTGGGGGTCGTCGCGACCGCCCTCCTCGGACCGCCCGCCGCGGCCGCCACCCCGCCCCCGTACCTCACCCTGGAGGCGAGCTACGGAGCCGGGACCGTCACCAACGGCTGGGAGCGGGTCGAGCGCTACCTCGACACGACCGGAGGCTTCCGCACCGAGGGCTACCCGGCGGACGGCCGCGGTGACCAGGACGGCAAGCGCGTCACGTACTTCGGCGGCGTCTCCCGGCCGTACTCCGGCCGGTTCCTGCTCTACTCGGCCCCCGGCTGGAACACCGGCGGCCGCACCACCCCCGTCCTCCTCGTGCACGGGGCGAACGACACCGCCGACCGCGCCTGGGCCAACCCCGGCGAATCGGGCGGCTACGGCTGCGGCGCCGCCTCCTGCCCGTCCACCGGCCTCATGCAGTACCTCGCCGGACGCGGCCACCGCGTGTTCGCCGTCGGCTTCGCGCACAAGCAGGGCGACAACCTCATGCAGGCGCAGGTCGTCGGCGACGCGATCGCCGTCATCAAGGCGAAGCTGGGGGTCGACAAGGTCGACCTGGTCGGCTGGAGCAAGGGCCAGATGTCGACCCGGGCGTACGTGTCGTCCCTCAAGCCGAGCTGGGGGCGGCCGTACGCGGGCGACGTCCGCCGGCTGATCACCCTCGGCGGCCCGAACGGAGGCTACGACTACCCGTACGCCCACGGCTGGGCCCACGACTTCTCCATCTGGCCGGAGTGCGGCGGAAAGATCAACGCGCCCTCCCCGCACTCCCACATGACCTGCTACGGCCTCTACACCGCGCACCCCGAGTTCTCCATGACCCCGGCCGGCGGCCAGGACAACTACCCCGGGCAGCGCCAGATGCTGGCCCGCTGGGACGGCGTGTACGGAGTCGACGGCGCCGCCCAGGACTGGTACACGACCTACTACGGCGGCCAGGGCTTCTCCACCGCCGGCAGCGGCATCCAGGCCGCCATCGACGCCGGATCGCTCATCGGCCCTCTGCACGGCGCCGGAGTCCCCGCCTCCGTCACCACCTACCTCCTGGCCGGCGGATCCGCCGACGTCCTCGGCATCTTCAACGAGAACCGCGGCCCCAGTGACGGCGTCGTCTTCGTCTCCAGCGCGCTCGACACCACCGGCATCCCCACCGTCGGCGGCAAGGCCACCGTCACCGGCGCCAACCACCTCGAACTGGGCTGGCACAGCGCCGTCGCCGCCCAGGTCGCCACCTGGCTCTCCTGAAGCACCCGAGGACCGAAGGACCAGAAGGACATGACCACGCTCCGCACCCGCCGCGTCGCCACCGGCCGGCTCACCCAGCAGATCACCGAGGCCAGGACCGAGGGCGAGGCCGTCGTCTTCGTCCACGGCAACGTCTCCTCCTCCGCCTTCTGGCACTCCACCCTGACCACGCTGCCGGCCCCCTACCGCCCCTTCGCCGTCGACCTGCGCGGCTTCGGCGGCACCGACCCGCTGCCCGTCGACGCCACGCGCGGCCTGCGGGACTACGCCGACGACCTCGCCGAACTGCTCACGGCCCTCGGCATCGACCGGGCCCACCTGGTCGGCTGGTCCATGGGCGGCGGCGTGGTCATGCAGTACCTCCGGGACCACCCGGAGGCCGTCCGCTCCGCGACCCTGGTCAGCCCCGTCTCCCCGTACGGCTTCGGCGGCACCCACGGCGTGGACGGCACCCTCAACTCCGCGGACGGGGCGGGCTCGGGCGGCGGCACGGCCAACCCGGACTTCGTCCGGCGGCTCGCCGAGGGCGACCGCGGCGCGGACTCCCCGACCTCGCCGCGCACCGTCCTCACCACCTGCTACGTCAAGCCGCCGTTCACCACCGAGCACGAGGACGCGTACGTCGAGTCCATGCTGGCCACGCGCCTCGGCGACGACCACTACCCCGGCGACAGCACCACGTCCGACGCCTGGCCCGGGATCGCGCCCGGCACGCGCGGCGTCCTCAACTGCATGGCCCCCACCCACTTCCGCGTCGACGACCTGCACCTGATCGAGCCCAAGCCACCGGTGCTGTGGATACGCGGCGAGGACGACATCATCGTCTCGGACACCTCGATGTTCGACCTGGCGCACCTGGGCGCGATCGGCGCGGTGCCGGGCTGGGACGGCACCCCCGCGCAGCCGATGCTGGCGCAGACGCGCCACGTCCTGGACCGCTACGCGGCGGCCGGCGGCACGGTCCGGGAGGTCGCCGTGGCGGACGCCGGGCACGCCGTCCACCTCGAACGCCCCGAGGAGTTCGGCAAGGCGCTGGCGGAGGTCCTGTCGGCATGACGGTGTGCCGCACCCGGCAGGGGGAGGTCCGCGGCCGGACCTCCCCCGACGGGGTGACCCGCTTCCTCGGCATCCCGTACGCCGCTCCGCCCTTCGGCGCGCGGCGCTTCCGGGCGCCCGCCCCGCCGGAACCCTGGACGGGGGTGCGCGACGCCACGGCCCACGGGCCGACGGCGCCGCACGCTCCCTACGCCCCGCCCTTCGACACCCTCATCCCGGAGAGCGCCGTCCCCGGGGACGACTGCCTGAACCTCAACGTCTGGACCCCGGCCCCGGAGCCGGGCGCGGCCCTTCCGGTGATGGTGTGGCTGCACGGAGGCGCGTTCACCAACGGGTCCGGCTCGGCGTCCGGCTACGACGGGAGTGCCTTCGCCCGGGACGGCGTCGTCTGCGTCACCCTCAACTACCGCCTGGGGGCCGACGGCTTCCTGCACCTCCCGGGCCGCCCCGACGACCGCGGCCTGCTCGACCAGATCGCCGCGCTCCGCTGGGTCTGTGAGAACATCGCCTCCTTCGGCGGCGACCCGGACCGGGTGACCGTCTTCGGCGAGTCGGCGGGCGCGATGAGCATCGGCACCCTGCTGACCACCGAGGCGGCCCGCGGGCTCTTCCACCGGGCGATCCTGCAGAGCGGAGCCTGCCACCACTTCCTGCGCCCCTCGTCGGCCCGGCTGGTCGCGGCCCGCCTCGCGGAGAAACTGGGGATCGAACCGACCCCGGAGGCCTTCGAGGCCGTCCCGATGGAGGAACTCCTCCCGGCCCAGGCCGCGTTGCGGGCGGAGGTGACCGCCGACCCGGACCCGGCGCGGTGGGGCGAGGCGGCGCTCAACATCATGCCCTTCGAGCCGGTCCGGCCGGGCCTCGCCCTCCCCGGCCCGGACTGCGGCGTCGACCTGATGATCGGCAGCAACCGCGAGGAGTACCGCCTCTTCCTGGTGCCGACGGAACGGCTCCACGTCTTCCCCGAGTCCTCGCTCCGCGCCATGACCGCGGCCTACGGCCTCGACCCGGCCGGGGCCCTCCCCGTCTACCGGGCCGCCCGCCCGGACGCCACGCCGGGCGAACTCCTCGACGCCGTGGCCACCGACTGGTTCTACCGGATCCCGGCCGTCCGCCTGGCCGAGGCCGTCCCGGGCTCGTACCTCTACGAGTTCGCCTGGCGCTCCCCGCGGTTCGACGGCACCCTCGGCGCCTGCCACGCGCTGGAACTGCCCTTCGTCTTCGACCGCCTCCACGACCCCTCGTACGCCCCGCTGCTCGGCGCCCACCCGCCCCGGGAACTCGCGGACGCCGTGCACGGGGCGTGGGTCGCCTTCGCGAAGACGGGCAGCCCCGGCTGGAAGGCGTACGACAAGGACTCCCGCACGACGATGACCTTCGGCACCACGCCCGCGCCGACTCCGGTGGACGACCCGCGCGCGGAGGAACGGCTGCTGTGGGAGGGGGTCCGCTGAGGGGACGCGCCGGGCGGGCCGGACCCGAAGGGAACCGTCGGCAGGACGGGCCCTAGCGGTCGAGGAACCGCCGCAGGCCCGTCCGTACGCCCTCCGTGGGCACGGTGGCGGCGAAGCAGGCCGCCTCGACGGCGAGTCCCTCGTCGATCGGCAGGCCGATCCCGCGGGTGACCGCGCGCAGGCAGGCCGCCACCGCCGTCGGGGCGTGCCGGGTGACGCGCGCGGCCAGGTCCCGTGCCGCGTCGAGGAGTTCGCCGGCGGGCACGACGCGGTTGACGAGACCGATCTCGGCGGCCCGGGCGGCCGGGACCGGATCGCCGGTCAGGATCATCTCCAGACCGCGCTTGCGGCCGACATGGCGCGGCAGCCGCTGGGACCCGCCGAAGGGCGGCGGGAAGCCGAGGGAGATCTCGGGCTTGGCGAAGGTCGCGTGCTCGGCGGCGATCGCGAGCGGCGCGGCCTCGGTGAGCTCGCAACCTCCCCCGTACGCGAGGCCGTTGACTGCCACGATCACCGGCTTGGGGAGCTCCTCGATCCGCCGGGTCAGCGCGTGCCCCCGGCGGACCACCTCCCGCAGCGCGCGCTCGGGCCCGCCCGCGATGCTGTCCGCCAGGAACGGGATGTCCGCCCCCGCGCTGAACGCCCTGCGTCCGGCGCCGGTCAGGACGACGGCCCGGACGCGGTCGTCGGACTCGGCGCGGTCCAGTGCGGCGAGCAGCGCGTCGATCGTCGGAGGGTCGAGGGCGTTGAGCTTGTGTTCCCTGTCGATGGTGATCGTGACGACCTCGTCGTCCCGCTCGGTGCGGACGGTCATGCCGGCTCCTCCGATGCGCCTGGGTGCGGACGCACCGAGGCTAGGAGCCGCCCTCCGGGACGAGCCATCTATTGTCCTGGATACAAGTCCTGTCCGTCCTCTGCCGGATGTGGGTGCCGCGTGCGACCGCCCTCCTACAAAGCCGTCGTCGACGAGTTCGCCGCCGCGATCCGCTCCGGCGCGATCCCGGCGGGCGCCCGGCTCCCGACGCACCGGGCCCTCGCCCGGGAACGGCGGATCGCGCTGGCCACCGCCACCCGGGTCTACGCCGAACTCGCCGCCCTGGGACTGGTGGTGGGCGAGCCGGGCCGGGGGACGTTCGTCCGCGAACGATCCGGCTACGACGGGCTCGAACCGTCACGCGTGCTGCCGGTGCCCCGGCTGGCGGACCTGTCCTTCAACCAGCCACTGGCCCCGGGCCAGACGGAACTGCTGCGGCGGGCCCTGCGCGAGCTGGCGGCGACGGGGGACGCCGGGGCGCTGCTCCACCAGCATCCGCCGGGCGGACTCCGGCGCGACCGGGCGGTCGTGGCCACGTATCTGCTGGGGCGGGGGATCGACGTCCCGCCGCGGGACGTCCTGCTGACGGGCGGGGCCCAGCAGGCGCTCGACGTCGTCCTGCGCGCGCTCACCCGGCCCGGCGACGTCCTCGCCGTCGATGCGCTCAGCTATCCGGGCATCAAGCTCCTCGCCTCGGCGCACAGCCTCGAACTCGCCCCCGTCCCGGTCACCCCGGCGGGCCCCGACCTCGACGCCCTCGACCGGCTGTGCCGCGACCGGCCCGTCCGGGCCGTCTACACCCAGCCGACCGTGCACAACCCGCTCGGCTGGGTCCTCGACCGGGAGCGGCGCGACCGTCTCGTCGCCGTCGCCCGGTCGCGGGACTGCCTGATCGTCGAGGACGGCACCCACGCCTTCCTCGACGCGTCGCCGCCCCCGCCGCTCCAGGCCCTCGCGCCCGAACGCACCTGCCATGTCGCCGGCCTGTCGAAGAACGTGGCACCCGGCCTGCGGTTCGGCTTCGCCGTCCTGCCCGGCCGCCACGTCGAGCGGGTCGCCCGGAGCCTGCGCGCGGCGGCCTGGGGAGCCCCGGGGATCGTCACCGCGCTCGCCACCCGCTGGCTCTCCGACGGCACGGTGACGCGCCTGGAGGAAAGCCGCCGCGCGGACGCGGCCGTCCGGCAGGGCATCGCCCGCGCGGCGCTGGCCGGCCTGGACGTCACGGCCCACCCCGCCTCGTACACGGTCTGGCTCGGTCTGGAGCCGCACCAGCGGCCCGACCACGTGGCGGCCGCGCTCGCGGCGGAAGGGATCCTCGTGTCCACCGCGGACGCCTTCGCCACCGGTCCCCACCGCCCCCGGGCGCTCCGGCTGGCGCTGGCCACCCCGCCCCCGGACGAACTCCGGGGCGCACTGCACCGTTTGAGGGCCACGATCGAGGCGATCCCGCCGTGATCCGCTCGCCGGCACCGCTTCCGGTCGCTCACCGGTGCCGCTTCCGGATCCGCGCCGGCGCTCCTCCCGGTCGCGCTCCGGCGCTACCCCTTGCCGCGGGTGACGACGGCGCCGAAGAGGGCCAGGCCCTTGATCACGACGCGGGGCGTGCCCGGCCTGCCGATGCGCCGGGCGGCGCGCCTGTCGAAGACGCCGAAGAGCCCGAGGCCCCGCACCTCGACCTCGATGTCCTCCGGGACGACGATCCTGGTGCCTCCCCACAGGGCGACGGCGCGGATCTCGGTGTCCTGTTCGCTGAAGCGCGCCTCGGTGAGGTCGATCTTGCCGCCGCCCCACATCGACCAGACCGTCATGCGGGGCGGCACCACCCAGGGGCCCTTCCGCACGAAGCCGCCGAAGACGCCGACGACGAGGCCGCGCGAGTCCGCGGGCCGGTCCACCACGAGGGAGTCCCGGGGGCCGGGGCGCGGCAGGCCGCGGCAGGCCTGCTCCAGGTCGCCCCGGGTGCGCGAGGCGTGCACCTCGTCGAGGCGGCCCGCCAGGTCCGCCAGCGGCAGCCGGCCGCTCCCGACGGCGGCCCGCAGCCGCTCCTCGGCGTCGGAACGCTCGCGGTCCGACGCGAGGACGTCCAGGTCGTGCCGGGTCATGGGGTCGATCCTCCGAGGTAGGCGGCGAGGACAGAGGCCAGGGCGGCGCGATGGGCGGCGTCGTGCTCGGGCCGGTCGGGGTCGTGTCCGAGGTCGGCGAGCCAGTAGCGCCGGCCGAGGGCGTAGCCGTACGCGCCGGCCATGCCGAGCAGGACGACCTGCTCGATCCGTGCCCGGTCGGGGCCCTCGGGCGGGGGGAGCACCGAGCGGACGCCCTCCTCCATCACGTCGACGAGGCGGGAGAGGTTCGTGGGGGAGTCCGGGGCGGTTCCGTCGTCCCAGCCGTGGAGCTGGGACCAGGTCCACAGCCGGACGTACCGCTCGTCGGCGAGGATGTCGAAGAGCACCTCGGTCATGCCGTCCGCGTACGGCACGCTGCCGTCAGCCCGCATGCGCTCCCGTACGAGCTCCCGCTTGCGCTCGTTCTCGCGCTCCAGGACGGCCCGCACCAGGGCCCGGTAGGTCCCGAAGTAGTGGGTGACGAGCCCGTGGGTCACCCCGGCCGCCTCGGCGACCCGGCGCAGCCCCACTCCGTCGGGCCCGTGCCGGGCGATGAGCTCGGTGGCGGCGTCCAGGATCTCGGCGCGCGCCTCGTCCGGGGTACGCCGGCGTCGTGCGGCAGGCATGGCCCTTCCCTTGTTGGCAGAGTGGACAACAGCTTGTTGTCCACTCTGCCAACAAGCTGAACACCGGTCAACTCGCCCGGCAGGGCGAGGGGATGAGGCATAGCGAGGTCGTGGGACGAAGGGGTGGCCGAATCACCGACGGCGCGATTAACGTCGCCACCATGGATCGGAACGAGCGTTCACTTCACGCCTCTTCGTTCGGTGCGGCGGCCGTCGCCTACGCAGAGCACCGCCCGGACTACGCCCGGGCCGCGGTGGACTGGGCACTCGAGGCCGCGTCCGGTCCGCGCGTGCTCGACCTCGGCGCCGGAACGGGCAAACTCACCGCCGCCCTGGTCGCGAGGGGCGTCGAGGTCGTCGCGGTCGAGCCCGACCCGGCGATGCTGGCCGAACTGCGCCGCGCGCTGCCGGACGTCCGGGCCCTGTCGGGCGGCGCGGAGTCGATCCCGCTGCCGGACGGGTCCGTCGACGCCGTGGTCGCCGGCAACGCCATGCACTGGTTCGACATGGCCGTGGCGGGGCCCGAGATCGCCAGGGTCCTCACGCCGCGCGGCGTCCTGGCCGGCCTCTGGAACGTCATGGACGACGCGGTCGACTGGGTCGCGGGGCTCGCGCGGGTCGGCGGGACCGCGGCCGTCGGCCCGCGGGACACCCCCGCCGCCTGGCGCGCCGCGACGGCGGACATGCACCTCCCGGGGAACGGCGACGCCGCGCGGTTCGGCTCGCCGGAGCAGGCCGTGTTCCCGCACGGACAGCGGCGCACCGCCGAGTCCCTCGTGGCGACGCTCGCGACGCGCGCGGGCGTCCTGGTCATGCCGGAGCCCGAGCGGGAGGACCTGCTGGGCCGGATCCGCGCGTTCCTGGCGGACAGGCCGGAGACCGCCGACGGGGAGTTCACCCTTCCGATGCGGACCGGCGTGCTGCGCGTCCGGAGGCTGTGAAGCAGCGGTGAGGGCCCGGGGGGCGACCGGTGAAAACGGTTGGCCTGAACGACTCGACGGAACGGCCTTCGATCATGGAAACTGATCGGCAACAGGCCGGAAAATGGCCTGAGTTAGTCAAGTAACGACAACTGCGGGGGATGACATGGCAACACTCACTCTTCGTCGATCGGCGCGCATAGCGGGTGCGCTGGCCGGAGCGGCACTGATCGTCGGCGGCACGACCGGCGTCTCGAACGCCGCCGTGACGCCTCCTCCCGGGCCGAGCCCGTTCGACGCCGTCGGGAAGTACGGCGTGGTCACGAGCACGCACCCGGACACCGTGGGCTGCAACGGCTACAAGGTGGTCGGGTCGGGAACCGTCACCGGCAACCGGATCACCGGCACCGGCACCTGGTCGCAGACGGAGGACGCCTGTACCGCGAAGGTCCCCGGCCAGTGGGACATCAACGGCAAGGTGACGGTCACTCAGACCGACGGCTCCCACCTCTACTTCACCTACCACCTCAGTGCGCCGCTGACGTCGGACACCATGGTGTACCCGTCCGGCACGTTCACGATCACCGGTGGAGACGGCGCCTTCGACGAGGCGGTCGGCAGCGGCAAGATGAACGCCACGGTCAACCTGCTGGACAAGGACCACGTCACCGCCAACCTGTCCGGATCCATGGGTTTCCGGTGGCAGATCTGACCTAGGGCCGACTGATCGCGGATGACGTCCCGTCGGCGTCCTCCGCTCCTGGAACCGGCCTCGCCGTGGGTGAGGCCGGTTCCGCTTTCCTGTGCGCGACGCACGCGTCGAACGTCTCGACGGAAGACTCCCCGATCAGGGAAGCTGTCCCCAACAGCCCATCATCTGGGCCTAGTTGGGATGGATCCGACACATTCGGGGGAGAACATGGCAAGAGCTGCCCGTCACCGGTTCGCGCGCATAGCGGGCGTGGTGGCCGCAACGGTACTGATCGCCGGCGGTACGGCAGGCGTCACGTACGCCGCCGGGACCGGCCCCTCGGCCGTCGTCGCCGAGACCTACCTTCCCACCGTCGACATCACCAGCAACTTCGCGGTGGTCGCGACCGTGCACCCCGACACCGTGGGCTGCAACGGCTACAACGTGACCGGGACGGGGACCTCCACCGGCAAGCCGGTCACCACCGCCACCTGGGCGCAGAAGGAAGTGGTGTGCACCGCGACCATCCCCGGAAAGTACGACATCAAGGGGACGGCGACCATGACGGAGCCCGACGGCGACCGGCTCAACATCAGCTACGCCCTCACCGCCCCGCTGACCTCGGACACCATGGTCTACCCGACCGGCACCTTCAAGATCATCGGCGGTTCCGGCAACTACGAGTTCGCGACCGGCAGCGGCAGGATGACGGCCCGCGTCAACCTCCTGGACCACGACCACGTCAGCAGCTCCCTGCTGGGGGACATCCTGTACCTCGGCTGATCCCGGTCTCCGACCACGTACTCGCCACGTACTCGCAAGGGGCCGCACCATGAAGAGCACGATGCAGGACCGCGAGCTGCTGGTTCGCGACATCCTCGCGCACGGACAACGCGTCTACGGGGACAGCCGGGTGGTGCGATGTGCCGACGGGCCGACCGCACGGTCCGCACAGACCTTCGCCGACATCGCCCACCAGGCCGAACAGCTCGCCGCCGCCCTCTCCCGACTGGGCGTGCGACGCGGCGAACGGGTCGCCACCCTGGCCTGGAACACCCCCGAGCACCTGGTGGCGTACCTCGCCGTACCGAGCATGGGGGCGGTGCTGCACACCCTCAACCTCCGCCTCCACCAGGACCAGTTGGGCTACATCGTCGAACACGCCGAGGACGCCGTCCTCCTCGTCGACGCGACCCTCCTGGACATGCTCCCGCCCTTACGGGACCGGCTGGGCGGCGTGCGCCACCTGGTCGTCATCGGCGACGCGCCGGAGGTGGAACTGCCCGCGCACATCGCCGTACACCGCTGGGACGAACTGCTCGCGGCCGAACGGCCCGGCTTCGACTGGCCCGACCTGGACGAACGGGAAGCGGCCGCGCTCTGCTACACGACCGGCACCACCGGCAACCCCAAGGGCGTGGCCTACAGCCACCGCTCGATCACCCTCCACACGCTCGGCGTCTCGGCCGGCGCCGGATTCGCGATGCACGACGGCGACCGCGTCCTGCCGATCGTGCCCATGTTCCACGCCAACGCCTGGGGCTGGCCCTACGCCGCCTGGCTGGCGGGCTCCGACCTCATCATGAACGGCCGCCGGCTGCACACCCCGGACCTGGCCCGGATCATCAACGAGGAACGGCCCACCGCCGTCGCGGCGATCTGCACCATCTGGAACAGCCTGGTCCACCACGGCGAGCAGCACCCGCTGGACCTGAGCGGCGTACGACTGGCCGGCTGCGGCGGCGCCACCCCGCCGCGCGCCCTGCTCAAGGAGCTCAAGGACCGCTACGGCGTCCGGCTGAAGCAGGGCTGGGGACTGACCGAGACCAGCCCCCTCGCCACCTTCGCCGTCCCCCCGCACGGCACCCCGGACGAGGACGAGGTCGACTGGCTGGCCAAGAGCGGCCGCCTCATGCCCTTCGTCGACGCCCGGCTGATCGCGGAGGACGGCAGCGAACAGCCCTGGGACGGACGCTCGGTGGGCGAACTGGAACTGCGCGGTCCCTGGGTCACCGGCTCGTACTTCAACACCGAGGACGCCGACGAGAAGTTCCACGACGGCTGGCTGCGCACCGGGGACCTGGGAGTGATCGAACCGGGCGGCTGGGTGGTCGTCAGCGACCGGCTCAAGGACGGCATCAAGAGCGGCGGCGAGTGGATCTCCACCATCGAGCTCGAGAACGCGATCATCGAGCACCCCGCCGTACTGGAGGCCGTTGTGGTCGGCGTGCCCGACCCGCGCTGGGAGGAGCGCCCCCTGGCCTGCGTGTCCCTGGTGCCGGGCGCCGGGGTCGGCGGGGACGAGCTCCGGGAGTTCCTGACCGGACGGGTGGCGCGCTGGTGGATACCGGAGCGCTGGTCCTTCGTCGACGCGGTGCCCAAGACCAGCGTCGGCAAGTACGACAAGCGGGCGGTGCGGAGCTTGTACGGGGAGGGGGCCCTCGACGTCTGGACCCCCGGCGACTCCGGCGACTCCGGACGGCCCGGCGATTCCGGCGACTCGGGACGGTCCGACGGCTCCGGACGGTCCCGTGAGTCCGGCGAGGCCGGTGCGCAGGTGCCGCCCGCCGAGTGAACGGAGGAGGCGGCGCCCCCGGACGATCCGGGGGCGCCGCCTCCTTCCGTACGGCTCAGACCGCCGCCTCCTCCCGTACGGCTCAGACCGCCGTCGCGCGCGTGGCCTCGGCCAGCAGCTCCCGCTGCTCGTCGGGGCCGAGGCCCAGTTCCCGCACCATCCGCAGCGACAGGACGAGGTGGGCCTGCATCCTCGGCTCCGGGCCGAGCCGCTCGTCGCCGGCCGCCGTGGCCCCGTGCAGTCCCTCGGCGAACAGGCCCTCCAGGGCCGCCGGGTCGAAGTCCTCCGCGCCGGCCTCCAGCGAGCCGAGGAACTCCGCGACGTACCCGCCGATCTCCTCCGCCGCCGCGCCCCGCGGGAAGCGGCGGCGGACGACGAGCCCGAAGGCGGCGCCGACCGCCTGCCCGTACCCCGGGGCGGTCGGGTCGAGGACGGCGGACTTCTGCGCGAACCCGATGAAGTCGAACGCCCACAGCGCGCCCAGCACGTCGAGTTCGGTGGAGCTGGTGGTGGCGGTGGTCATGACGGCTCACCTTCTGCCGTGAGGGAGGCGGTCGTGGTGTTCTGGGCGGCGGCCGTGACCGCCGCCGCGGTGCGCTCGGCGTCGCGGCCGACGAAGCCGATCAGCGCCGAGCCGCGGGTGCGCATCCGGTAGAGCCCCAGGTAGTGGCTGCCGGGCAGCACCCCCGTGCCCTCCGTGTGCCGGGGCTGCCCGTCCTCGTCGAGCATCGCCGGGTCGAGCCAGCTCCAGTCGGTCCGGTAGCCGGTCGCCCAGATCACCGTGGACGGCTTGACGCGCTCGCCGTCGGCGGTGACCAGCTCGGCGCCCTCGGCCGCGGTGATCCGGCCCACGGTCCGCATCTCGCCCGCCGCGACCAGCTCGGGCACCCGGTCGCCGACGATCGGGTCCGGCGCCTGCATGTTCACCGGAAGGCTCATCACACCGATGACGCTCATCCACCAGAACATGTCCCGCCCGACCACGGTCTGCGGCAGGGGCGGCGACACCTTGTCGCTGCAGCTGAGCACCACGCTGTGGGACGCGGACAGCTCCGCGGCTATCTGCCGGCCGGAGTTGCCGTCGCCGACGACCACCACCGTGCCCGGCGGCACCTGGGAGGGCCCGCGGTACTCGCTGGTGTGCAGGGTCGGCACGTCCGCGCTCAGCCCGGTCGCGAACTCCGGAAGCCGGGGGGCGCCGAACGGGCCGGTCGCGATCACGACCTGCCCGGCGCGGCAGTCGCCGTGCGCGGTGGACAGCAGATAGCCGTCACCGTCCCTGCGCAGCGACAGCACCCTGTGGTCGGTCAGCACCGGGATGTCGAACCGCCCGGCGTACTCCCGCAGATACGCCACGACCTCGTCCTTGCCCGGATAGTGCGCGCCGGCCCCGGGGAAGGGCAGGCCCGGCAGCCCGGAGAACTGCGCGGACGTGAACAGCTTCAGGGAGTCCCAGCGCCGCTCCCAGGTCTCGCCGACCTCGCTGCCGGCGTCGAGGACCACGCACTCCACGCCGGCCCGCCGCAGGTGGTACGCGGCGGCGAGCCCGGACTGGCCCCCTCCGACGACAGCGACCGGCACGGTGGCCGGCAACGCGCTCATCGGCCCGCTCCGGCGCTGTTCCCACCGGTCTGATCCATTCGCATTCCGATTGTCCTCACTCCTCGTACCTGGACCCCGCCGGGCCCGCAGGACCGGTCCGGGGGACCGGCCGGGCCGCCCGCACGGGCGGCCCGGCCGGTTCGGGTCAGCGGGCGTCGAGCGCCCGGCGCAGCTCACCGGCCAGGACGCGCAGCCGCTCGCCCCGCATCACCGTGTAGTGGTCGCCGGGCACGTCGACGAGGGTGGCGTCACCCGGGAAGTACCGCATCCAGCGGTTCGCCGTCTCGACGGTCGCGCCGCCGTCCGCCGCCCGCAGCGACACCACTCGACCGGCGAACTCGCGGGGCGCGTGGCGCAGCAGGGCCCGGTAGTTGTTCCGGAACCGGCCCGCGATGCCGCTCAGCGTGTCGAGGTCGATGTCCTCGGACAGTGCCCCCGCCGCCCGCGCCTCCGCGTGCAGCACCTCCACCGGAGGACGGCCGTCGAAGGCCTCGGCCGGCAGCTCCCAGTCCACACCGGCGAGCCCCGCCAGGTCCCGGGCGAACCAGGACAGCAGCGTCTCGTCGGAGACGGGCGCCCCCTCGGCCGGGCCGGGCTCCACCATCAGGTCGATCACGGTGAGCAGCTCCACCTCGGCGCCCGCCGCGGTGAGCTGGGCCGCCATCTCCAGGGCGATGATCCCGCCCATCGACCAGCCGCCGAGCCGGTACGGACCCTCCGGCAGCGCCTCGCGGACCGCGGCGACGTAGTGCGCGGCCATGGCCTCCACGCTGGTCAGCTCCGTGTCCGGCAGCTGCAGCGCGTAGAACGGCTGTTCGTCGCCGAGGAGTTCGGCGAGCTCCGCGTAGCAGAGCACGTCACCGCCGACCGGGTGCACGAACACCAGGGGAGTCCGCGAACCGCCCGTACGCACCGGCACCAGCGCCTCGCGGCCCTCCTCGCCGCCGTCGGCCTCTCGGACCGCCCGGGCGAGCAGCTCGATGGTCGGCCGCGCGAAGAGGGTGGACAGCGGCAGGCTGCGGCCCGTACCGCGGGCGATCCTGGCCATGAGCCGCACCGCGAGGAGCGAGTCACCGCCGAGGTCGAAGAAGCTCGCGGTCACCCCGATCTCGGCCACGCCGAAGAACTCCGCCCAGATCTCGGCGAGCCGGCGCTCCACCTCGTCGCGGGGCGCGACGAAGCCGGCGCCTTCCGCGGCGACCTCGTCGGGAGCGGGCAGCGCCGCCCGGTTCACCTTGCCGTTGTCGCTGAGCGGCAGCTCGTCCAGGACGAGCACCCGCTGCGGCACCAGGTGCGAGGGGACCACCTGCCGCAGCGCCTCGGTGATCTGCTGCTCGGTGTCGTCACGCCCCTCGTCGAGGACGACGTACGCGATCAGCCGCTTGGGGCCGTGCTGCTCGCCCGCCGCGACGACCGCCGCGCTCCGCACGCCCTCGCACTGGGTGAGCGCGGCCTCCACCTCGCCCAGCTCGATCCGGTAGCCCTGGATCTTCACCTGGGAGTCGAGACGGCCGAGGAACTCGATGGTGCCGTCCGGCAGGAAGCGTCCCATGTCGCCGGTGCGGTAGAGACGCTCACCGGTGACCGGGTGGTGCAGGAACGCGGCCCGGGTCTTCGCCTCGTCGTTCAGATAGCCGCGGGCCAGACCGACCCCGGCGATGTACAGGTCGCCCGGCACCCACACGGGGCAGGGCCGCATCGCGCCGTCGAGCACGTGGAAGCGCTGATTGCGCATCGCCTTGCCGTACGGGATGCTCACGCAGTCGTCCGGGACCTCGCCGATCGGGTGCAGGATCGACCAGATCGACGCCTCCGTGGCACCGCCGAGGCTCCACAGCTCCGCCTCCGGGAGGAGCAGCCTGATCCGGCCCGGCAGGGACACCGGGATCCAGTCGCCGCTCATCATGACCAGCCGGATCGGCAGGCCGGTGAGCCCGTTCGACAGGGCGTGCTCGGTGAACATCTCCATCAGCGCGGGCACGCTGTTCCAGAGCGTCACCCCGTGCTCGCGGACGAGCTCCGCCCAGCGGGCGGGCTCGCGGTGCGCGGCCGGCTCCGGAAGGACCAGGGCGCCGCCCACCGACAGCAGTCCGAACACGTCGTAGACCGACAGGTCGAAGTGCATCGCGGACAGGCCGAGAGCCCGGTCCGCCGCGGTGACGCCGTACCGCTCGTTGACGTCGACCACCGTGTTCAGGGCCGCGCCGTGCTCGATCATCACGCCCTTGGGCAGCCCGGTGGACCCCGAGGTGAAGATCACGTACGCGAGGTCGCCGGGCTTGGCGCCCGACTCCCCGAGCGGAGCGTCCTCGCCCTCGTCCTCGGCCCGCACCACGGTCCTGGCCACACCCCGCGGCCAGTCCGCCGTGTCCTCCACCCACGGCTGGGTGACGACCCGGCTGATCCCCGCGCTCTCCAGCAGCACGTGCAGCCGCTCGACGGGCACCCGGGCGTCGATCGGGACGTACGCCGCCCCGGCCCGCAGGATGCCGAGCGCCGCGACGACCTGCTCCCAGCCCTTGTCCATCACGATCGCCACCAGGTCGCCGGGACCGGCCCCCTGGGCACGCAGCGCGTGCCCCACCTGGTTGGACCTGCGGTCGAGGTCCCCGTACGTCAGGGTCAGCGCCTGCGAGATGACGGCGGGCGCGTCGGGCGTGGCCGCGGCCTGGGCGAGCACCCCGTCGTGCAGCAGACCGTCGGGCACGGGCCCGTCGGTGTCGTTGGCCTCGGCCCGCACCGCCAGATCGGCCTCCGGCACGAGCGCCGGCCGGGGCCGCCGCCAGGCCTCCGGGTCGCGGCACAGCTCGTGCAGCAACCGCTGGTACGCGGCGAACATGGCGTCCACGCAACCCGCCGGGAACAGCTCCTCGATCACGTCCCAGTTCAGGACGAGCTCGCCGGCCTCCTCGACCGCCTGGTGGTCCAGCCACACCTGCGGCGTCCGCACCGAGCTGCTCACCTGACGGCCGTTCTCACCGATCCCGGCCAGGTACTGCACGACCCCGCGCCGCTCGGTGTCCTGCTGCCCCGCGAAGTTCACCAGGCTCGTGAAGACCACCGGCGCGGCGGCCCGCACCGAGGCGCCACGCGCCCGGTTCAGCTCCCGCAGCACCTGCACACCGCTGACCTGGCTGTGCTCCATGTCGCTCCACAACCGGGCCTGCACGTCGTTCGCACGGGTGGCGAACGCGTCCTCGGCCGAGTCGCGGATCTCCAGCATCAGCGTGGTGGAGAAGTTGCCGATGACGTCGCCGACCTGCGGGTGCAGCGGCAGCCGGTTGAAGTACAGCAGGTTCAGACAGAAGTCGGGCGTCGCGCTCCACTCCGCGATCACCTGCGCGTACGCGGTGCACAGCGCCGCCGAGGGACTGACCCCGGCCGCCGCCGCGTACTCCTTGAAGCGGTCCCACTCCTCCTTCGGCAGCGTGGCGCCCCGGTGGTTGAACACCGGCCGGTCCAGACTCGACGGAGCCACCGCCAGCGGCAGCTGGGGCGCGGGCGGCAGGGTGTCGAGACGGTCCCGCCAGTAGGCCAGCGCCCGGTCGTACTCGGGACCGCCCTCCAGCTCACGGGCCTGCCGGACGTAGTCCCGGTAGCGCAGCTCCAGCTCGGGCAGCTCCTCGCCGCGGTAGTGCGCGGCCCACTCCTTGAACAGGATCGACGTGCTGAAACCGTCGATGATCAGGGCGTCGAAACCGGCGTGCAGCCGGATCGTCCGGTCGTCGATCCGGGTCACCCGCACGTCGAACAGCGGCCAGCGGGCGGTGTCGAAGACCTGGTGCCGCATCTCCTCGTGGACGGCGGTCAGCGCGGCCTCGCGCTCGTCCTCGGGCAGGTGGGAGACGTCCGTCTCACGGATCACGTAGGCCGGGACCTCGCGCTGCACGCGCTGCTCGCCCTCGGCGGTGAAGACGGCCCGCAGCATGTCGTGCCGCTCGATCATCGCCCGGAAGGACGCGCCGAGCCGCTCCAGGTCCACCCGCTCCAGGTCGATCTCGATCTGGAAGTAGGTGGAGGTGTTGCCGAGCTCGAAGGCGTCACCCCGGCCGACGAGGTAGGCCTGCTGGAGATCGGTCAGACCGAACGGCTCGTAGCGGTCCCCGTCGTCGTCGCCGGACGCGGCGGCCTCGGCACCGGTCTCCGGGACCTCCTCGTCGGATCCGGCGCCGAGGGCGTCGAGCACGTCGCCGGCGATGTCCTCGGTGCTGCGGCCGTTCAGGAACGCCGTCATCGGCAGCAGGACGTCGAACTCCCGGTTCAGGGACGTCCGGATCTTCATCGCGATCAGCGAGTCGAGCCCGAGCGCCTGCAGCGACTGCCCGGTGTCGAGCCGGGCCGCCACCGTGCCGAGGGCCTGCGCGACGGTCCGCGTCACGAGGGCGCGCACCGCGTCGGGCGCCACGGAGGACGCCGCCGCGGACTCCCCGACCGGGGCCGGAACCGAGGACGGGGCCGGAACCGAGGACGGGGCCGGAACCGAGGACGGGGCCGGAACCGAGGACGGAGCCGGAGCCGCGGGCGTCGGGACCGTGGCCGGTCGCTGCGGTTCGGATGCGGCGGGAGCCGTGTGTACGGCGGCGGGCTCCGCCACCGGCCGGCTCAGGGCCGGGACGAAGCGCACGCCGCAGGCCTCGGCGACCAGCCGGCCCTGCGCGGTGACGAGCCGGATACGCGCCCGGGTGCCGTCCTCGAACAGTTCGGCATGACAGCGGAGCCCGTCCTGGGCGTCACCGCGGTCGTAGTGCACGAAACGGTCGAGAGCGGCCGGCACGAGCGCCGGGCCGTCCATCGGGAAGCAGGCCAGCGCCGTCTGGAACATGGCGTCGACCAGACCGGGGTGGATCAGGTAGCGCTCCGCCTCGCCGGGCAGGGCGGACCGGAGCTCGGCCGTGGCCTCGCCCCGGCCGAGCCGGATCCGCTCCACCCACCGGGCGGCGGAGCCCAGATACAGGGCGCGCTGCCACAGCAGCCGGTACAGCTCGTCCCCCGTCAGCTCGCGGCCCGAACCCACCGACGCGGACGCCACCGTGGGAGCGGCCGGAGCGCCGGACGCGGCCCGGCCCCGCGCGTGCAGCTGCCAGCCGCCGGTCGCGTCCTGCGCGTAGTAGCGGAACAGGTCCCCGTCCACGACGAGCTGGGCGGCGCGCCCTTCACCGGCCGTCGACGGGTCGATGCCGACCGGTTCCAGCACCAGGTCGACGGGGAGCTCCAGGTCCTCGACGGACACCGGGCCCGGCCCGGCGAGCTCGGTGACCGCCTCGACCAACGACTCCACGAGCACACCGGCGCTGACCACCGGACGGCCCCCGACCACGAAGTCACCGAGGCAGGGGTGCGCCACGGCGTCGAGCCGGGGGGCGAACTGTGCCTGGGCGAGCGGCGACGACGGCAGCCGTACGCCCAGCAGGCCACCCTGTTCGGCAGACCGGTCCGGGACTCGCGCCTCGCCGCGCGGGGCGGCGACGGGCTCGTTCCGCAACCAGTAGTGCTGGCGTTGGAAGGGGTAGGAGGGGAGTTCGACGGTCTGGGCGCGGTAGGGCTGGAGGAGGGTGGGCCAGTCGATGGTGACGCCGTGGGTCCAGGCTTCGGCGGCGGACTGGACGAAGCGGTCGAGGGTGCCGGTGTTGCGGTGGAGGGTGCCGACGACGGCTCCGGTGTCGCCGAGGGTTTCGGTGATGCCGGAGACGAGGACGGGGTGGGCGCTGACTTCGACGAAGACGATGTCGGGGGCGGCGAGTTGTGTGATGACGTCGGCGAGTTTGACCTTGCTGCGGAGGTTGCGGAACCAGTAGGCCGCGTCGAGTTCGGTGGTGTCGAGGACGGTGCCGGTGACGGTGGAGTGGAAGGCGATCCGGCCCGAACGGGGTTCGACCGCTGCCAGTTCCTCGGCGAGGGTGTCGCGGATCTCGTCGACGTGGGCGGAGTGGGAGGCGTAGTCCACGGGGATGCGGCGTGCCCACACTCCGGTGGTCTCGCACTGGGCGAGGAGTTCGTCCAGGGCCTCGGGCTGTCCGGCGACGACGGTGGAGGAGGGGCCGTTGACCGCGGCGACGGAGATGCGTCCGTTCCAGGGCGTGAGCAGTTCTTCGGCCTGTGCTTCCGGGAGGCTGAGGGAGGCCATGCCTCCGCCGCCGGAGAGGACGCGCAGGGCTTTGGAGCGCAGGGCGACGATGCGGGCGCCGTCTTCCAGGGTCAGGCCGCCGGCGACGACGGCTGCGGCGATCTCGCCCTGGGAGTGGCCGACCACGGCGGTCGGGTTGACGCCGGCGGTGCGCCAGAGGGCGGCGAGGCCGATCATCATGGCCCAGGAGGCGGGCTGGACCACGTCGACGCGGTCGAGGCCGGGCGCTCCGTCCTCGCCGCGCAGGACCGCGGTGAGGGACCAGTCCACGAAGGGGGTCAGGGCGGTTTCGCAGTCGGTGATGACGCGGGCGAACTCGGGTGAGGAGTCGAGCAGGGCGGTGGCCATGCCCACCCACTGCGACCCCTGCCCCGGGAACACGAACACGACAGGGGCACCGGACGTCCGGCCCGGCTTCGCGCCCGAGACGGTCGAGGTCACGGCAGTGAGCTCACCGGACGCCAGGGCGTCCAGGCCCGCGAGCAGGCCGTCGCGTCCGTCGCCGCCGGGCAGCGCGGCCCGGGATTCGAAGGCGGAGCGTCCGGTGGCCAGGGAGAGGGCCACGTCGGCCGGGCCGATCTCCGGCCGCTCCCGTACGTACGCGGCCAGCCGTTCGGCGGCCTCGGCCAGCGCGTCCGGCGTACGGGCCGACACCAGCCACGGCAGCGCCGTGCCGTCCAGACGGACACCGTCGTCGGGCGTCGTCTCCTCGACCGGCGCGTCGGCCGGGGCCTCGGCGAGGATGACGTGGGCGTTGGTGCCGCTGATGCCGAAGGAGGAGACGCCGGCGCGCCGGGTCCTGCCGTCCTGGGCGGGCCAGGGGCGCGGCGCGGTGAGGACTTCGACGCCGCCGGTTTCCCAGTCGACGAGTTCGCTGGGCTTGCTGACGTTGAGGGAGGCGGGGAGTTCGTCGTGGCGCATCGCCATGACCATCTTGATGATGCCGCCGACGCCGGCGGCGGCCTGGGCGTGTCCGAGGTTGGACTTCAGGGAGCCGAGCATCAAAGGCCGGCCGTCGCGCTGGGTTCCGTAGGTGGCGAGGAGTGCCTGGGCTTCGATGGGGTCGCCGAGGACCGTGCCCGTGCCGTGCGCCTCGACCGCGTCCACGTCCGTGAAGGTGATTCCGGCGTCCTGGACGGCGGCGCGGATGACGCGTTCCTGGGCGGGGCCGCTGGGGGCGGTGAGTCCGTTGGAGGCGCCGTCCTGGTTGACGGCCGAACCGGCGACGACGGCGAGGACGTTGTGGCCGAGGCGGCGTGCGTCGGAGAGCCGTTCGACGACGAGGACGCCGACGCCCTCGGCCCAGGCGGTGCCGTCCGCGTCCGCGGAGAACGACTTGCACCGACCGTCCGCCGCGAGCCCTCGCTGCCGCGAGAACTCGATGAAGGTGTTGGGGGTGGACATCACCGCGGCACCACCGGCGAGGGCGAGCGAACACTCGCCCGCCCGCAGGGCACGGACGGCGAGGTGCAGGGCGACCAGCGACGACGAGCACGCGGTGTCCACCGTCAGGGCCGGACCCTGCAGACCGAGCGTGTAGGCCACCCGACCGGTGGCGACACTGCCGGCGGTGCCGGTCAGGAAGTGCCCCTCGGCCTCCTCCGGAAGCCGGCCCCCACCACCGTAGTCGTGGTACATCACGCCGGCGAACACACCGGTGTCACTGCCGTGCAGCGAACCGGGTGTGATGCCGGCCCGCTCCAGGGCCTCCCACGACACTTCGAGCAGCAGCCGCTGCTGCGGGTCCATCGCCAGCGCCTCGCGCGGCGAGATCCCGAAGAAGGCGGGGTCGAACTCGGCCGCCTCGTGGAGGAACCCGCCGTGCCGGACGTACGACGTGCCGGAGTGGTCCGGGTCGGGGTGGTAGAGACCGTCCAGGTCCCAGCCCCGGTCGGTCGGGAACTCCGAGATGACGTCGCGCTGCTCGGCGACGACCCGCCACAGCGCCTCGGGCGAGTCCACCCCGCCCGGGAAGCGGCAGCCCATGCCGACGATGACGATCGGGTCGTCGTCCGTACGCGGGACGACGGGGGCGACGGGCTGTGCGGGGGCGTTCTCGGCCCGCTCCCGCGCGAGCGAGAGCGTGAAGTCGACGACGGCGGTCGGCGTGGGGTGGTCGAAGACCAGGGTCGCCGGAAGACGCAGGCCGGTCGCCGAGTTGAGGCGGTTGCGCAGCTGGACCGCGAGCAGCGAGTCGATGCCGAAGCTCTTGAACGGCTGGTCCGGGTCGATCCCGTCCGCCGAGTCGCTGCCGATGACCGAGGCGAGCTGGGTGCGGACGACGTCGAGCAGCAGACGGCGGCCCTCCTCCTCGGACAGCCGGCCGAGCCTGCGGCGCAGACCGGACTCGCCGCTCCGCCGCTGCGGGACCCGCACCAGGGAGCGCAGCACCGGGGACAGCGTCCCGGCGAGCGCGTCGGAGCGCAGCGCGGCCGGGTCGAGGCGGGCCGGTACGAGCAGCGGGTTGTCGTCGGTGAGCGCCCGGTCGAGGAGTTCGAGGCCCTGCTCGGTGGAGAGCGGGGCGATGCCCCGGGTCGAGAGGGTGTCGTCGTCCAAGTGGCCGGTGAGACCGGTGCGTTCGGCCCACAGGCCCCAGGCGAGCGAGGTCGCCGGACGGCCGGCGGCGCGGCGGCGGGCGGCGAGCGCGTCGAGGAAGACGTTGCCCGCCGCGTAGTTGGCCTGGCCGGGGTTGCCGAGCACGCCGGCGACCGAGGAGAACAGGACGAAGGCCACGAGGTCCTGATCGGCGGTCAGTTCGTCCAGGAGTGCCGCTGCGTCCACCTTGGGCCGCAGGACGGCCGCGAGCCGGTCCTCGGTGAGCGACTCGACCACGCCGTCGTCGAGCAGACCCGCGGTGTGGACGACGGCGGTGAGCCGTACGCCGTCGAGGAGTCGCGCGAGCGCGTCGCGGTCGGCGGTGTCACAGGCCGCGAGGGTGACCTCCGCGCCCCAGCCGGTCAGCTCGGCGGCGAGTTCCTCCGCCCCGGGCGCGTCGGCGCCGCGTCGGCTGACCAGGAGCAGACGGCGGGCGCCGTGCTCGGTGACCAGGTGGCGTGCGACCGACGCGCCGAGCACACCGGTGCCGCCGGTGACGAGCACGGTGGCGTCCGGGTCGAGCGGGGTGACGCCGGCCGGGTCGGCGACGGAGGCGTGCCGGACCAGCCGGGGGACGAGGAGCGCACCCGCCCGCAGGGCGAGCTGGGGCTCGGTGAGCACGGCGCCGGGCACGGTGCCGGTCTCGTGCGCCTCGTCCGAGTCCAGCAGAACGAAACGGTCGGGGTGCTCGGACTGGGCGGTCCTGATCAGGCCCCACACGGTGGCCTGGGCGGGGTCGGTGACCTCGGGGCCGGCGGCGCCGTCGGTCAGCACCAGCAGGCGGGATCCGGCGAAGCGGGCATCGGCCAGCCACGCCTGGACCAGGCCGAGCGCCCAGCGCGCCGCCTGATGGGCGGTCTCGGCGAGGCCGGTTCCCGTGCTGTCGGAGTCCTGCGGTGTGCTCGGACATCGGGCGGTGACCGGACATCGTACGGCGACCACCTGCGGCACGACGTCCGGGACGTCGGCCAGGTCCGCGACCGGGCACACGTCGACCTCGGCCGTCGCGGCGGCGACCGGCTGCCACTCGACGCGGAACAGCGAGTCGGCGCCCCGGCCGGCGGACAGGTCGGCCGTGAACGGCCGCATCGTGACGGACTCCGCCGACAGGACGGGCTTGCCCGCGCCGTCGGTGGCGCGCAGGGTCACCCCGTCCTCGCCCCGCGGGCTGAGCCACACCCGCAGGGCGTCCGCGCCGTCCGTGTAACGGGTGACGCCGGACCAGGAGAAGGGCAGGACGGTGCCGCCGTCCTCGCGGAGCAGGCCGACCGCGTGCAGGGCCGCGTCCAGGACCGCCGGGTGCACCCCGAAGGTCGTGGCGTCCAGCTCGGCGGGCAGGCCGACCTCGGCGAAGACGTCGCGGCCGGAACGCCAGGCGGCCCGCAGGCCCTGGAAGGCGGGGCCGTAGTCGTAGCCCGCCTCCGTGAGGGTGTCGTAACGGCTCTCGACGTCGATCTCCTGGGCGCCGGGCGGCGGCCACTCGGCGAGGTCGAAGTCCGCGGCGGCGTCGTCGAGGTCGAGCACGGCCGCCGCGTGCCGCATCCACGGGGCGCCCGCGTCGGCGTCCTGCGGCCGGGAGTGCACGGCCAGCTCCCGCTGCCCGTTCTCGGCCGGCGGTTCGAGGGTCACCCGCAGCTGTACGGCTTCGCCGGGCGGAAGCACCAGCGGCGCCTGGAGGGTGAGCTCGGCGAGCCGCCGCCAGCCCACGCGCGCGCCCACGGCCATCGTGAGTTCGAGGAAGGCGGTGCCGGGCAGCAGCACGGTGCCGTGCACGGCGTGATCGGCGAGCCACGGCTGCGTGTCGAGGGCGAGCCGCCCCGTGTACACCAGCCGGTCCTCTTCGACCAGCTCCACCACGGCGCCGAGCAGCGGATGCCCGGCCGAGGCCAGACCGAGCCCACGGGCGTCGGTCGAGGCCGGCTCCGGCTCCAGCCAGTAGCGCTGGCGTTGGAAGGGGTAGGAGGGGAGTTCGACGGTCTGGGCGCGGTAGGGCTGGAGGAGGGTGGGCCAGTCGATGGTGACGCCGTGGGTCCAGGCTTCGGCGGCGGACTGGACGAAGCGGTCGAGGGTGCCGGTGTTGCGGTGGAGGGTGCCGACGACGGCTCCGGTGTCGCCGAGGGTTTCGGTGATGCCGGAGACGAGGACGGGGTGGGCGCTGACTTCGACGAAGACGATGTCGGGGGCGGCGAGTTGTGTGATGACGTCGGCGAGTTTGACCTTGCTGCGGAGGTTGCGGAACCAGTAGGCCGCGTCGAGTTCGGTGGTGTCGAGGACGGTGCCGGTGACGGTGGAGTGGAAGGCGATCCGGCCCGACTGCGGGGTGACGTCCTTGAGTTCGGTCGCCAGGGTGTCGCGGATCTCGTCGACGTGGGCGGAGTGGGAGGCGTAGTCCACGGGGATGCGGCGCGCCCACACTCCGGTGGTCTCGCACTGGGCGAGGAGTTCGTCCAGGGCCTCGGGCTGTCCGGCGACGACGGTGGAGGACGGGCCGTTGACCGCGGCGACGGAGATGCGTCCGCCCCACGTGGCGAGGAGCTCTTCCGCCTGTGCTTCCGGGACCCTGAGCGAGGCCATGCCTCCGCCGCCGGAGAGGACGCGCAGGGCTTTGGAGCGCAGGGCGACGATGCGGGCGCCGTCTTCCAGGGTCAGGCCGCCGGCGACGACGGCCGCGGCGATCTCGCCCTGGGAGTGGCCGACCACGGCGGTCGGGTTGACGCCGGCGGTGCGCCACAGGGCGGCGAGGCCGATCATCATGGCCCAGGAGGCGGGCTGGACCACGTCGACGCGGTCGAGGCCGGGCGCTCCGTCCTCGCCGCGCAGGACCGCGGTGAGGGACCAGTCCACGAAGGGGGTCAGGGCGGTTTCGCAGTCGGTGATGACGCGGGTGAACTCGGGTGAGGAGTCGAGCAGGGCGGTGGCCATGCCCACCCACTGCGACCCCTGCCCCGGGAACACGAAGACGGCGCGAGAGGGGGACACACCGTTCTCGCCGTCGACCTCGCGGGACGCCAGGGCGTCCAGGCCCGCGAGCAGGCCGTCGCGTCCGTCGCCGCCGGGCAGCGCGGCCCGGGATTCGAAGGCGGAGCGTCCGGTGGCCAGGGAGAGGGCCACGTCGGCCGGGCCGATCTCCGGCCGCTCCCGTACGTACGCGGCCAGCTGTCCGGCGGCCTCGGCCAGTGCGTCCGGCGTACGGGCCGACACCAGCCACGGCAGCGACGTGCCGTCCAGACCGGTCCCGTCGTCCGGAGTCGTGTCGTCCGCGGACTGCCCGGCGGGGGCCTCGGCGAGGATGACGTGGGCGTTGGTGCCGCTGATGCCGAAGGACGACACACCGGCGCGCCGGACCCTGCCCTCCTCGGCGGGCCACGGGCGCGGCTCGGTGAGCACCTCGACGCCGCCGCCCGCCCAGTCCACGAGCTCGCTCGGCTTGCTGACGTTGAGGGAGGCGGGCAGTTCGGCGTGGCGCATCGCCATGACCATCTTGATGACGCCACCGACACCCGCGGCCGCCTGGGAGTGCCCCAGGTTCGACTTCAGGGAGCCCAGCATCAGGGGCTGTCCCTCGCGTTCCTTGCCGTACGTGGCGAGGAGGGCCTGTGCCTCGATCGGGTCGCCGAGGACCGTGCCCGTGCCGTGCGCCTCCACGGCGTCGACACCCGAGAAGGTGATTCCGGCGTCCTGCACGGCGGCGCGGATGACGCGTTCCTGGGCGGGGCCGCTGGGGGCGGTGAGGCCGTTGGAGGCGCCGTCCTGGTTCACGGCCGAACCGGCCACCACAGCAAGGACGTTGTGGCCGAGGCGGCGTGCGTCGGAGAGCCGCTCCACGACGAGGACGCCGACGCCCTCGGCCCAGGCGGTGCCGTCCGCGTCCGCGGAGAACGACTTGCACCGACCGTCCGGTGCGAGGCCCCGCTGCTGGGAGAACTCCACGAAGATGCCCGGGGTCGACATGACCGTCACACCGCCCGCGAGCGCCAGCGAGCACTCGCCGGAGCGCAGGGCGTTGACCGCCAGGTGCAGGGCGACCAGCGACGACGAGCACGCGGTGTCGACCGTCAGGGCCGGACCCTGCAGACCGAGTGTGTAGGCGACGCGGCCCGACGCCACACTGGACGTCGTGCCCGTCAGACCGAAGCCGGTGCCGCCCGCGCCCGCCTCGCCGAGGCGGGGGCCGTACTCCTGGGCGATGGCTCCGAGGAACACGCCCGTCTGGGTGCCGTGCAGCGAGCCGGGCGTGATGCCGGCCCGCTCCAAGGCCTCCCACGACACCTCGAGCAGCAGCCGCTGCTGCGGGTCCATCGCCAGCGCCTCGCGCGGCGAGATCCCGAAGAAGGCGGGGTCGAACTCGGCCGCCCCGTCCAGGAAGCCGCCGTCACGCACGTAGGAGGTGCCGGAGTGGTCCGGGTCGGGGTGGTAGAGGCCGTCCAGGTCCCAGCCCCGGTCGGTCGGCAGCCCCGAGATGACGTCGCGCTGCTCGGCGACGACCCGCCACAGCGCCTCGGGCGAGTCCACCCCGCCCGGGAAGCGGCAGCCCATGCCGACGATGACGATCGGGTCGTTGGTGCCCGCCTCCAGTTCACGGACCCGCTGACGGGACTGGTGGAGGTCGACGGTGAGGCGCTTGAGGTACTCGACGAGTTTGTCGTTGTCCGGTGTTGTCATGGTGATGATGCCCCCGTAGGCGTTGTGGAGCCGTACGTGCGCGCGGTGCGGGCAGCGCTGCCCGGGCGGCGTGCCGGAGCACGCCGCGCGCGTCGAACAGGTTGAGCGGAGTGAGGGTCCGGCGTGGCGGACCCGGGATCAGAGTTCGGAGTCGATGAACGCGAGGAGTTCGTCGACCGAGGCGGACTCGACCCGTGCGGACAGATCGTCGTGGTCGGCCTGGGTCCGCTGGGCGGGGATCCGGGCCGCGAGTGCCTGGAGCCGCTGGACGATCTCGGCCCGGACGTCGTCCTGGGTGTCGTCCGGCAGCTCGCCGAGCGCCGCCTCCAGCCGGTCGAGTTCGGCCAGGCCGGGGGTGGACGCCGAACCGGCGGGATCCACGGCGGATTCCGCTTCGGCCGGGGCGAGTTCGGTGTGGAGGTGGGCCACGACCGCCAGCGGCGTCGGGCAGTTGAAGAGGAAGGTGGCGGGCAGCCGCAGACCGGCGGCGGTCTGCAGCCTGTTGCGGAGCTCCACCAGGGTGAGCGAGTCGCAGCCCATGTCCTTGAAGGGCCGGTCGGCGGGGACGCCGGCGGCGGAGGACCGGCCGAGCACGGCGGCGGTCTGCACCCGGACGAGGTCGAGGAGCAGCTCCTCCCGCTCGGCCGGGCTCAGCGCGGCGAGCCGGTCGCGCAGGGGCTCGGTCGCCCGGGGTGCGGCCGCGGCCGGCGAGTCCTGTGCCGGTCGCGGGGCGGACGGGACCAGGTCCCGCAGCACGGTGGGCAGTTGACCGCCCAGCGCGCCGAGCGCGGCCCGGTCGATCGGCGCGGGCACGAGCGCGGGGGAGTCCACGCGCAGCGCCGCGTCGAGCAGGGCCAGGCCCTCGGCCCGGTCGATGGGCGCGAGACCGGTCCGGGCGATCCGTACCAGGTCGGCCTCGGACAGGGTGCCGGCCATTCCGGTGGCACCCGGCCTTCCCGCGGTGTCCGCCCACATGCCCCAGGCCAGGGACCGTGCCGGGAGCCCCCGCGCCGCGCGGTGCTGGGCCAGGGCGTCCAGGTAGGCGTTGGCCGCGGCGTAGTTGCCCTGGCCGGCGCCGCCGATGACGCCCATGACGGAGGAGAAGAGGACGAAGGCCGCGAGGTCCTGGCCGGCGGTCAGCTCGTGCAGGTGCCGGGCCGCGGTGGCCTTGGCGGCGAGCACGGTGTCGAGGCGCTCGGGGGTGAGCGCCGTGATCACGCCGTCGTCGAGCACGCCCGCGGCATGGACGACGGCGGTGAGCCGTACGCCGTCCAGCAGCTTCGCGAGCGCGTCGCGGTCGGCGGTGTCACAGGCCGCGAGGGTGACCTCGGCACCCGACTCGCCGATCTCGGCGGCGAGTTCCTTCGCCCCGGGCGCGTCGGCGCCGCGCCGGCTGACCAGGAGCAGACGGCGGGCGCCGTGCTCGGTGACCAGGTGCCGCGCGACCAGCCCGCCGAGGGCCCCGGTGGCGCCGGTGACCAGGACCGTGCCCTCCGGGTCGAGGGCGGCGGGCAGGGTGAGGACGACCTTGCCGACGTGACGCGCCTGGCTGACGTACCGGAAGGCCTCCGGCGCCCGGCGGACGTCCCAGGTGCTCACCGGCAGCGGCGTCAGGGCCCCCGACGACAGCAGGCCCATGACGGCCGTGAGCATCTCGCCGATCCGCTCGGCCGGCTCCTGGAGCAGGTCGAAGAAGCGGTAGTCCACCCCGGGGTGCTCGGCCGCGATCAGCGCCGGGTCGCGCAGATCGGTCTTGCCCATCTCCACGAAGCGTCCGCCGCGCGGCAGCAGCCGCAGGGACGCGTCCACGAACTCGCCGGCGAGGGAGTTCAGCACGACGTCCACGCCGAGGCCCCCGGTGGCCGCGCCGAACGCGTCCTCGAAGTCCAGGGTGCGGGACGACGCCAGGTGCGTCCCCTCCAGGCCCAGGTCGCGCAGGGCGTCCCACTTGCCGGGGCCCGCCGTGCCGTAGACCTCGGCACCCAGGTGCCGGGCCAGCTGGACGGCGGCCATGCCGACGCCGCCCGCGGCGGCGTGGATCAGGACGCGCTCGCCCGCCGTCAGGCCGGCGAGGTCGACCAGGGCGTGGTAGGCGGTGAGGAACACGATGGGCGCGGACGCCGCCTGGGCGTACGTCCAGTCGGCGGGCATGACGGCGACCAGCCGGTGGTCGGCGACGGCCGTCGGACCGAACGCCCCGGAGAGCAGGCCCATGACCCGGTCGCCGACGGCGAGACCGGTGACGCCGGGACCGACCTCGGTGACCACACCGGCCCCTTCGAGGCCGAGCGGACCGGGGTCGCCGGGGTAGAGCCCCAGCGTGCCCAGGACGTCGCGGAAGTTGACGCCGGCGGCGCGCACGGAGACGCGGACCTCGCCGTCGCCCAGCGGGGCCAGGGCCTCCGGGAAGGGATCGAGGGCCAGGTGGTCCAGGGTCCCGCGCTCGCGCACCACCATCCGCCAGGCGGCCGTGCCGGCCGGAGGCACCAGGGCGCCGCCGGACGTCGCCGGGACGATCCGGGGCACGAGCGGGGCCCCGTCCCGTACGGCGAGCTGGGGCTCGGCGCCGAGCAGCGGCAGCGCCGTACGGCAGTCCTCCGCCGTCTCCACGTCCAGGAGTCCGACCCGGCCGGGGTTCTCGGTCTGCGCCGAGCGCGCCAGGCCCCAGACGGCCGCCAGGTCGGGGTCCGCGTCGGAGTCCTGCGCCGTGGCCACGGCCCCCCGGGTGACGAGCACCAGGCGGGAGTCGGCGAGCCGGTCGTCGGCCAGCCACGCCTGGAGCAGGGCGAGCGCGCGGTGCACGGCGGGCCCGGTGCCGTCCGCGTGCCCTTCGAGCTCCGCGAGCGGCGCGAGGACCACGGAGGGGGCGAGCAGCCCCGCGCCGACGGCCTCGCCGAGGGCGGCGAGGTCGGCGTACCGGGGGCCGACGCCCAGGTCGACGGAGCCGAGCGAGACGGCGCGCGGGGACGGCTCCGGCTCCGCCGTGGCCGGCTTCCAGTCCAGGCGGTGGAGCGAGCGCGGCACGGCCACGTCCTCGCTCACCGGGCGCAGGACGAGCTCCTCGACCTCGGCGACGACCGCGTGGGCCTCGTCGAGCAGGGTCAGGGACACCGCGTCCGGTCCGGTGGGGTGGATCAGCACCCGGACGGCACGGACGCCGGGCTGGTGGACGGTCACGCCGCGCCAGGAGAAGGGCAGCAGACGGCGGCCGCCGTCGTCGAGCGCGGTCATGACGATCGGGTGCAGGGCCGCGTCGAGCAGCGCCGGGTGCAGCCCGTAGGAGGCGGCGTCGGTGACGGAGGCCGGCAGGGCGACCTCGGCGACCAGGTCGGTGCCGTGCCGCCACGCGGCGCGCAGGCCCCGGAAGACCGGGCCGTAGGCGTAGCCGGAGGCGGCCAGCTCGTCGTAGCAGCCGTCGACGGGCAGTGCTTCGCCCTCCCCGGCGGGCCGGGCCGCGGCGGACGCGGAGGCTCCGTCGTGCGGGGCGAGCGCGCCGGTGGCGTGCAGGGTCCACGGCTCGACGGCGCCGTCCGGCGTCTCCGTGCGGGCGTGCACGGTCACCGTCCGCTGTCCGTCGTCGCCGGGCGCGGCCACGACGACCTGCACTTCGGTGCGGCCCTCGTCGGGAATCACCAGCGGGGCGACGAGGGTGAGCTCGGCGACCCGGGGCGTGCCGGTCTGCGAGCCCGCGCGGGCGGCGAGTTCGAGGAAGGCGGTGCCGGGCAGCAGGACCGAGCCGAGGACGGCGTGGTCGGCGAGCCAGGGGTGGGTACGGCGGCCGAGGCGGGCGGTCAGGACGGTCTGCCCGGACTCGGCGAGCTCGACGGCGGGGCCGAGCAGCGGGTGCCCGGCCGGGCCTTCGGTGCCGTGCGCGGTCAGCCAGTACCGCTCCCGCTGGAAGGCGTACGTGGGCAGGGCGGGCGTCCGCCCCGGGCCGAACACGGCCCGCCAGTCCGGGCTCCGGCCGCGGACGTGCAGGGTGCCGAGCGCGGACGCCAGGGTGCGGCGCTCGGACCGGCCGCGCCGCAGCACCGGCACGAACGCGAGCTCCTCGTCGTCCAGGCAGTCCTGCCCGAGGGCCGACAGCACGCCGTCCGGGCCGAGTTCGAGGAAGGTCCGCATCCCGAGCCCGTGGAGCGCGGCGAGGCCGTCGGACATCCGCACCTCCCGGCGCACCTGCCGCACCCAGTAGTCGGCGGTGACCTCGACGGGTCCGCCGGTGACCGTGGACACCATCGGGACGCGCGGCTCCGCGTACCGCACCGTCGACGTGACGGCGGCGAACGCGTCGAGCATCCCGTCCATGCGGTGGGAGTGGAAGGCGTGGCTGACGACGAGCCGACGCGTCTTGCGCCCCTGGGCGGCGAAGGCGGCGGCGATCTCCTCGACGGCCTCGACGTCGCCGGAGACGACGACGGCCAGGGGGCCGTTGACGGCGGCGATGCTCACCTCGTGCCCACGGCCTTCGAGGAGCGCGGCCACCTCGTCCTGCGAGGCCTGGACGGCCGTCATCGCGCCGCCGGACGGCAGCGCCTGCATGAGCCGGCCGCGCGCGGCGACCAGGGCGCAGGCGTCGGGCAGGGTGAGGATCCCGGCGACGTGGGCGGCGGCGAACTCGCCGATGGAGTGGCCGAGCACGGCGTCGGGCGTCAGGCCCCGGTGCTCCAGGAGCCGGAACAGCGCGACCTGGAGGGCGAAGAGGGCGCACTGGGTGTTCTCGGTGCGGTCGAGCGCCTCCGCGTCGCCGAACATCACGTCGCGGATCGGCGGCGTGCCGGGCACGGAGGCGCGGCAGGCGTCGAGTTCGGCGCACACCGCGTCGAGGGCGGCGGCGAAGACCGGCTCGGACTCGTACAGCTCGCGTCCCATGCCGACGCGCTGGCTGCCCTGCCCGGTGAAGAGGTAGGCGAGACCGTCGTCGGTGCGTGCCGTGCCGACGGCCAGCGCGGAGTGCGGTTCGCCCCGGCCGAGCGCGGCCAGGGCCGCGACGGCCTCCGCGTGGTCCTCGGCGGTGACGGCCGCGCGGTGGTCGAGGGCGGTACGGGTCGTGGCCAGGGCGCGGCCGAGGTCACGGTCGGACACCCCGTCGAGGCCGTCGAGGGCGTCGACGAGCGCGGTGGCCTGGGCGCGCAGCGCCGGTTCGGTACGCCCGGACAGCACCCACAGCGGGTTGTCGTTCTCGTCCCCGGCTCCGGCCCCGGCCTCGGGCGCGACGGGCTCGGCGGGGGCTTCCGCCAGGACGACGTGGGCGTTGGTGCCGCTGATGCCGAAGGACGACACACCGGCGCGCCGGACCCTGCCCTCTTCGGCGGGCCAGGGGCGCGGCGCGGTGAGGACTTCGACGCCGCCGGTTTCCCAGTCGACGAGTTCGCTGGGCTTGCTGAGGTTGAGGGAGGCGGGGAGTTCGTCGTGGCGCATCGCCATGACCATCTTGATGATGCCGCCGACGCCGGCGGCGGCCTGGGCGTGTCCGAGGTTGGACTTCAGGGAGCCGAGCAGCAGGGGCTGGCCGTCGCGCTGGGTTCCGTAGGTGGCGAGGAGTGCCTGGGCTTCGATGGGGTCGCCGAGGACCGTGCCCGTGCCGTGCGCCTCGACGGCGTCCACGTCTGTGAAGGTGATTCCGGCGTCCTGGACGGCGGCGCGGATGACGCGTTCCTGGGCGGGGCCGCTGGGGGCGGTGAGGCCGTTGGAGGCGCCGTCCTGGTTGACGGCCGAGCCGGCGACGACGGCGAGGACGTTGTGGCCGAGGCGGCGTGCGTCGGAGAGCCGTTCGACGACGAGGACGCCGACGCCCTCGGCCCAGGCGGTGCCGTCCGCGTCCGCGGAGAACGACTTGCACCGGCCGTCCGCCGCGAGCCCCCGCTGCCGCGAGAACTCCACGAAGATGCCGGGCGTCGACATGACCGTCACACCGCCAGCGAGCGCCAGCGAGCACTCGCCCGACCGGATGGCGCGGACCGCCAGGTGCAGGGCGACCAGCGACGACGAGCACGCGGTGTCCACCGTCAGGGCCGGACCCTGCAGACCGAGCGTGTAGGCCACCCGGCCCGACGCCACACTGGACGTCGTGCCCGTCAGACCGAACCCGGCGGCACCGGCGCCCGCCTCGCCGAGCCGCGGACCGTACTCCTGTGCCATGACACCGGCGAACACGCCCGTCTGGGTGCCGCGCAGCGAGTCGGGGGCGATCCCGGCCCGCTCCAGGGCCTCCCAGCACACCTCCAGGTAGGCGCGCTGCTGCGGGTCCATCGCCAGCGCCTCGCGCGGCGAGATCCCGAACAGTTCGGCGTCGAACTCCGCCGCGCCTTCGAGGAATCCGCCGTTGCGGACGTAGGTGGTGCCCACGTGCGCGGGGTCGGGGTGGTAGAGGCCGTCCAGGTCCCAGCCCCGGTCGGCCGGGAAGCCCGAGATGACGTCGCGCTGCTCGGCGACGACCCGCCACAGCGCCTCGGGCGAGTCCACCCCGCCCGGGAAGCGGCAGCCCATGCCGACGATCACGACGGGGTCGTCCTCGTCGGTACGGGCCTCGGGCGCCGTCACGGCCTCCTGCGGCGCGTCGGCGAGCAGGTCGGCGAGCGCGGCGGGGCTGGGGTGGTCGTAGACGACGGTGGTGGGAAGCCTGCGTCCGGTGGCGGTGACGAGCCGGTTGCGCAGCTCGACGACCATCGCCGAGTCGATGCCCAACTCCTTGAACGTCCGACGGGGTTCGACCTCGGCGACGGTGTCGTAGCCGAGCACGGCGGCCGTGTGCGCCCGCACCAGCTCCAGGGCGGCCGGACCGGTCAGCGTGCGGTTCGGCTCGGCCTCGGGGGCGTCCGCGGTGTCCTCCGGGGGCACCGCGGGCCGCTGCGCCGGTGCCAGGGTCCGGGCGGCGTGGGGCTGCCCGGTGATCCAGTGGCGGCGGCGCTGGAAGGCGTACGTCGGGAGCTCGGCGCGGGTGGTGCCGGCGGGCAGGACGGCGGACCAGTCCACCTCCGCGCCCTGGCAGAACGCCTCGCCGAACGCGAGCAGCAGCCGTCGTCGGCCGCCCTCCCCGCGGCGCAGGGTGCCGAGGGCGGCGACCGGCATGTCGGCGGCCTCCGCGGTCTGCTGGACGGCGAGCGCCAGGACGGGGTGCGGGCTCATCTCGACGAACAGCTCGTGCCCGGCGTCCAGGAGGGCCCGCACGACGGGCTCGAACCGCACGGGCTCGCGCAGGTTGCGGTACCAGTAGTCGACGTCCAGCTCGGAGCCGTCGAGGGCGGTGCCGGTCACGGTGGAGTGCAACGGCACGCTTCCGGCGCGCGGCGCGATCCCGGCCAGTTCGGCCGGCAGCGTGTCGCGCACGGCGTCGACGTGCGGGCTGTGCGAGGCGTAGGCGACCGGGACGCGCCGGGTGCGCACCTCCTCGCCGTACCGTGCGGCCAGGGCGTCCAGGTCGTCCCCGTCACCGGCCACCACGGTCATGCCGGGCGAGTTGACGGCCGCCACGCTGAGCCGAGGGAATCCGGCCAGGTCGGCGCGGACCCGGTCGGCGGGCAGCCCCACGGTCATCATGCCGCCGCCGCGCCCGGCGAGCGCGCCGAGGGCGGTGCTCCGTACGGCGATCAGGCGGGCGGCGTCGTCCAGGGTGAGGGCGCCGCTGACGGTGGCGGCGGCGATCTCGCCCTGCGAGTGGCCGACGACCGCGGCGGGTTCGACGCCCGCCGCCCGCCACAGCGCGGCGAGTCCGACCATCACGGCCCACAGCGCGGGCTGCACGACGTCGTCGCGGTCGAGGGCGGGTGCGCCGGGGCGTCCGCGCAGCACGTCGGTCAGCGACCAGTCGCGGTACGGGCGCAGCGCGCGCTCGCAATCCTCGACGACCCGGGCGAACACGGGGGAGTCGTCGAGGAGTTCCGCGGCCATGCCGGCCCACTGCGAGCCCTGGCCGGGGAAGACGAACACCGCCTCGCGGACGGTCCGGTGGCTGCTTCCCTCGACCGCGGCCTGGGTGCCCCGGGAGTCGGCGACCGCGTCCAGGGCGGTCAGCAGCTCGTCGCGGCCGGAGCCGGTCAGCACGGCGCGGTGGGTGAAGGCGGTGCGATCGTGGGCGAGGGCCCGGGCGACCTCGGCGACGTCGAGTTCCGGACGTTCGGCGAGGTGGTCGCGGAGCCGGGCGGCCTGGGCGCGCAGGGCCTTGTCGCCGCGGCCGGAAATCACCCATGCGACGGCCTCGGAGGCGTCCGACGCCTCTGTCTCGTCCGGCGTGTCCTCCGGCTTGTCCCCGACGGTCGGGGAGGCGTCTTCTCGCCATTCTCCGAGGACCAGATGACAGTTCGTCCCGCCCATTCCGACCGATGTCACACCGGCGAAGAGCGGCCCGTCGGGATTCGGCCACGGGCCGGTTTCGGTGGAGGCGGCGATCCGCAGTTCCTCGAAGGGGATCTGCGGATTAGGGGTTTGATAGTTGAGAGTCGGAACAAGTTCCCGCTCTTTGAGGCAGAGAATCGTCTTGACGAGACCCGCTATGCCCGCGGCACCTTCGAGGTGGCCGATGTTCGTCTTGACGGAGCCGAGGAGAAGCGGGTTGTCCGGAGTGCGGGAGGAGGCGAATACGGCGCCCAGAGCAGAGGCTTCTATGGGATCGCCGACCCGGGTGCCCGACCCGTGTATTTCCACGTACTGCGCTTGTTCCAGCGGTATACCGGAGTTTTCCCAGGCGTCGCGTATGACGCGTTCCTGGGCCTTTCCGTCGGGGGTGGGGAGGGTGTCGCTCGCGCCGTCGCTGCCGACGGCCCCACCGTGCAGCAGACAGTGGATGCGGTCCCCGTCGGCGAGGGCCCGGCTGAGGAGCTTCAGCACCACCACGCCGCCGCCCTCACCCCGGACGTAGCCGTTCGCCCGGGCGTCGAGGCTGTGACATCGCCCGTCGGGCGAGAGGCTGCCGAAGGCCGCCAGGGCCTGGGTGCTCTCCGGCGCGAGGTTGAGGTTGACGCCGCCTGCCAGGGCCGCCACGGATTCGCCGCGCCGCAGGCTCTCGCAGGCCAGATGCACCGCGACCAGCGAGGACGACTGCGCGCTGTCGACCACCATGCTCGGTCCCCGGAGGCCGAGGACGTAGGAGACCCGGTTGGCGATGATGCTCCGGTGTAAGCCGGTCACCGTGTGCGCGGAGGTGGCTTCGGGGCCGGCCGCGTGGGTGAGGGTCGCGTAGTCGTCGGCGATCGCGCCGACGAAGACGCCGGTGGCGGTGGAGGCGAGCGTGGCCGGGACGATGCGGGCGTCCTCCAGCGCCTCCCAGGCGAGCTCGAGCACGAGGCGCTGCTGCGGGTCCATCGCGGCGGCTTCGCGCGGGGATATGCCGAAGAACTCGGCGTCGAAGGTGTCGACGCGGGGCAGAAAACCACCGGGGCGCGACGAGCCGTCGTCCAGGGCGCCGAGGTGCGCGCGATCCGCGGGCGGCTCGGCTATGGCGTCACGGCCGTTCCTGAGCAGATTCCAGAATTCGGCAGGGTTCGCCCCGCCGGGAAAACGGCACGAAAGCCCGACGACGGCGACGGTCCGGTCGTCCGTCTGATCGGGTGCCAGGTCCCCCGTGTCGATTTGTGGTGCTGCCGCCTCGATCTGGGCATGGCGGATCATCGTGTTCTGCTCCCCCCGTGAAGCACGATCAACGGCGTTGCCGACTCGGCGGCCCTGCCAGACTCAATCTCGTTTCGGACCCTAGCACCGAGGCGGCGCTCCGTAAACCAATGGCCAGAGCGGGGAGTTGGTAAGCAAAATGAATGTGATGGGAAATCAAAGAAAAGCTTTGAGGGCCTCTCGCGGGGAGTCGTTTCACGCCATCTCGGCACACGGCCGAAGCCTCCCGGCCCGGTGACTCCCCCTCCGGCGGGAGGGCGGATGTCGGACCGGGGCAGGAGGCCGGAGCCGGGGACCCTACTCGGCCTTCGCCGCGGGGTCCGCCTTGGTCAGCGTGCAGACGCCGTCCACGCACTGGCGCTCCAGACGGCCCCGCGAGATGGTCTGGGCCAGGCCGACCATCCAGCAGGTGGGGCAGCCGCGGAAGGCGATGAGGGCCAGCGGGGCCGCCAGCAGGGTGGCCGGGCCGGCGACGGGCACCATCGCGATCGAGCCGATGATGAGCCCGAAGCCGATGACGCCGCGCGCCAGGTGGCGCGGGACGGACTTGCTGGCGAAGTTCGGCGCCGCGGACGGTGCCTTGACCTCGGTCGGTGCGATGACCGGGGACTTCGTGCCCTCGGGGGGCTTCACGATGTTCACGGTGTTCATGGGCGTGACTCTCCTTCGACTGGTCGGTCGATGGCTCGATCTGGTGCCTGGTCGGTCGCTTCCAGCGCGTGACGCAGCGCCGCGCGTGCTCTGTGCAGCCGTGACTTCATCGCGGCGGTGCTCAGGCCGAGCGTGTGGGCGACGGTCTTGCCCGGCAGGCCCTGTACGTCCCGCATGATCAGGACCTGCCGCTGCTCACGGGGAAGGGCGCTGACCGCGGCCGCGATCCGCTCCACCTCCAGCCGGTACAGCACGGCCTCCTCGGCGGACGGTTCCGCGGATGCCTCCGGCTCGGCCGAGGGCTCGTCGCGCATGGCGATGAGCAGCCTCACCTGCCGGAGGCACTCGTTGCGGACGATCCGGAACATCCACGAGGCAAGCGCGCCGGTGGCCCGCAAGGTGCCGATCTTCCGGTAGAGGATGATCAGCGCCTCTTGTGCCGCGTCCTCCGCGTCCTGCGGCGAGGCGCACAGTGATATGGCGAACTTGCGCACATGCGGCTGCGATTCCATGACGACGGTGGTGAGCGACGTGACGTCGCCGTCCTGAGCGGCCTTGATCAGCCGCTCGTCGGGCCAGGGGAAGCGTTGGTTCATGTGCTACTCATACCGGAAGGCGCCCCGTGCGCAGGCGCCGGTCAGGTGCGGCTCTTGTTGAAGCGTCGCATCAGGTGCCAGCTGCACGCACCCACGAGCACGACGCCCACCACGATGATGGCAGTCCACATAGTTGCTGTTCCCTCCGTGTTCCTCCGGCCCGTTCGGCCGGTACACACATAAGAGACGGGGAGGTGCCGGGAGGATTCGCGTTCCTCCGAAGTTTTTTTCGGAACCGGTCCGAGCGCCCGCTACCGGCCCTCGAGCAGGTCGCCGACAGCCGCGATACCTGCGGTGACGGCACGCTCGCCGACGTTCCCGAAGCCCAGGACCAGCCGCACCGGACCCGGCGCGGGCGAGGTGCGGCAGGCGCTCATGCCGTAGAGGCCGACGGACCGGGCGCGGGCGGCGGCGACGACGGCCCGCTCGTCGGCCGGCCCGGCGAGCCGGGCGACCGCGTGGAAGCCCGCCGCGAGACCGGTCACCCCGACCCCGGGGGCGTGCTCGGCGAGGGCGGCCACCAGGGCCGAGCGCCGCGCCGCGTAGGTCGCCCGCATCCGCCGCAGGTGCCGGTCGAAGCGACCGGACTCGATCAACGTCGCGAGGGCGAGCTGGTCGAGCGTGGGCGACCCGCGGTCGCTCAGCCGCTTCTGCTCGACGACCGCCCCGGTGAGCGCGGCCGGACACACCATCCAGCCGATGCGCAGCGCCGGCGCGAGGGACTTGCTCACGGTGCCCAGGGAGATCACCCGGTCCGCGGCGAGCCCCTGCAGGGCGCCCACCGGCCCGCGGTCGTAACGGAATTCGGCGTCGTAGTCGTCCTCGACGATCACCGCGTCCCGGCTCCTGGCCCACTCGATCAGCGCGAGCCGGCGCTCGGGTGCCAGGACGACACCGGTGGGCCACTGGTGCGCGGGGGTCACGACGACGGCGCGGGCGTCGGTGGCGGCGAGGGCCCGTACGTCGATGCCGAACTCGTCGACCGGCACGGGGACCGCCGACACGCCCGCCCAGGACGCGGCCGAGGAGACCGTGGCCGGTGAACCGGGATCCTCGTACGCCACCGTGCGGACGCCCGCCCCGGCCAGGGCGCGCAGGGCGAGGCCGAGGCCCTGCGCGTAACCGGCGCAGATCACGATCCGCTCCGGGTCCGCCGCGGCGGCGCGCACCCGCCGCAGATATCCGGCGAGGACCTCGCGGAGCTCCGCGCTGCCGCGCGGATCCCCGTACCCCAGCGCCGACTTCGGCATGGCGCGTGCCGCCTCGCGGGTGGCCCACAGCCAGTCCGCGAGGGGGAATCCGCTCAGGTCCGGGACGCCCCAGGTGAAGTCGGCCAGGAGGCGCGAGGGGGCCGCCGCCGCCGGTGCGGTCGCCGGCGGCGGTGCCGCGCCGGCGGCGACCCGGGTGGCGGAGCCGACGCGGGTCACGAGGTACCCCTCGGCCTGGAGCTGGGCGTAGCACTCCTGCACGAGACCGCGGGAGACCCCGAGCATCCGGGCGAGCTCACGGGAGGACGGCAGCCGTTCGCCCACCCGCAGCCGCCCGGTCCGGACGGCGTCCCGCAGCCGGAGTTCCAGCTGGGTCCGCAGCGGCTCGCCGCTGTCCCGGTCGACGACCAACAGCAGCTCGGGCGAGAGACCGGACCACTCCAGAGGCATGGAACCGGATCTTACTGAGGACCGGCCCGGCCCCCTAGCGTCGTCCGCGTGACCAAGTTACTCAACTCCCGAGCGGAGGCCGCCGGTTCACGGCCGCCCCTGGTGACGCGGCCCCTGCTGCTGCGCTTCGTCTCGATCATCGGCGCCTCGACGAGCTTCTACCTGCTCCTGTCGGTCGTCCCCCTCTACGCCGAGGTGACCGGAGAGGGCCGCGGAAACGCCGCCGGGCTCACCACGGGCGCGCTGATGCTGGCCACGGTCGGCGGCGAGCTGGCCACTCCCCGGCTCGTCGCCCGCTTCGGCTACCGCCTCGTCCTGGGGGCGGGACTCTTCCTCCTCGGCGCGCCCGCGTTCGCGCTCACCGCTTCCGGCGGCGCGGTCTGGATCACGGCGGTCTGCCTCCTGCGCGGCCTCGGCTTCGCGTTCACGGTCGTCGCGGGCGGCGCCCTGACGGCCTCGCTCATCCCGGCCGAGCGCCGTGGGGAGGGCCTGGCGCTCGTCGGCATCGTGACCGGGATCCCTTCGCTGGTGGCGCTCCCGCTCGGGGTGTGGCTGGCGGTGCACGTGGGGTACGGGCCGGTGTTCGCCGCCGGTGCCGTGGCCGCGCTGGCCGCCGTCGTCTCGGTGCCGGGCCTGCCGGACCGCGAGGGGGACACGGGCCCGGACCGGGACGCGGACGGTGAGGCGGACACGGGCCTGGGTCGTGAGGCGGACGTGGGCCCGGGTCGTGAGTCGGACGCGGGCCCGAAGGGCGATCCGGGTCGTGAGGCGGACGCGGGCCGGGAGGGGGACGCGGGTCGTGAGGCGGGCCTGAAGGGCGACCCGGCCCGTGGGGCGGCCTCGGACCCGGACCGTGTTCCGGACCGCGAGGCGGGCGGCGGTCCGGGCCGTGATCCGGAGCCGGGGCGGCCGATCGGGGTGATGGCGGGATTCCGTACGCCCGCCCTGTCACGGCCCGTTCTCGTCTTCTCCGTCACCGCGCTGGCCGCCGGGATCCTCGTCACCTTCCTCCCCCTCGCCGTGCCCTCGGCCTCCGGGGGCGTCGTCGCCACGGCCCTGTTCGCCCAGACCGCGGCGGCGACCGTGGCCCGCTGGGTCGCCGGCCGGCACGGCGACCGGCACGGGCCGGCCGCGCTCCTCGTCCCCGGCCTCCTCGTCGCGGCCGGGGGGACGCTGCTCGCCTCCCTCACCCACAGCCCGGTCGCCGTCGTCATCGGCGTGGCCCTGTTCGGGGTCGGCTTCGGCATCACGCAGAACACCACCCTGACGCTGATGTACGCGCGTGTCCCCGCCTCCGGTTACGGGACGGTCAGCGCCCTGTGGAACTTCGCCTTCGACGCGGGCATGGGCGTCGGGGCCGTCGGCTTCGGGTTCCTCGCGGACCGGACCGGCTACCCGTGGGCGTTCGCCCTCACCGCCGTCCTGATGCTCACGGCCCTCGTCCCGGCCCGGCGCGACCGCCGGACGGAGGGCCCGCGCGGGGCGTGATCACATGTGCGGCTGGCCGTAGTACCGGGCGAACTGCTCCAGATAGCCGGGCTCGCCGCCCTGCTTCGCCTCGTCGAAGTCGGGGGCCGCCTTGATCTGCTCCTTCGTGCGGTCCACGTACACCTTCCTCTCGGCCGTGTCGATCAGCTCGATCGTCCCGGCCGGGAGCAGCACCCGCCTGCCGAAGATCCAGGCCCCCACGTCGACGACCAGATAGGACGAGCCGACGTCCTCGGAGTGCCTGTCGATCTTCCCGATGGAACCGTCCGTGGCCTCGACCTTGTAGCCGACGAGGTCGACGCCCTGCCGGTACCCCGTGCTCGGGCGGTGGTTCCAGATGTCGAACTCACTCATGGCGGCTCTCCCTCCGCCTCCATCCTCCCGTGGCGCACCGGAGCCCGCACGTCGTCGTCCGTGGGGGACGGACGGGCGGGGCGGTACCCCGTTCGGCCCCCTGCCGCTTGCCGCGCCCGCCCGCGGCGTCAGGCTGAAAGGGTGAGAGCCCCCCTGTTCCTGCGAGTCCCCCCGCCCCCGCGAGTCCCTCCGTTCCCGGCGATCGCTCCGCTCCGGCGGACCCCCGCACTCCGGCAGGGGCCCTCGCTCCGGCGGGCGTCCTCGCTCCGGCGGATGCCGCTGCTCCTCGTGGCGGCGGCCGTGCTCTCCCTCTCCGCCTGCGGGGCGTCGCAGGCGCGCCGGGACGGGGCGACCGAGGCGGGCCGGTTCTTCGAGGAGTCCCTCGTGTCCGGGAACTTCCGGGTGGCCTGCGCGCTGCTCGCCCCCGAGAGCCGTGACCAGCTCGAAGAGGACGAGAAGAAGCCCTGCGCCCAGGCCCTGGCCTCGCAGGACCTGCCGCGCGGTGGGGGAGTGCGGAGCGTGGACGTCCACGGCAGGCAGGCGCTGCTCCGCCTCCACGGCGACACGCTGTTCCTCTCGCAGTTCGACGAGGGGTGGCGGGTCACCGCCGCCGGTTGCGCGCCCGAACCGGGCGACACGCCGTACAGCTGTGTACTGAAGGGGGCATGACGTGAGGACCCTGTTCGTGGCGTGCGTGGTGACCATCGTGGGCGGCCTCGCCTACTTCACCGCGATCGGGGTGATGCAGCGGTGACGGCCGAGCGGTCCCGGGAGCACGGGTTCTGGCGGTCGAACAGCCTCACTCTCTTCTTCGGGGCGGCCTTCCTGATCGTCCTGGGTGCCCAGGCGGTCTCCGGGCGCGCGGAGTTCAACGAACAGCTCGCCGTCCAGGGCCTCCAGCAGATCGGCCTCGGCGACTACCTGATGTCCTCGGACTTCGCCGTCGACGTCACCGAGAACTGGCAGTCGGAGTTCCTGCAGTTCTTCCTCTACATCTTCGGCACGGTCTATCTGCTCCAGCGCGGTTCGCCGGAGTCCAAGGAGCTGCACAAGGCGGGTACGGAGAGCGAACGGGAGCAGCGCATGGGTGACCACGCGCGGCCGGACTCCCCCCGCTGGGCGGCCACGAAGGACTGGCGGCAGGCCGTCTACTCGCGGTCGCTCGGACTCGTCATGGCCGTCTTCTTCCTGCTGTCCTGGCTGGCCCAGTCGGTCTCCGGCGCGGCCGCCTTCAACGAGCTGCGGCTGCGGCAGCTCCAGGCCCCCGTCTCCTGGGGCTCCTACCTCGCCTCCGCCGACTTCTGGAACCGGTCCCTGCAGAACTGGCAGTCGGAGCTCCTGGCCGTGGCGTCGATGGCCATCCTCTCCGTCTACCTCCGCCAGCGCGGCTCACCCGAGTCCAAGCCCGTCGGCGCCTCGCACGAGGCCACCGGCGTCGAGGGCTGACGCCGGCGCCGGTCCGCCCCGCCGTCCGCCGGCGCCGGCGGTCCGCCGGCAACGGGCCGCCCCGCTGGTTGCCGTCGCGGGGCGGTCCTACCGTGGAGGAATGGTCTCCCGTCCCGCCGGGCGATGGCTCCGGGCCGGGCGGACGCGGAGCGCGATCCGCCGCTTCCGGGCCGGACACCGGTGGGCGCCGGCCAGGGACCTCGGGCTGTGGCAGCGCTCGCTGGGGTTCGCGGCGCTCTCCTTCCTCACGCTGGTGCCGCTCCTGATCGTCGTGTCGGCGGCGGGCGCGGGCGGCGGGAAGGGGTTCGCGCAGTGGCTCGGTGACGGCATCGGGGTCTCGGACGCCGCCAGGGCGGAGATCGAGCGGCTGTTCGCGCTGCCGGGCCAGGTGCGGCGGACCACGACGGCGTTCGGCCTCGCCCTGCTCACCGTCTTCGGCCTCACGTTCGGCACGGCGGTGCAGAGCGGGTACGAGAAGGTCTGGGACCTCCCTCCGGCCCACTGGAGGGCCCGATGGCGGCACGTGCTGTGGCTCGCCGTGCTCATCGGGGTCCTCTACCTCTTCGCGGTCTTCCCGTTCTGGCAGGACACCCCGGTGAGCGACGCCGTCACGCTGCTGATCGGCACCCTGTTCTTCTGGTGGTCGCAGCGGCTGCTGCTCGACGGACGGGTCCCGTGGGCCGCCCTGCTGCCAGGGGCGGCGTGCACCACGCTCGGGCTGCTCGGCCTGAGGGTCTTCTCCCAGCTGGTCTTCTCCCCGCTGATCGCCTCCAGCGCCGTCACGTACGGCCCGTTCGGCGCGTTCCTCGTCATCCAGACCTGGCTCGTCGCGGTGGGCGTCGTCGTGTTCGGCGGTGCGCTCACGGGCCGCCTGGTCGACGAGGAGCTGGCCCGCCTGACGCGCGCGGGGAGACGGCGGAGGTGACGGCCGTGCGCCCTCCCTCGGAGTCGTAACTCCCGGGTGTGTGCGGGTGGTTGACGAAAGGTCTGGACCAACTTACGGTCTCCTGGAGCGCGCGCCATGCCCAGGACCACCCCCCCCACGTCCCCAGGAGCACGCATGCCAGGCCCTCGGATCCCCCGTGTCCTCGGAGCGGGGCTCGCCGCCCTGCTCGCCGCCGCGGTCCTCGCGGCCCCCGCCGCCGCCGAGGACGCGGGCCCCGCCCCCGCCCTCTCCCCGTCCTCCGCCTCCGCCTCCGAAGACGCGAAACCCGCCCCGCCCCCGTCGGCCACGGCCGAAGACGCGAAACCCGCCCCGTCCTCCGTCGCCGCCGCGGACACCTGCGCCCTCAAGCCCAAGCCCGCCGGGAAGGTGCTCCAGGGGTACTGGGAGAACTGGGACGGCTCCGCCAACGGCGTCCACCCGCCGTTCGGCTGGACGCCCATCGACGACCCCCGCTTCGCCGCCCACGGCTACAACGTCGTCAACGCCGCCTTCCCCGTGATCCGCTCGGACGGGACCGTGCTGTGGGAGGACGGCATGGACAGCACCGTCCGCGTCGCCACCCCGGCGGAGATGTGCCGCGCCAAGGCGGCCGGGGCGACGATCCTGCTGTCGATCGGGGGCGCCGCCGCCGGGATCGACCTGAGCTCCCGCGCCGTCGCCGACCGCTTCGTCGAGACCGTCGTGCCCATCCTGAAGACGTACAACTTCGACGGGATCGACATCGACATCGAGACCGGTCTCGTCGGCAGCGGCAGCATCGGGACCCTGTCCACCTCGCAGGCCAACCTGGTGCGCATCATCGACGGGGTCCTGGCCCGGATGCCGGCGGGCTTCGGGCTGACGATGGCGCCGGAGACCGCGTACGTCACCGGGGGCAGCGTGGCCTACGGGTCGATCTGGGGCGCGTACCTGCCGATCGTGAAGAAGTACGCGGACAACGGCCGCCTGTGGTGGCTGAACATGCAGTACTACAACGGCAGCATGTACGGATGCTCCGGCGACTCCTACTCCGCCGGCACGGTCGCCGGGTTCGTCGCCCAGACCGACTGCCTGAACCGTGGACTCGTCGTCCAGGGCACCACCGTCAAGGTCCCGTACGACAAGCAGGTCCCCGGCCTCCCGGCCCAGCCGGGCGCGGGCGGCGGGTACATGGCGCCGTCGGCGGTGGCCCAGGCCTGGAACCACTACGGCGGCTCGCTCAAGGGCCTGATGACCTGGTCGGCCAACTGGGACGGCTCCAAGGGCTGGACCTTCGGCGACAACGTGAAGGCGCTCCAGGGGCGCTGATCCGCGCCGAACCCTCGCCCGTTACCCGCTGGTAGGCAATGATGGCGGGAGACCATCCACACGGCCGGGGGCTGAGGCAGCGGTGACGACTTTCGACAAGACCAGGGTGCACGCCTTCCGGGACGACGCCCTGGGAGAACACGACGCCGTCGGGCTCGCCGAGGCCATCCGCCGCGGCGAGGTCGGCGCCGCCGAGGCCGCCCGGGACGCGGCCGAGCGGGTGCGGGCCGTCGAGGAACGGCTCCACGCCGTCCAGACGCACGTCGACGCCCCCGCGCCCGGCGCCGCGACCGGCGGCGCCTTCGCGGGCGTCCCGACCTTCGTCAAGGACAACACCGACCACCAGGGGCTGCCCACCGGCCACGGCAGCGCGGCCTTCACCCCGAGCCCGGCGCGCCGGCACGCGCCCTTCGCCCGGCAGTTCCTCAGCAGCGGCGTCACGGTGCTCGGCAAGACCCGGCTGCCCGAGTTCGGCTTCAGCCCCACCACGGAGTACGAGGCCGCCGAACCCGTCCGCAACCCGTGGCACACCGGCCACTCCGCGGGCGGCTCCTCGGGCGGCAGCGCGGCCCTCGTCGCCGCCGGAGCGGTGCCGATCGCCCACGCCAACGACGGCGGCGGCTCCATCCGGATCCCCGCCGCCGCCTGCGGGCTCGTCGGCCTCAAGCCCACCCGGGGCAGGGTCGTGCCCAACGACCAGAGCCGCCGCCTGCCCCTGGACCTCGTCGTCGACGGCGTCGTGAGCCGTTCCGTACGGGACAGCGCCGCGTTCCTCGCCGCCGCCGAGACGTACTGGCGCAACCCGAAGCTGCCGCCCCTCGGCCTGGTCGAAGGCCCCTCCGGGCGACGGCTGCGCATCGGGTTCCTGCTGGACTCCCCGAACGGCGTCGCCTCCGACGCCGTCACCCGGGAGGCCGTCACGGAGACGGCGACGACGCTCGAACGGCTCGGCCACAGCGTGGAACCCGTCGAGATGGCCATCGACCCCCGCTTCACCGAGGACTTCCTCACCTATTGGGGGATGCTGTCGTTCCTCCTCGGCGCCACCGGCCGGACCCTCGGCGCGGACTTCGACCGGCACCGCATGGACGGCCTCAGCCGCGGCCTGCGCGCCACCTACCTGGAGAACTGGCGGCACACCCCGGGCGTGCTGCGGCGGCTGAAGCGCACGAAGGTGGCGTACGCGGCGGCGTTCCGCGGACTCGACCTCCTCCTCACCCCCGTCCTCGCCCACCCCGCGCCCCCGATCGGCCGGCTCGCACCGACCGTCCCGTACCCGGAGCTCGTCGAACGGATCCTCGCCTACGTCGCGTTCACCCCCGTCGACAACGTCGTCGGCACCCCGTCGATCTCGCTGCCCAGCACCCGGACCACGGACGAGGGACTGCCCGTCGGCGTCATGTTCTCCGGCCGCCCCGGCAGCGAACGGACCCTGCTGGACGTGGCGTTCACCCTGGAGGCGGACCGCCCGTTCCGCCGGATCCAGGACGCCCCCTAGGGGGTGTCTTGTTCGGGGATGTCGGTGACACGGCCCGGCACCCGGCTCAGGTTCCGGGGAGGATGCGGCGCGTCTCGTAGGCCCACATCGCGATCTCGACCCGGTTGCGGGCGCCGAGTTTGGCCATCAGGCTGGCCAGATGCGTCTTCACCGTGCTGAGGCTGATGTGCAGCGCATCGGCGATCTCGGTGTTGGTCAGCCCGCGAGCGACGGCGAGGAGCACCTGCTCCTCGCGGGCGGTGACGGGGGAGACCGGTTGGGCCACGGGCCGCCCGGCGGGCAGGTCCGCGAACGCCTGGAGCAGACGGACGGTGACGCTGGGCGCGATGAGCGCCTCACCGTCGGACGCCGACCGCACGGCCTGCGCCAGAAGGTCCGGTCCCGTGTCCTTGAGGAGGAATCCGCGGGCGCCGGCGCGCAGTGAGCCGTAGACGTACTCGTCGAGGTCGAACGTGGTGATGACGACCACGGCCAGCGGGGCGGCGACGCCCGGGCCGGCGACCAGACGGGTGGCCTCGAGCCCGTCGAGTACGGGCATGCGGATGTCGAACAGACAGACGTCAGGGCGCAGTTCGCGGGCCAGACGCACCGCTTCCCACCCGTCGGCGGCCTCGCCGACCACCTCGATGCCGGGCTGGGCGTCCAGCATGATCCGCAACCCGGTGCGGATGATCGTCTGGTCGTCAGCGACGAGGACGCGAATGGACACCGCTCTCGCTCCTCGCTCTCGGCAGTTCGGCTTCGACGTGCCAGCCCCGGTCGGTACCCGGGCCGGCTCGCAGTGTGCCGCCGAGCAGGGTCGCGCGCTCGCGCAGTCCGGTCAGTCCGTACCCGTCGCGACCCCGGCCAGTGCGCCGGCCGTTGTCGCGCACGCTCACCCGTACCGTGTGCCGTTCCGCGGCGACCCGGACGACGAGTTCGGTCGCGTCGACCGCATGCCGCAGCGCGTTGGTCACCGACTCCTGCACGATCCGGTAGACGGCCGCGTCCACGGCCGGGGGCAGCGCGTCCAGTTCGCCGTCGAGCCCCAGGTCGACCCTGAGACGACCGCCCGGGGTGCGCACCAGGCGCTCCAGGTCCGCGACTCCGGCAGGGGGCGCCAACTCGGCGCCGACCCCGCGGTCGCGCAGCGCGGCGACCATGGCGCGCATTTCCTCCAGTGTGCGCGCCCCTTCCTCCTCGACCCCCTCCAGCGCCTCGACGGCGGCGGACGGGTCGACGCCCGCGAGCACCCGGCCCGCCTGGGCGATGATCACCATGGCCGACACGTGGTGGGCCACCGTGTCGTGCAGTTCCCGGGCGAGCTGCTCGCGCTCGCGGGAGCGCACCTGCTCCAACTGCCGCTCGCGAGCGGTCACCCGGAACCGCACGGCGGCCCCGACCACGCCGGGCAGCAGCAGGAAGACGAGGCCCACGACGTTTTCGAGGACCGGGCTCTCGTCCGTGACGGAACACAGCACGCCGCCCGCGAGGATCACCGCGGCGCCCAGCACGATCTCGCGTCCCGATCCCCACCGGGGCAGCGCGTACACCAGCACGAGCACGACCGCGTCGGTGTACAGGCCGACGGGCTCGCGCGGTGCGGCGACGAGCGAGGCCACCGGGAGCAGGACCACCGAGCCGAACGCCAGCGTCACCATCGTCAGCGGGCGGGTCCGGCGCCACAGGAGCAGCAGGCACAGCCATACGGCGATCACCACCGCCGCCGGCCGCCACACGACGTCCTCGCGCAGGCCGGCCTCCAGCGCCACACCGGCAAGGCCCGCGGCGAGCAGCGCCCAGTCCCGCCGCACCCGGGCGGGCGCGCCGGGCGGCCGGGGTTCGGTCCACAGGGTTCGCAGGTCGTCTCGGAGCACGCTTCTCAGCCTAGGGGCCGCGGCGTGCCGCGCATCGGCCGAAAGTACGGGTCGTCACTCCGCCCCGGGGCCGACGGATCCGCGGCCCGCGGGCCGATGCCGCGGAGCGCCGTGGCGACGAACCTCGGCATCGGCGGCCGTACAAGGACGGCCGACACGGTGGTTGGAGGAACCGATGCTCTCGAAAGCCCTGTTGCGCCTGGGCGCAAGCGCCGCACGCCATCCCTGGCGGGTGATCGCGGCATGGCTGGTCGTCGCCACGCTCGCCGTCCTCGCCGCCGTCGCCCTCGGCGGGCGGACCGCGGACTCGATGACCGCTCCGGGACTGGACTCCCGACGGGCCGCGGAACTGATCGAGAAGGCAGGCACCGGCCAGGAGGGGATGACCGCCCAAGTGGTCGTCACCCCCCTCGACGACGGCGCGACGTTCTTCGACCACGGCACCGCGCGCACCGCTCTCACGCGGCTGCGGACCGAGGTGCGGCGGCTGCCGCACGTGCTCGGCGCGAGCGACCCGGCGGGAGCGCTCGACGCGGGCGGGGACACCGCCGTGCGCGGCGGCCTCGTCTCGGCCGACGGGCGGGTCGCGGTCGTCCGGGTGCAGTACCCCGACCAGAGCCGGCTGTCGGCCGAGGACCTCGACGCCCTCGTCGATCTCGGCGACCGGCTGCGCCCCGAACTGCCCCTGCGCATCGAGATGGGCGGGAACCTCTTCTACGTCTTCTCCGACCCCGACGGCGGCGCGAGCGAGCTGGTCGGCCTCCTCGCCGCGGCCGCGATCCTGTTCCTGGCGTTCGGTTCGCTCGTCGCCGCCGCGCTGCCGATCGGCATGGCGGTCTTCGGGCTGACCGTCGGGGTCGCCACGATGACGGTACTGGCGGGGGTGACGGACGTTCCCACCTTCGCCCCTGTCCTGGGCAGCATGGTCGGACTCGGAGTGGGCATCGACTACGCGCTGTTCGTGCTCGCCAGGCACCGGGAGTACCTCGCGCGCGGGCTCGGTCCCCGCGAGGCGGCGGGGCGGGCGGTGGCCACGGCGGGGAGGCCGGTGGTCTTCGCCGGCGGCACCGTCGTGGTGTCGATCCTCGGCCTGGCGGTCGCGAACGTGCCGTTCATGACGGCGGGCGGGCTCGCCGTCTCGATCGTCGTCCTGACGATGGTGCTCGCGTCGGTGACGCTGCTGCCGGCCTTCCTCGGCGCCGCCGGCCCGCGCCTGGCCCGGGCCGGCCGGATCGGCCGGGTCCTGCAGGCCGGGAAGCCGGGCCGACTCGCACGGCGGCGGGACAGGGCGGCGGGCGCCGCCCACGCCGCCGGGTGGCGTCGCTGGATCGGGCACGTCGGCCGGCACCCGGTGCCGTACGCGGTCGGCGCGGCGGGGCTGCTGCTGACCGCGACGCTGCCCGTGCTCGGCCTGCGCGTCGGCCTGCCCGACGACGGCTCGCTGCCCCACAGCCGTACCGAGCGCCGGGCCTACGACCTCGTCGCCGAGGGGTTCGGCCCGGGCACCAACGGTCCCCTCGTCATCGCCGCGGACCCCGCCGGTGATCCGGGAGTGCTGGACCGGCTCGTCGGGGCGATCGCGGCGGATCCGGGCATCGCGTCCGTCGCGCCGACGCACATCGACCGGGCCACCGGCATCGCGACCCTCGTGGTGTTCCCGACCACCGGCCCTCAGGACAAGGCCACGGCCGACACCATCACCCGGCTGCGCACCGACGTGCTGCCCACGGCGATCGGGCACGGCCCGGCCAGGGCCCACGTCGGCGGCGCCGCCGCGAGCCTGTCCGACGTGGGCCGACGCACCAGCCAACGCCTGCCGGTGTTCGTCGCCGCCGTGCTGGCGACGTCGTTCCTGCTGCTGATGCTGGTCTTCCGCTCGGTACTCGTACCGCTCAAGGCGGTACTGCTGAACCTGCTGAGCATCGGCGCGGCCTACGGCATCATGGTCGCGGTCTTCCAGTGGGGTTGGGGAGGCGCGCTCGTCGGGTTGGAAGCGACGGTCCCGATCGTGTCGTTCATCCCGATGTTCCTCTTCGCCATCCTGTTCGGCCTGTCGATGGACTACGAGGTGTTCCTCCTCTCCCGCGTACGCGAGGAGTACCTGCGCACCGGCGACAACGGCACGGCGATCGTCGAGGGCGTCTCGCGCACCGCCCGGATCATCACCTCGGCCGCCCTCATCATGGTGGCGGTCTTCCTGTCCTTCGCCGTCGCCGAGGACCCCTCCACCAAGATGTTCGGGCTCGGCCTGGCCACCGCGATCTTCGTCGACGCCACGGTCGTACGCATGGTGCTGGTACCGGCGACCATGACACTCCTCGGCCGGGCCAACTGGTGGCTGCCGAAGTGGCTGGACCGGCTGCTTCCCCGCGGCCCGGTCGGCACCGACGACACCGACGCGGAATCCACGGGTGGGGCCGCGCGTCCACGACTGGTCGACCGTTGACCCGTCTCCTGCCCGTCCCTGGCGTCCGGCACCTCGGCGCGTCACCCAGGTGTGTCGACCCGCTTGGCGAGGCGCGCCATGGCCCGCTCCAGCTCCCGGCGCGCCCCGAACGGGACCAGCGCGGCGCGCCCCGGGACGCGGACGCCGCCGGTGAGCGCCACCCGGGTCCGGCCGCCCTCGTCCACAGCCGCCATCCCGATCACCAGGAACCGGCTCTGCAGCCAGCACCAGCCCGGCCGCAGCACGCCGTGGAAACGGGCCCGCAGGCCGTAACGGCTGCGGGCGAGGGCCTCCACCCGGTCGCCGTCCCTGCGCAGCACCCGCACCGACCGCATGTCGGGCTGGAACTCCCCGAAGCCGCCCTCCAGATCACCCATGACGCCCCACACCACGTCGAGCGGCACGGGCAGCACCCGCTCCACGATCCGCGCGCCCCGGACACCGGCGCCCATGACCCGCAGCCGCCGGACCTCGTCGATCACCGTCTCGTCGCCGTTCACGCGGACCACGCCCTTCGGAAGCTCTGCCGTGCCCGGTGCAACCGGGACTTCGCCGTGCCGGCCGGCACCCCGAGGAGCGCCGCCGCGGCCTCCTCGTCCATCCCCTCGACGTCCCGCAGCACGAGCACCGCCCGGTGCGCGGGCGACAGCCGGGCCAGCACGTCGTCGATGTCGGCGGCCAGCTGCGGATCACCCCGCTCCGGCACGTCCGGGAGCTCCGCGGGCCGCGCCCGCGCCGCCCGCCTGGCGACCCGCACCGCCTCCCGTACGGAGATCGCCCGCACCCACCCGTACAGCGCCTCGGGCTCCCGCAGCGACCGCAGCGAGGTGAAGACGGCGACCAGGGCCTCCTGGGTGGCGTCCGGCCCGTCGTCCAGGGCGATGGGCCGGCAGATCCGGGCGATGTACGGGGTGAGGTGGTCGAGCAGCTCGTGCAGGGCCAGGGTGTCGCCGCGCCGGGCGGCCCGGACGAGCGTGACGCCCCGGTCGACGGGACCGCCGGCCTCAGCGGGCGGCACGCAGGGCCGTCCATCCGAAGACCAGGCTCAGCGGCGTGTACAGCAGCGCGTTCAGCCAGGGGAAGGCCGCGCCCGAGCCGTCCCGGCCGACGACGATCCACACCAGACCGGCCGCCCCGCGCAGCAGCATCCCGCAGGCCACGGCGTACGTGACGAGTTGCGGCACCCGGTGGCCGCGCACCCCGCGCGCGTGCGCGGCCACGGCCACCGCGGCACCCCCTTCCAGAACGGCCAGCGGCAGCACCACCGCAGGCCCGAAGGACACGACGCCGCCGAGGACGGCGAGCGAGAGCCCCCGCTCGTCGGCGGCCGGCCAGGTCAGCCCGGTCGCCCAGTAGACGTGCGCCAGCGCGAGCACGGCGAGCAACACGGCGACGGCACGCCCGCCGACCGCCGCACGAGGCCGCTGGATGTCGATGACCGCCATGGGGATCCCCTCCGCATCGGATTCGGGTCGGGCACCACGGGGCGCCGACACCTGAAGGAGGCCCCGCACCGCGCGAACGTTCCCTGTGATCCGGGTCACGCGCGACCGTCCGCCTCCCCGATGCCGCCCTCCGTGATCGAGATCGGCGTCGACGTGCGCGGCGGCGCGGGCCCCGTCCGGCCCCCGGCCTTTTTCGGGCGGGAGGTCCGCGCCTACCGGCCGGGGGCGTCGCCCGTGCCGGTCAGCCCGGCGCGGGCCCGGTCGTACTGCCCGGGGTGGTCCCCGGCGCCGGGGAGGGAGAGGGCGGTGCGGAACTCCCGGTGGGCCTCCGCGCGGCGGCCCGCCGCCGCGTAGGTGCCGCCGAGGCGGATGCGGATCTCCATCTCCAGCCAGGTGCTGCTGTGTTCGGTGAGCGTGGACAGGGCCTCGTGGTGGGTGTCGACGGCCGCGCGCAGCCGCCCCCGCCCGTGCTCGGCGGCCGCGAGCTGCGACAGCGCCGCCGCGCGCAGCATCATGTCCCCCGCCTCCTCCGCGAGTTCGGCCGCCCGCCGCAGCAGGGCGGCGCTCTCCGCGTGGCGGCCGAGCGCCAGGTGGGCGTCCGCGACGAAGCACAGGGACTGGGCGATCGTCCTGGGACGGCCGTTCTTCTCGGCGAGGGCGAGGGCCGCGCCGTAGTGGTCGAGGGCCTCCTCGTGCCGTCCCCGCAGGGCGTGGATCGCCCCGAGGTTGCAGGTCGAGACCCCGGTCAGCCAGTCGTCGCCGAGACCGGCCGCCAGCTCCAGGGCCCGGCTCAGGAGACCGACGGCCTCCTCGACCCGGCCCAGCGGCCACAGCGCGACCCCCGTCCCCGCGATCGCCCGCGCCTCGTTCCGCGGATCGCCCTGACCACGGGCGTGCCGCAGGGCCTCCGTGAACCACGTGTGCGCCTGCCGGAACCGCCCCCGGTGGATGTCGACGACCCCCATGCAGTTCCGCAGAGCGGAGGAGAGCCGCCGGTCGCCGGCCGTCTCCGCGCACGGCAGCGCGAGTTCCAGTGCCGCCCGGGCCTCGTGGTGATGGCCCCGGCGGAGCTGGTGGTCGACCAGGGCCTCCGCGAGCAGACAGGCGTGGTCGTACGCGCCCGAGGCGGCCGCGGCGGCCACCACGTCGAGCAGTTCTCCACCGGCCGCGTCCAGCCACTCCGAGGCCTCCCGCTGGCCGCCGAAGGGGGACCCGGCCGCGCCGGGGACGGCCGGAAAGGTCTCGGGACCCCAGTCGCCCGCCGTCCGTCCGGCCGTCGTGTAGAGCCGCAGGACGGCCGCGCGGTCCGCGGCCGCCTCCTCGGGCACCGCGGCGGCGAGCTGCCGCGCATGGGCCCGGACGAGATCGTGCAGCCGATAGCGGCCGGGATGCGGCTCCTGGACCAGGCTCGCGTCGACCAGGTCCTCCAGGATCCCCTCGGCGTGCGCACGGGGACGGCCCAGCGCGGCGGCCAGGCCCAGCCCGTCGAAACGGACGGTCGGCACCGCCCCCAACGCCCGGAACCCCCGCCGCAGTTCGGGCTCCAGCCGGTCGTACGAGAGCCGGAAGGCGGCCTCCACGCTGCGGTCCTCCGCCCGCAGCTCGCCGAGACCGCGCACGTCGTCGGACATCCGCCTGGCCAGGAACGCCAGGGTCCAGGACGGGCGGTTCTGCAGCCGGGCGCCCGCGATCCGCAGCGCCAGCGGCAGGCCGGCGCAGCGCCGGGCGAGCTCCAGGGCGGCCTCGGGCTCGCGGTCCGCCCGCGACTCCCCGAGGAGCGTGCGCAGCAGACCGACCGCGTCACCGGTGTCCAGCGGCTCCACGGTGAGCCGCACCTCGGCGTCGAGGCCGGGCAGGCGCTGCCGCCCCGCCACGAGGACACGGCTCCCCGGTCCCGCGGGCAGCAGCGGCCGGACCTGCTCGGCGCTCCGGGCGCCGTCCACGACGAGCAGCAGCCGCAGCCCGCTGGTGGCCGCGCGCCAGGCCGTGACCAGCTCCGCCGGATCGTCCCCGGCGTCCATGTCGCCCGAGCCCGGGGGGAGTTCCTCGTCCCCTCCCCGTACCGTGCGGAGCAGCCGGCGCAGGGCCCGGTGCGGACGGGCGTCTTCGTCGGCGGCGCCGTACGCCTCCAGGTCCACGAACAGACAGCCGTCGGGGTGCTCGTCGGCCAGTGTCCACGCGGCCCGCACGACCAGAGCGGTCTTGCCGACGCCCGCCGTCCCGTCCACGGTCATCACGGACACCGCTCCCGGGTGCACGGCGGCGGTGAGCACCGCGAGCTCCGCCTCGCGCCCCACCAGACAGGCGGTGTCCCCGGGGAGTTCGTTCCGCCGGGGGCGAGGGTGGGATGGGGGGTGGGGGCGGGGGAGGTCGATGCCGGGCCGCACGGTTTCGCCGGTCTCCTCGTCCGGGCCGGGGCGGGTCGGTTCCCGGGTGTTTCCGTTCGCGTCCGGGCGGGTCGGTTCCCGGGTGTTCCCGTTCGCGTCCGGGCGGGCCGGTTCCTCGTCGTTCCCGTCCGTGTCCCGGTGTCCCGCCCCGCCGGGCGCGGCCTCCCCTCGGGGCACCGGGACCCGGCCGAGGAGCAGGGCGTCGTCGCGGCGCAGGACGGCCTGGTGGACGCGGCGCAGGTCCTCGCCGGGTTCCACGCCCAGCTCGTCGAGGAGGCGGGCCCGGGTCTCCCCGTAGACGGCCAGCGCCTCGGCCTGGCGCCCGCTGCCGTACAGCGCGCGCATCCGGAGGGCCGCGAGGGGCTCGTCGTACGGGAGGGCCAGCGGCGCCGCCATGAGGCCGTCCAGGGCCTCCGCGTGGCGCCCGAGCAGGACGAGGCACTCGGCGTGCTCCTGGTGCAGGGCCCGGCGCAGCCGGGCGAGCCGCTGGCGCTCGGTGTCGGCGAGCGGCCCCGGCAGGCCGGGCAGGGGCTCGCCGCGGAGCAGCGCGAGCGCCCGGCCGACCGCGTCGAGGGCGGCGGCGAGGTCGCCCGCGGCCTTCGCCCGCCGGCCGCGGTCCGCCTGCTCGGCGAGCTCGGCGAGATCGGTGCGGGCCCCGCCGGGCTCGAAGCGGTAGCCGCCGCGCCCGCCGCCGATCACCGACCGGTCCGGCCCGGAGTCCGGCGCGTCCAGTGCCCTGCGGAGCGCGTACACGTAGCTGGGCAGGACGCGGTGGCCCGTGCCCGGCGGTTCGGCGCCCCACACGTCGTCGAGGAGCTGCCGGTACGTCACGAAGCCCGGGGCGCGCAGGACCAGGGCGGCGAGCACCGCCTGCCGGCGGACCGGACCGAGGTCGACCGGGACGTCGCCGCGCAGGGCCCGGACGGGCCCCAGCAGGTCGATCCGCAGGGGCCCGCTCGCCCCGGCCGGGCCCGCGCCCCGGCCCGTCGGCTCCACACCCACGTCCTCGCCCCCACGTCCCCCGTACGCGCGGTGCCCGCACCGCTTCCCAAGACCTTCGCTTCAGCAGCATTTCATCGGCTTTCCACCGCCCCGCGCCAGGGTGGCCCCGTCGGGTCGGCTGCCGCCGTGGGGGCGGCAGCCGGCCCGCGTCGTCGGAAGTGAGGGAGAAACCGTCATGGCACAGGCCGGCAGCAGGCCCGGCGCGGGCCCCACCCGCCGCACGGCCCGATGGGAGCGCTACCGGGTGACCCACCCGTTCTCCGCGCGGGACCAGGCGGGTCTGTGGGGCGCGATCGCGGGCGTCGTCGGGCTCGCCGTCCTCCTCGGATGGGCGCTCGACATGAAGGGCGGTGTCGTCATCGTGGCGGCGCTCCCCTTCATCGTCTCCTGGTACGAGAACCGGCGTACGGCCTTCCAGTTCGACGCGGCCGGCGCCCGGTTCGGCACCGTCCCGCTGCCCTGGAGCGACATCACCCAGCTGGTCGTGGCGACCCCGGAGGGCGGCGCCCACACCCTGATCGGCGCGCGGCTGCGTCCCGGCGCCTCCCTCCCGGCGGGCGGGACCGGCCTCGCCCACGACCCGGAGATGCCCGCCCCGATCCACGTCGCGGTCCCCCGAGCCAAGTTCGACCTGCGGAAGATGGTGACCAAGGCGCGCAAGTACGCCCCGGCGCACCTCCGGATCGTCGTCGCGGACCCGTCCGGCGAACACGTGGCGGCGTAGGCCCACCGCCGAGCAGGGACGAGAGAGAAGCGGGACGAACGAGAACCGGGACGAGAGACAACCGGGACGAAAGAAGCGGGAAGACCGATGCAACGCCCTTCGCAGCCCTGGTACGCACCGCGTCCGCCGCAGCAGCCGGTGCCGGGCAACCCGTACGCCCCGGAGGGGTACGCCCCGTCCGGGCCACCGCCCCGGCGCGGACGCTTCGGCAGGAGGCCGGTGCTCGCCGCGGTCCTCGTCGTGCTGCTCCTGCTGGCGGGCGGGGGCGTGTACGCGGCCGGCGGCGGCTGGTGGGGCGGTCCGGCCGCCCCGGTGGCGGAGCGGACCCCGCGCCCCTCCGGAGCGCCGACCCCGTCCCGTACCCCCGCCGTCCGCACGCCCGCACCGGAGCGCGTCCCGACCTCGGACGAGATCAACGCGGGCCGCGGACCGGGGGAGGCGACGGCGTGGGTCGTCGACGACCCGACGGACCTGCCCCGGCGCTCCGTCGAGGTCCGCGACCTGTGGACCGTCGGCGACACCGTCGTCCAGGCCCTCTACAAGAAGGTCACCGCCCACCGCCTCTCGGACGGCGCCGAGCTCTGGACCGTGCACCTGCCCACGCCCGTCTGCGAGACGCCCGCCGCCCCGACGCCGGACGGCAAGGTGGTCGTGGTCCGCCAGAACCGCGAGGCCTGGAGCGGATACCGCTGCGACCAGCTCCAGATGATCGACCTGAGGACCGGCAGGACCGGCTGGCACCGACAGCTCACCAGGACCGGCTCCGGGGACGACACGATCATCGTGAACACCGCCCTGAGCGGCGACGTCCTCGCCGTCGGGCAGGGCATGAAGGCCGCCGCCTACCGCGTCGGCGACGGGACGAAGCTCTACGACATCCCCCTGGAGGAACCCGGCAGGTGCCACCCCGACGACGTGGCGGGCGGCGCCCGGCTCCTGGTGAAGGCCGACTGTGCGATCAGCGTCGACCGGACGAGGAGCTACAGCCAGTTGCGCGCTCTCGACCCGCGCACCGGCAAGGTCCTCTGGCGCTTCCGGACCCCGCCGGGATGGGAGGTCGGCAGGGTCCTCTCCGTCGACCCCGTCGTCCTCACCACCTTCCGCGGCGTGCGGCGCGACGACTGGAGGGTCGTCGCCCTGCGCCCGGACGGGAAGCTCCGCACCACCATCGACCCCCGGGCGAAGGGCTTCACCTACTGCGCCGACGCGGGGGAGTCGGGCGAGGACATCCAGGAGTGCGACGGCACGCTCGTCGGCCCGGACACCGTCTACCTCGGCGGCACGGACCGGGTCGGCGCCTACGACCTCGGAACCGGGAAGTTCCTCTGGGGCGTCAGGTCCTCCCTCACCAGGCTCCACCCCCTGCACGCCGAGGCGGGCTCGGCCGCGCTCGTCTACGAGTCCGCCACGCCCAGCCGGCCGGGCGGGATCATCCGCCTCGGTCCGGGCGGCGCGGACACCGAGAAACGGGTCCTGAACCATCCGGCCTCGGCCGTGGCCACGGAGTACGCCATGCTCGCCGGACGCCTGGCCTACGTGAAGGGCCGCATCGTGATCACGCCGTCGAGCGTGAGCGGCGACGACAGGATGCACCGGGCCCGCATGCTGTCCTTCGCCCCGGCGGCGCCGTGAACGGCCCGGACGGCCGTGATCCGGGTGATCCCACCGTGATCCGGGTGATCCCGCACGGGGTCGCGCACACCTCAACTATGTTGGTTCCGTGGACCAGTTGATCACCGAAGACCCGACGCGCATCGGCCCCTACCGACTCATCGCCCGGCTCGGCGCGGGCGGGATGGGACTGGTGTACCTCGGCCGCTCCGAAGCGGGGCGGACGGTCGCCGTGAAGGTGGTGCAGGCCGAGCACGCCCAGCACCCCGAGTTCCGGCGGCGCTTCGCGCGCGAGGTGGCGGCCGCCCGGCGGGTCGGGGGCGAATGGACCGCGGCCGTGCTCGACGCCGACACCGACGCGCCGGTGCCGTGGGTGGCGACCCAGTACATCCCCGGCCCCGACCTGACCACCGTCGTCGCACGGGACTTCGGGCCGCTGCCCGAGCACTCGGTCCGCGTCCTCGCCAACCGGCTCGCCGCGGCGCTGCGGTCCGTGCACGCGGCGGGACTGATCCACCGCGACCTGAAACCGTCCAACGTGCTGGTGACCGTGGACGGGCCGCGCGTCATCGACTTCGGCATCGCGCGGGCGATGGACGGCCTCGGCGGAGACAGCCTGCACACCCGCACGGGCATGCTGATCGGCTCGCCGGGCTTCATGTCGCCCGAGCAGGTGCGCGGACTCGAACTCACCCCGGCCAGCGACGTGTTCTGCCTGGGCGCCGTCCTGGTGTACGCCGCCACCGGCCGGCTCCTCTTCGGCGCCACCGACAGCGGCCTCAGCGCCCACCTGTTCCGGATCGCGGAGGACGAGCCGGACCTGACGGGCGTCCCGGACTCGCTGCTCGATCTCGTACGGGCATGCCTGGACAAGGATCCGGCCCGGCGCCCGACCCCCGCCGACGTGGCGGCGCGCACGGCGACGGACCGGGACGAGGAGTGGCTGCCCGGCGCCGTCCTCGCCCAACTGGGCCGACACGCGGCCCGGTTGCTGGACTTCGCACCCGAGACGCGGGTGACGCCGCAGGACCCGCGGATCCCCGCCCAGCACTCCGCCGACCCCCGGCCGCTCCCTCCGCACCCCACGTACCCCCCGACGGCGCCGACGGGTCACGGCCCGGTGCCGCCGGGCTTCGGGCCGCCCGTCGGCGCCGCTCCCGGCGCCTGGGGGACGCCCACCGCCCCGACCGACCAGGCCGGGCCGTCTCCCCGCCGGTGGTGGGGCCTGGCCTTCGCCGCGGCGGCGCAGTTCCTGGTCCTCGTCGGCGCCACGAGCGCGAACGTCGTGCTGCCGGAGATCCAGGCCGACCTCCGGATGCCCGTCGGGGACCTCCGTCTGGTGTCCCTCGCCTACGGGCTCGCCTTCGGCGCCCTGCTCCTGCTCGGCGGACACCTCACCGACCTCCTGGGCCGCAGGCGGACGGCGTTCCTCGGCCTTGCCGGCTTCGCCCTCGCCTCCGTGCTCGGCGGCACGGCCCCCGCCGCCGGCGTGCTCGTCACGGCGCACGCCCTCCAGGGCGTCTTCGCCGCGCTGCTCTCCTCGGTCGCGCTCGCCCTGGTGGGCGGCGGCTTCACCGACCCGAAGGAGCGCGGCACCGCCTTCGGGGTCTACGCCGTGCTCGCCGGCGGAGGCGTGGCCGTCGGCGCCTTCACGGGCGGCTGGCTGGCCGAGACCCTGAGCTGGCGCTGGTGCCTGTTCGCCGCGGTCCCGCTCGCCCTGATCGCCGCCCTCCCGGCCGCCCTGCTGGCGGACGACCGGTCGGCCCGTGCCGCCGCCCGCCTCGACGGACCGGGCCTGCTGCTCGGCACCGGTGCACTGGCCGCCCTCGCCTTCGGCCTCGACCGGGCCCAGGAGGTCCAGGGCATGAACGCCCGTGGCTGGACCGCGCCCCCGACCGTGGCCCTCCTGCTCGTCGGCGTGGCCCTCCTGGTGACCTTCGTGTGGTGGCAGACCCGCACGAGCAACCCGCTCGTCCCGTCCCGCCTCTTCCGGGACCGGGACCGGGCCGTCTCCCTCCTCGTCCTCGCCCTCGTCGGCCTGAGCACCCCGACCCTGTTCCTGATCGTGTTCCTGTACCTCCAGGCCGTCCTCCGCCACAGCCCGTCCCGGACGGGCCTCGACCTGCTGCCCATGGCCGCCGCCGTCCTCGTCGCCGCCCAGCTCTCCGGCCGCCTCCAGGCCCGGCTGGCGCCCCGTCACCTCGCCGTCCCGGGCCTGGTCCTCGCGGCCGCCGGCCTGGGGCTCCTGACCCGCATGGGGACCGACGGCTCGTACGCCGCCGTCGTCCTGCCCGGCATCCTCCTCGTCGGCCTCGGCCTCGGCCTGGCACTGGGGCCGCTGCTCGCCACCGCGACCGGAGCGACCGGCCCCCGGGGCTCCGGCGGCACGGCGGGGGCCGTCCTGGCGGCCCAGGGCCTCGGCGGATGGCTCGCCGTCCCGCTGTTCGGCAGCGTCCTCGCCGCGGCGATCTCCGGCCGCCTCGACGAGGTCGAGGGCCTTCCGCAGTCCCTGGCGGAGGCGGTCCGCGGCGGCCTCCTCATCGACCCGGGCAACGTCCCGGAAGCGCTGAGGGCGGCCGTCACGCGGACGAACGAGGCCGTCCTGGGCGGCTACTCCGTCGCCCTCTGGACCACCGCCGGCCTCCTGCTCCTCGCGGGCCTCCTGACGGGCCTGCTGGTCACGACGAAGGCCCCGGGACGGGACTGACGGCCCTCGCCCCGTCGTGCCCGTTGGCCTTCCGGTAACTCCGTGGGGTAGAAAGCTCCGTCGATCAATCATGATCACGACATCGAGCTTTCTCATTCGGGGGAACGGAAGAATGACCTCAACCCGCCGTGTTCTCAGCGCGATCGCGCTCCTCGCCACCCTGGGCGCCGTCGCCGCCTGCGGCCCGGACGACCCCGACGCCGCGGGCGTGCCCGGGGGTTCCGGCGGCAGCGCCTCGCCGTCGGCCACCGCGTCCGGGACGTCGGACCCCGGCGAGGCCGGGGACGGCGCTCCGGCCGATGACGTCGACGGCGACGGCAAGGGCGGCGACTGCGGCAAGCCGCCGACCCTGCCCGCCGGGCACCTGAAGCTGAAGGTCCAGCTGATGCGCGACGCCGGCGGCTTCGAGGCCGCGGAGGCCAAGCCGCACTGCACGCCGAACGACTGGATCTACGGCGCCGACAAGGGGGATCCGACCAAGCACTACGTCCTTCCCCGGAGCGTCAAGGCGTATCTGGCCCTCGGCCCCGGCCAGTCGAAGCAGGTCGACCACGAGCAGCTGGCGCTGCACGTCGACCGCTGCCTGGCCCAGGAGATCGGGGCTCCCGACGACTACCCCAAGGTGGAGGCGCCCTACGGCTGCTACGGCAACGTCTACGAGGTCACGCTGAACGCCAAGGGCGAAGTGGAGACGATGAAGGAGATCTGGAGCGTCTGACGACACCCGCCGGACCGGCTGGAGCACCAGGTGGCCGCCGGTCCGACCGGAGTACCGGGCGCTCGCAGGTCCGGCAGGAGTCCGGACGCTGGTAGGCCCGGCCGAGGTGCCGGATTTCGGCCGGTCTGGCAGGAGTTCAGACACCCGCCAGTCCGGCTGGAGTCCAGGCACCCGCCGATCCGGTAGGAGAGCCAGACACCCGCCGTTCCGGCAGGAGTTCAGGCGTCCGCAGGTCCGGCCGGAGTCCGGATTCCCGCCGTCCGGCCGGAGTTCGGGTTCCGGCCGGACGCCCCTCCCCGCACGGGGAGGGGCTTCGCCGTCACCGGGGGGAACCGGCGCCACCGGGCCCGGTGGCGGGGCGCCGTGCCGGCCCCCGGCTCCGGGACGCGTCGGGCCGTCCGGTCAGCCGCCCCGTCGGATCTTCGCCGCCCGGCGGGCCTCCGCCGTCTTGCGGGCCTCGGCGGCCCGGCGGGACTCGTTCTTCGCGCGGCCCGGGCGCCCCGGGACGGTGCCGATGCCCCGGAAGGCCGCCCCGCCGCGCCGGTCGCGCTCCTGGCTCGGCGCGCTGCCGTCGACCGGCACGCCCGAGGGCTTGCGGGCGCCGGTGATACGGGTCAGCTCGGCCTCGCCGGAGCGGACCCGGGTCTCGCGGGGGCGGATGCCGGCCTCCGTCATGAGGCGGGCCACGTCACGGCGTTCCTCGGGCGTGACCAGCGTGACGACGAGGCCCGACTCGCCCGCGCGGGCGGTGCGCCCGCCGCGGTGCAGGTAGTCCTTGGAGTCGGCGGGCGGGTCGACGTTGACGACCAGGTCGAGCTCGTCGACGTGGATGCCGCGCGCCGCCACGTCCGTGACGACCAGGACGGGGACCTCGCCGCTCCTGAAGCGCTCCAGGGTCCTGGCCCGCAGCGGCTGCGACTTGCCGCCGTGCAGCGCCGCGGCCCGCACGCCGCTGCCGAGGAGGTGCTTGGCGAAGCGGTCGACGGAGGCCTTGGTGCGCAGGAACATGATCACGCGCCCGTCGCGGGCGGCGATCTCCGTGGCGGTGGCGAACTTGTCGGCGCCGTGCACGTGCAGCACGTGGTGCTCCATGGTGGAGACGGCGGCGGCGGAGGGGTCGACGGAGTGGCCGGCCGGGTCCTGGAGGTAGCGCTCGACCAGTTCGTCGACGTCACGGTCGAGCGTGGCCGAGAACAGCATCCGCTGGCCGCCGCCCGGCACCCGGTCGAGCACCTCCGTGACCTGCGGCAGGAAGCCCATGTCGGCCATCCGGTCGGCCTCGTCGAGGACGGTGACCGCCACCCGGTCGAGACGGCAGTCCTTGCGCTCGACGAGGTCCATGAGCCGGCCGGGGGTGGCGATCAGGACCTCGACGCCGTCGCGGAGCGCCGTGGCCTGCCGTCCGATCGACATGCCGCCGACCACGGCGGCCAGACGGAGCCCCAGCGCCTCGGCGTACGGGGTGAGGGCGTCGGCGACCTGCTGGGCCAGCTCGCGGGTGGGGACCAGGACCAGGGCGAGCGGCTTGCGGGCCTCGGCCCGGCGCCCGGCGGTGCGGGCGAGGAGCGGCAGGCCGAACGCGAGCGTCTTGCCGGAGCCGGTCCGCCCGCGCCCGAGGACGTCGCGGCCCGCGAGGGCGTCCGGGAGCGTGGCGGCCTGGATCGGGAAGGGCGTCTCGACGCCGCGGCGGGCGAGCTCCGCGAGCAGGCCGGCCGGCAGGTCGAAGGCGGCGAAGGTCACGGCCGTCGCGGAGGCGTCCTCGGAGGGCGTGGCGTTCGGGGGCGTGGTGTTCATGCGGCACCTGGTCCGGTGAGAAGTCTGGGAAACGCGACGGGCCGGGGCCCCCACCACACGGGTGGGGACCCCGGCCGCGACGGACGTGTCAACGTCAGGCGGGGAGGATGTTCTCCGCCTGCGGGCCCTTCTGGCCCTGCGTGACGTCGAAGGTCACCTTCTGGCCTTCCTGGAGCTCACGGAAGCCGGAGGTGGCGATGTTGGAGTAGTGGGCGAACACGTCCGGGCCGCCACCCTCCTGCTCGATGAAGCCGAAGCCCTTTTCCGAGTTGAACCACTTCACGGTGCCATTGGCCATGATCTTGTCTCCTTCGGGGCGTAGCCCTGGGAGCCGCACTGTGCGGATCCCGGCGTCGCCGTGATGATTGCCCCGTCCGGAAAACTGCACCGAAAACACATAAAGTGCCTGACGATGTCGAATCGTCGAAGGCACTTGTAAGTTCAATGGGAACCACGACTGCAACTGATCTCGACTGTAGCACGGTTCCGGCGGCCGTGCATGAAGAATGTCCGATTTGCCGTGAGGGTGAACGTGACCGTGATCAGTAGGGCCCAGGCGCCGAACTTCGCGAGGGAGACCGGCTGCCAGCCGTCCAGCTGGTCCGGGTAGCTCCAGGCGCCGACGTACGTGGCCGCGTTCTCGGCGACCCAGAGGAAGAAGCCGATCAGGACGAAGGACAGGGCCAGGGGCATCCGGTGGTCGCTCTCGCCGACCCGGAACCGCACCCAGGTCCCCGCCGTCGCGACGAGCAGCAGCGCGGCCAGGGCCCAGCGGGCGTCGGGCAGCCAGTGGTGGCTGAAGAAGTTCACGTACACGGCCCCGGCGAGGACCGCCGTGATCCGGGGCCGGTAGCCCGTGAGCCGCAGGTCGAACAGGTGCCAGGCGCGGCAGACGTAACTGCCGACCGCCGCGTACAGGAACCCGCCGTACAGCGGCACCCCGCCGAACTTCGTCAGGGCGTCCTCCGAGTAGCTCCACGAGCCCATCCGCACCTTGACCAGCTCGAAGAGGAGCCCGATGGCGTGGCAGCCGGCGATCACGGCGACGTCCCGGCCGGAGTCCCAACCGACCTTCCACGCGAGGACGGTGAGCCCGACGCCGTACAGGAGCAGCAGGTCGTACCGGGCGACCGGCAGCTCGGGCAGCAGCTTCGAGACGGCGATGCCGCCGACGAGCGCGACGGCGAAGGCGCAGCAGCGCACCTCCAGGACCGCGAAGCGCAGCAGCTGGCGCATCCCGTTCTTGAACGTGTTCATAACGGCAGGGACGTCGACGGTCCGCGAACGGTTCGCCGGAACGGCGGGGGGGGGGGGGGGGGGGGGGGGGGGGGGGGGGGGGGGGGGGGGCGGCGCGGGGGGGGGGGGGCGGGGGGGGGGGGGGGGGGGGGGGCGGGGGGGGGCGGGGGGGGCAC